>DQCR01000007.1 GCA_003533785.1 Flavobacteriaceae bacterium
TCTGGTGGATTCCTGTGTGTGGCGCGCCACATTCCATCAGGTGGGCAATGGCTCGGTGGGTATCTGCTGTAGTAGAGGGAAAGCGGAAAGACCCCGTATCGGTCATTATTCCAGTGTAAAGACAAGTTGCCATATCCGAATCGATAGCGCTAGAATCCCATTGATTGATGAGGTGATAGATAATCTCAGCCGTAGAACTCATCGGAGGAAAAGAGAGTGATAATGCGGCATATTCTTTGGGCTTTTCATGATGATCAATCATCACCAATGTGGCCTTACTTTTTTCGACCCAAGGTCCCAAGGCATCGATTCGCAATAAGTCATTAAAATCGAGTGTAAAAAGAATATCGGATTCAGCAATTATTTTTTGAGCTTTGTCTTGTTGAGTGCTGTGAAGGACAATCTCATCTTGCCTAGGCATCCAAGCTAAAAAGCTGGGATAGTCATTGGGGGAAACGATCTGAACTGTGTGCCCTTTTTTTCGCAAGAAGGAGGACCACGCCAGGCAACTCCCCAAGGCGTCTCCATCAGGATTTTGATGAGGAATTACTCCAATGCGTTGCGGCTGGTCTAGGAGGGCTTGTAATGCGGGAAGCTGCTGAATTTCCATGCCTTTTTGGGCAAAGATAGGCCTTTATTTGATTTCTTGATGGTTGCATAGTAGGGGGTTTTATGATTACTAATTAACCAAGATGAAAATTAGACAGGTTGTGAAAAGCTTCCATAAAATCTACAGGAGTTGGACTTTGGGCAAAGAGAAAAAAAGGCTACTTTTGCCGAAAATAATGATGATGAAAAGAACCTTTACCATGATCAAACCGGATGCGGTGGAAAACGGCCATACAGGGGCCATTTTGGAAAAAATTAATAGTGCTGGCTTTCGGATTGTGGGTTTGAAGAAAACGCAATTGACTCAGTCGGATGCTGAAGCTTTCTATGCTGTTCATAAGGAGCGGCCGTTTTTTGGTGAGTTGGTTGCTTTTATGACTCGAGGACCCATAGTGGCTGCCGTGTTGGAAAAGGATAATGCAGTGAATGATTTTCGTACTCTCATCGGAGCCACCAATCCTGAGGATGCGGCGGAAGGGACGATACGTCAACTATATGCTACTTCTGTTGGTGAAAATGCTGTACATGGTTCGGACAGCGATGAGAACGCTGCGATAGAGATTGGTTTTCATTTCTCCGGACGCGAATTGTTTTAACGCAGAACCATTCTTTTGAATTGAATTCCTTCTACCCCCTCATTTAATCGTTCGAGCAGGCTTTCCTGAGCATACCGCATTTCCTCTTTTAGGGTGGCATTGGTGATTTCTACCACGAGGGTGGTACCTTCCAACCGTATTGTTCGGGTATAGCGGTTTACATAGGCACCTAAAGTATCTTTCCATAATTGCTCCACCCGCACTTTTTCTATTCCCTTGCGGACCCCTTTTTGTTGAGAGAATTCAGAGAGTACCTCTTTTAAAGAACGGGGTTCAAAGTCACGGTCGGCCATCAGTTAGATTTTTGCGTTTGTAATAGTAGCGTTTGTTATTGTGTTCTAGCACTAATTCCTGAGAATCCAAACGGATTATTTTTTCATACCACTCGTCCCAAGGGGTTTGAAAATGAAGTTGCCAGCTGTCTCTTTGAGATTCAAGAGTAAAATCAGATCGATCTCGAGAAGTAATGAGGGTCTCACCAAGGCTGGGGCTCAATTTTTTTCGGTATCCTTTTCCCATGGCCACCAAGGTGTAATGATCGAATTGAATATTTCCTGTAGCTGGGACAAAGGTTTCATTGGCTTGTGTGACCTTATCTATTTGCCAATAGCCTTGTAAAGCGTCCTTCTGAATAGTTTCATTGCATGCAGCCCAAAAAATAAATGAGTAAAGCAATAAAAAGATTGAAAATAAGCGCATGTTACAAGATATTGTTTTTTGGGTTTCCCAATGAAAAAAGTTCGTAATTCATGGCACTGCTTTGCAAGGCCTTTTCGGTGAGCTCGGCATGAGTATCGGAAATAAAAATCTGACCAAAATCGGCAGCGCTTAACAAATGAACAATTCGGGCCACACGTTCTTGATCCAATTTGTCAAAAATATCATCAAGTAAGACAATCGGAGGAACACCCTGTTGCTGTTGCATATAATCGAATTGCGCTAATTTGAGTGCAATCAAAAAAGATTTTTGTTGGCCTTGGCTTCCAAATTTTTTGACAGGTTGTTTGCCCAAACGTAATTCTAAATCGTCTTTATGGAGCCCTACACTAGAAAACTGTAGAGCTCGATCTCTGGATAGCGCTTCCTGGAGTAAATCGGCCAAAGGTTTTTCATCCAACTGGGTTTGGTAGTGAATTTCTACACTCTCTTGTGCATCACTGATTTGCTTGTACCGTTTTTCAAAGACAGGTGTAAAAGCTTCCATAAAACGTTTCCTCGTTTTGTAAAGGGGACTACTCAATTGGAGTAGCTGTTGATCATATGCTTCTAGTGCCGTGGGGTCAAACTGTTGGTTGGCAGCAAAGAATTTCAAAAGCGAGTTACGCTGATCCACCACACGATGATATTGAAGTAGAGCATCCAAATAGGTAGTGTCTGTTTGTCCTATAATACCATCCATAAACTTACGTCTCACACTGCTACCAGCAGCAATCAAATCTTGATCGCTGGGGGAAATAATCACCAAAGGGATCAACCCAATGTGTTCCGCAATTTTATCATATGCCTTTCCGTTTCGTTTGATCACTTTCTTGCCGCCTCGTTTGAAGCTGCAAATGATTTTCTCCTCCTCCTCCCGTTTGATGAAGCGTCCTTCAAGGACAAAAAAATCTGCCCCGAAATGGATGTTTTGCGAAGCAATGGGATTAAAATAGCTTTTGCCAAGGGCTAAGTGATAAATTGCATCGAGCAGGTTGGTTTTTCCTACTCCATTGTTACCTACAAAGGCATTGATGGGGGCTTCAAAGTCGAGTTCAAAAGCTTTTTGATTTTTGTAATTCGTCAATGAGAGTCGTCGCAACTGCATGAAAACAAAGATAGATTTTTGCCCCATAAACAAGAGGTGTTTTTCCTTTATTTACTTGTACTGGGTGACTTTTTGTATTATCCAAAAAAGTGTACTTTTGTGATTCAAATTTTTAGCCATGGCGACATACAAAAAACGCGGGTACAAAAAATCAATAAGTAAGCCCAATACTCCTGATCAAGAAATGGAAAGCACCACTGCTGAGGTGTTTGAACGGTTAGATACTGGGGCTTCTAAAACAGAAAAATTTGTATCGAAATACCAAAATTTCATATTGGGAATTATTGGAGGTGTTGCCTTTGTGGTTTTGGGTTACCTGGGATACGAACAGTTTGTTCAACAGCCTAAAGAAAGAGAATCTGTTAGTGAATTGAATCAAGCACAATATTACTTTGACTTGGCAGTGAATAGCACTAATTCTGATTCCCTCTATCTGCGGGCATTGAATGGGGGAGATGGGAAGTACGGTTTTTTGGATATAATTGAAAATTATTCTGGAACTGCAGCAGCCAAATTGGCTACCTACAGTGCAGGGATGTCCTATCTCAATTTAAAAGACTACAAAAACGCCATTTCTTATTTGGATCAGTTCGATGCGGACGATGTATTACTTTCGGCTTTGGCCAAAGGAGCTATTGGTGATTCCTTTGCTCAGATAGGTCAAATGGAAGATGCTTTCGATTATTATGTTCAGGCTGCAGGTGTGAATGAAAACTTATTCAGTACACCAAAATACTTATTCAAAGCAGCTACATTGGGGGCTATTTTGGGTAAAGAACAAGTTGCTCTGGGATATTTAAAGCGAATCAAAGAAGAGTTTCCCGATTCTCGTGAAGCCCGTTTGGTTGATGTTCAGATTGGTAAATTGGACAAATAAACCCCAACACTATGGCAACGGCCCCTATGCAT
>DQCR01000018.1 GCA_003533785.1 Flavobacteriaceae bacterium
CGTCCTCCTGTCTTTGATGAAATTCAGCAATTCTTGGGAATTGATGAAGAAGTCATTGCGCTACCCGATGTACTCTCTGCCATTCGAACCGCCAGTACAGATCCTAACGTTGAAGGAATCCGATTGCGTTCCGATTTTGTAACTGCGGGGTGGTCACAGGCGCACAGCATTAGAAAAGCCCTAAAAAAATTCAAATCCGCAGGAAAATTCATTTATGCCTATGGAGATTTTTTTACTCAAAAAGGATATTTTGTTGCTTCTGTAGCAGATTCTATTTTTTTAAATCCAGCAGGAGCTTTTGAATTTAAGGGTTTGGCCTCTGAAGTACTTTATTACAAAGATTTTCAAGACACCTATGGTTTTAAAATGGAAGTGGTACGACACGGAAAGTACAAGAGTGCCGTAGAGCCCTTTTTAGAAAACGAAATGAGTGCAGAAAATGAATACCAAATTAGCAGTCTCCTCAATGATCTTTGGTCAACGGTACGAGAAGAAGTTTCCTCCGACAGAGGGTTTACCGAAGAGGCTTTGGATGCTTTGATCAATGACAACACACTAAGTCTTCCAGAAGAAGCTCTAGAAGCCAAACTCGTTGATGGACTTTACTACGAGGATACATTTGACGAAAAAATTAAGCTTCGATTGGAAATGGATCTCGAAGACGAACTGAAGTTGGTCTCCCAAAACCGTGTCAATGCAAGTAACGCTTCCTATGACAGTGCTATTAAGGATCGCATAGGGATTGTTTTTGCCAACGGACCCATCTTGTATGGTGAAGGTACCGAGTCCATCATTGCCCAGGGTGTTTTCGTTGAAACGCTAGAAGATTTAGCTCAAGACGATTGGATCAAAGCGGTAGTTTTAAGAATCAATTCCCCAGGGGGAAGTGCCTTGATTTCAGAACTGCTATGGCGTACCATTGAAAAAGTAAAAGAATCCAAACCTGTGATAGTGTCAATCGGAAATACAGCAGCCTCAGGAGGGTATTATATCGCGTCGGGAGCCGATGCTATTTTTGCAGACCCAATGAGTATTACAGGATCCATAGGGGTATTTGCCACCTTGCCCAACGCAACCGATTTTTTAGAGGACATTGGGATACAAGCGCAAACGGTAGAAACCCATCCCAACGCATTGGGCTACAGTCCCTACCAACCCCTAACCCCAGCCTTTAAAAAGCAGTTGGAGAAAGGTATTGAAAAGACCTACACCCAATTTAAACAGCGGGTGGAACAAGGGCGTTCATTAGATCCGGAAGTGGTTGAAAATCTTGCCCAAGGTAGAGTCTGGACAGGAAAACAAGCCTTAGAATTAGGTCTAGTAGACCGTTTGGGAGGCTTGGAAGATGCCATCGCAGAGGCTGCAGTACGTGCAGGAATTGAAACCTACAACACCTTGGAATACCCCAAATTTGAAGAAAGTTTAGAAAGCATGTTGAAAGGAATCAGCCCCTCTATTGAACTACAAAACCCAATTGAAAATTGGATCCGCAAGGACATATTGCTATCATTTAAAAATTTCAAAACTAAAACTCCCTCTCCCTACATCCAAACCCTTATGCCTTTTGAATTAAAAATCCACTAAATGACAGCTCAAAAAAAAGAACTTGCTAAAAATATCTACCTGTTACTCGCAGGGCTATTTATTACTTCTTTGGTGGTATCCAATTTGATTTTCCAAAAGTTCTTTTATTGGTATCCCTTTGATTTTAAGCTTTTTGGCAATTCTCTTTTTGAACTCTCCGTAGGGGTCTTACCTTACCCCCTTACCTTTTTAATTACGGACTTGATTTCAGAAATTTACGGCAAAAAGAAAGCCAATCAAGTTGTAGTAACGGGTATTTTCGCTTCTTTTTTTTCTATGGGAATTCTGTTGCTCGCCAATGCAGTTCCTGCCCTAGCCAACTCGCCCATAGACGATTCCACTTTTAACCAGGTTTTTGCGCTTTCTCCTATCGCTGTTTTGGCCTCCATGATTGCGTATTTACTGGCTCAATTTGTGGACATTCGTATTTATCACTTTTGGAAAAAACTGACTCAGGGTAAAATGCTTTGGTTGCGAAATAACTTTTCAACCTTTAGCTCACAGCTAATTGATTCGGTTCTCGTAGTTGGATTATTGAGTGCTTTTGGTGTATTGGATTGGAGCCTTTTTTGGGGACTGGTCCTTTCTAGTTTTCTTTTTAAAGTTTTTGTAGCAGCTCTAGACACACCCCTACTTTATCTTTTTGTAGGTTTATTTAGAAAAACCTTTGATTTAAAGCCTACAGATGAAATTGAAATTTAAACTATGAGCGAAGCATCCGAAGGGATACGACTGAATAAATACCTCAGCGAAATTGGACACTGTTCTCGAAGAGCAGCAGACAAATTGATCGATCAAGGCCGAATCCAAGTCAATGGAAAAGCCGTCGTAATGGGACAAAAAGTAAGTCCCCAGGATCGTATTGAAGTCGATGGAATTTTGATTGAAAACCATCAGGAAGGATCGGTTTATATCGCCTTTAATAAACCAAAGGGTATCGTTTGTACAACAGATACTCGAGTAGAAAAAGACAACATTATCGACTACATCAATTATCCAAGTCGCATCTTTCCCATTGGTCGTTTGGATAAAATGAGTGAAGGGCTGATCTTACTGACCAATGATGGGGATATTGTCAATAAAATCTTACGCGCTCGGAACAATCACGAAAAAGAATATATCGTAACAGTAAACAAGCCTGTAACAGAAGAATTTGTTGAAAAAATGGGAAGTGGAGTCCCCATTTTAGATACGGTTACCAAACCCTGTTTTGTAGAACAAATCCACAAAAAACAATTTCGAATTATTTTGACCCAAGGCCTCAATCGCCAGATTCGAAGAATGTGCGAGTTTTTAGAGTATCGGGTAGTTGAGCTAAAACGAGTTCGTATTATGAACCTCAAGTTGGATACTAAAGTGGGGCGCTACAGAGACTTAACCAAAAAAGAAATGACGGAATTGCGCAAGCTTCTAGCCGATTCTAGCAAAGATATTTAGGACTGAAAACGCAACTTGACGCGTTGCCCTTCATTGGACCGTACATTAAAAACCGTTTGATCTTCAAAGAGTAAGTATTGCCCTCGAATTCCCATGAGTTTCCCTTCATAAAGCGGTGTTTTAGTCAAATTTAAACTAGCAACTTTTGTAGGATACGACTGTACAGGAAATTCAAATTTTTCAAGCGCTGCAGTAGTTTTCATATAGGGTTTCAAGTCCTTGGGTAACTGATCTAAAGCCTTGTGAAACGCTTCCTCCCAAACGATGGGTTCCGATTCATTTTGAAGCATTTTTCTCCAATTGGTTTTATCCGAAAAATGTTCCTTAAGCGCCACTTCTCCCACTCCTGCCAGATAGCGATTGGGAACTTCTAAAAGCACCAGGGCCTCATGTGCTCCCTGATCGATCCAACGCGTAGGTACTTGGCTTTTTCTAGTGACACCCACTTTAAGATGACTGCTCAGCGCTAGGTAAAGAATATGAGGCTGCAGTTGCATTTTTTTTTCATATTCCAGATCGCGGTCCGCTTCACCCAAATGTGCCTTACTCAGCTCGGGTCGCATGATCCAATCTCCAGCTGCGGGGGTTTCAAAAAAACAAGATTTGCAAAAACCTTGTCTAAAAATGGGGAGTTCTTGAGAACAGTTTAAACACTGAGAACCTATATGACTTATCGTGATATGCTTTCCAATACATTGGTTGACATGTACATAACCACTCTCCATTTCTAAAAAATAATGGATGGGACTGTTTAATTCCGTGATCATTTTTTTTAAAGTTCCCTTAAACATATACTCGCTTAGAATTAATTACTTTTACGAAAGTAAGATACTAATTATTTTATGCCCATACCCCTATTTAATTCTATAGCTTCATGGATTCTCAAAAAGAGAATACACCAAATAGAGCTTTTTGTAAGGTACCCAATTGAGGTTCAAAATGAATTGCTTCACACCTTGGTTAAAACTGCTGCTCAAACCGAAATTGGTAAAAAATATGAGTTTGAAACGGTAAAAAGTTATAATGTATTCAAAGAACGAGTCCCTGTATGTACGTATGAATCTATAGAATCTGACATTGAACGCTGTCGCCAAGGAGTCCAAAATATTTTTTGGCCTAGCAGCATCAAGTGGTTTGCAAAGTCCAGCGGGACTACCAATGCGAAAAGTAAATTTATCCCTGTGAGTACGGAAGCCCTTGAGGATTGTCATTACAAGGCCGGTAAGGATATGCTCTCGTTGTATTTTAACAATAACGAAGATTCCCAATTGCTCACAGGAAAATCGCTGCGTCTAGGTGGAAGCAATGAATTGTACAATAAAAACAACAGTTATTTTGGAGATCTTTCTTCGATCATCATACAAAATCTTCCTTTTTGGGCCGAGCTGAGCAGTACCCCCAGCAATAAAACGTCACTCCTCCCTGAATGGGAGACAAAAATGAAAGCCATTGTGGCTGAATCCATACCCGAAAAAGTGACCAGCTTGGCGGGTGTGCCCTCGTGGATGTTAGTTTTGTTACAAAATGTATTAAAAGAAACAGGAAAGGAAAACATCACTGAAGTCTGGCCAGATGCAGAAGTGTATTTTCACGGAGGCGTGAGCTTCAAGCCTTATAGTACGCTTTACAAAAATTTATTTCCAAAGTCTGATTTTCGTTATTACGAAATTTACAATGCCTCAGAAGGTTTCTTTGGGATTCAAGACCAGAACGATTCGGATGAATTACTGCTTATGCTGGACTACGGTATTTTTTATGAATTCATTCCTTTTCAAGGTGAAGAAGAAGACGAAAGGAACATCATTCCCCTTTCTGATGTTGAGTTAAATCGGAACTATGCTATGGTTATTACCACCAATGGTGGGCTCTGGCGATATAAAATCGGAGATACCATAAGGTTCACCAGTCTCTCTCCCTATCGCATTCAGGTTTCGGGAAGAACGAAGCATTTTATCAATGCATTTGGTGAAGAATTGATTGTTGACGATGCAGAAAAAGCACTTGCCAAGGTAAGTAAGCAAACCCAGAGTACCCTGTCCAATTATACCGCTGCTCCAATCTTTATGGAAAAAGACCGTAAGGGAGCCCATGAATGGATTATCGAATTTGAAAAAGAACCTGAGGATTTAAGTTACTTTGGTCATCTCCTAGACGAGGCACTCCAAGAAGAAAATTCCGATTATGAGGCCAAACGCTATAAAAACATGACATTGCATCCCTTAAAAATTCACAAAGCGCGCCCAGGATTATTTTATAAATGGCTTTCCAATAAAGGAAAATTGGGTGGTCAACACAAGGTCCCTCGACTTTCCAATTCTAGAACAATTCTAGAAGAACTTCTAAACTTAAATAACTAGGAAACGACTTTTAATTTGGGAAGTTCAATTTTGGACAGCTTTTGATCGGCATATTGTTTGGTTATTTTAAGTTTTTTAACATCACTATCCGGGAGTTCAAACATGGCATCATTCAATACTGCTTCGCAAAGAGATCGCAACCCACGTGCTCCGAGCTTGTATTGCAATGCTTTTTCAACAATATAATCCAACGCCCCAGGAGTAAACTGCAGTTCAATCCCATCCATTTGAAACAACTGGATGTATTGTTTTACCAGTGCATTCTTAGGTGTGGTCAAAATCATACGGAGCGTAATTTCATCCAAGGGCGTCATATGTGTCAGCACGGGTAACCTTCCAATAATCTCTGGAATCAAACCGAAAGAACGCACATCTCTTGGAGTGATGTACTGTAAAATATTTTCCTTATCTACCTCACGTTGTTCCAAAGCCGTTTTATACCCAATGGCTTGAAGGTTCAATCGTTTGTTGATGTGTGCTTCAATTCCGTCAAAAGCCCCTCCAGCGACGAATAAAATATTTGATGTATCGACCTCAATAAACTTCTGGTCCGGATGCTTCCGTCCCCCTTTTGGTGGAACATTGAC
>DQCR01000014.1 GCA_003533785.1 Flavobacteriaceae bacterium
AGGTTGTACAAAGCAAAAGAAGGATGTTTAGTTTTATAAAATTCATTTGTACAGTTTGTTTGATTATTCAATTTTTTTGTTGCGCCACCAGGAGGCTAAAGAAGAACCTGAAATATTCATCCACGGACCAAATACGGCAGGGGCCAAACCAACGGTTGCGACCTTCCCCATTTCCAGTGCTATCCCCGATGCCAGCCCCCCATTTTGCATCCCCACTTCTAGGGCTATGGTCCGGCAGTCTTGTTCTTTCATATTCAAAACTCGACAACCCCAATATCCGAAAAAATACCCCAAAATATTATGTATGATCGAGGCTAGAATTAAGAATACACCAATGGTCAACAAATTGTCTCTTCCTGCAGCAGTAATAATGGTAATGATCATGACAATCGCTGCCATAGAAATGAGGGGCATACTTTTGTCAAGCCAGGGGGTTTTTCCATGAAAAAAGTGATTGAAAATCAATCCTAATGCAATCGGAAGAATGACAATTTTTACAATACTAAACATCATTGCCCAAAAATCTATAGGCACGAAGGCTCCTGCAAAAAACTCCATCAGTAGAGGTGTCATAAAAGGAGCTAAAACCGTAGCTACTGCGGTCAGGGTTACAGAAAGTGCAACATTTGCATTGGCTAAATACGCCATGACATTGGACGCTAAACCACTGGGGGAGGAACCGATCAATACGACCCCAGCAGCAATTTCCGGGGGAAATTGAAAAAGCGTTGCCAGAGAAAATCCAACCAAGGGCATGATGCTAAATTGACAAAGTAAGCCCACCAAAACTCCTTTGGGCATTTTTATGACCCCGTAAAAATCTTTGAGACTCATCGCAGTCCCCATTCCAAACATGATGATTTGCAATAAGGGTACAATAAGCACTTTCATTTGAACTCCTCCCAACTCTATAAAGGGAGCAGGGAAATACATAGAAATACTTACTGCCGCAAAAATTAATATGGTAAAGGACAGTCCTTTTAATGCGGGGATTCCTCTAAAGCCAAGGGCTAAAAAAATAAAAAATCCAACCAGCCAAACCCCTGCATCAGTAGCCTGCTGGGTGATAAAATAATAGAGACTCATCAACCCGAAGAGTGCCGAAAGCAAAAGTGAAATTTTAGGATAGGTTTTCATAGACTTTTTATTTCCAAAGGGGACTCGACAAACCATTGAGATCATAAACCACGTTTCCTTCTCGGAGGGTCAGTTCACAAACCAATTTTTGGGTTCCCTTCATCTTCTTTTTTGCAGTATCAACAAATCCAAAATCACCTTCTAAAAGTCGAAGTAAAGACACATCTGCTTCTGCACCTACGCTCAAATGTCCTAGTGCTGGTTTTTGAATGACTTGAGCAGGATACCAAGTTGCCGCTGCGAAGACTTCTGAAAGGGGCATTTTTAAATTGAGAAATTTAGACATCACATTCAGCAGATTTTTCATACCCCCATTCATGCTTCCTGTATGTAAGTCGGTGCTGATGGTATTGGGTTTTAATCCTTGTTCCATAGCGGGAACGGCTTGTTCAAAAACAAAACTCCCTCCGCCATGCCCTACGTCAAAGACAATTCCTTTTTCTTGGGCTTGAAATACATAGGGACGTACTTTTCCGGTCTCATCCACGATGGGTGTTCTTCCTTTAACATGGGCATATGCATGGGTAAATACATCTCCAGGTCTCAATTTTTCAAGCAATAATTTTTCTAATGGAAGTTCGGGATCACTCCCTCCAAAATCGATCATTACAGGCATATTGGCTAATTCACCCGCACGGACCACATGCTCCGTAGGGGTCCAGTTATATCCATTGAAGTGTGCCAACTTAAATCCAACCACATAGTCTGTGTGTTTTTGGGCAAATTCGGCACTGGTTTCAGGATCCATATCCTCCAAATTTTGTTCTATTGCCCCACCTGCCATTCCGTTTCCAACGATATTTAAAAAGGTAAGGACTCGAGTTTTCGATTGGTCAATGGTTTGCTTTTTATAGAGATCAAAATTTCGCCATCCGGGACTTCCTGCATCTACGAGAGTGGTAATCCCATTTCGAAAAGTAAAACCATCAGGAGGTAAAGCCGTAAAACTATTGGCTAAGTATTTTTTGGGTTGGGTTCCGTGAAAATTATGACTGTGCATGTCGATCAATCCGGGACTTACAATCAGTCCTTCTGCATCTATGACCTTTTTACCCTGCTCAGGCGCAATGGATTTTTCTATCGCAGCAATCTTACCATCTTTTATTGCAAGATCCATTTTTTGATCCAAATTGTTTTTGGCATCAATCAAGTGTCCATTTCGTATTATAAGGTCATATTGTTGTGCTTCACATGAATAAAAAGAAAATAAAGCAATAAAAAACAGAAGTTTAAAAAAATGTGATTTCATAGAAATATTATTTTGATTGTTTTTTTGAATTGGATTCTCGGTATTTTTTTACTTCATCAACGGTTACTTTAGAGGCCTCGTTTCCAAAGTTAGTTCTAATATAGGTCAATACTTTTGCAATTTCTACATCCTTGAGGAAGCTGTGTTGGGGCATCATGCTGTTGTAATCTTCTCCATTGACTTTAATGGGTCCCTGCATTCCATTGAGAATTAGATGAACCAATCGTTCTTTGTCACCCACCACCCAATGGGTTTTGTCGAGCGGAGGAAACCTTCCAGAAGCTCCTTTTCCGTTTCTTTGATGACAAGCTGCACAATAGGTTTTATAAATTAATTTTCCTCCTGTCAGGTTTTTTTCGCCCAAATGATCTTTTTCAGGGTCGGGAGTTCTAAAGTGAGAGAGGAGTTTTCTCGCTTCCATTTTTGCAAGTGAAGCGGTTCCAAATTGGCTTTTATCACCAGTAAACTTCACACTCCAAATTCTGCCTTTTTCGGTATCTCCGATGTATAGGGTTCCGTCAGGAGCAAAGGCAATTCCCATTGGTCGGTACACAGCATCACGAACACTGAGGATCGGATCTACTTGTGCAAAACCATCTGCAAAAATATCCACTTCGCCTGCTGGGACACCATTCTTAAAAGGGACAAAACCAATAAAATAGCCTGACTGCGGATAGGGGGCACGATTGGTGGATCCGTGAAAGGCAATAAAGGCTCCGTTTTTATAATAATCTGGAAACGCATCGCCTTTGTAAAACACCAAATCGTTTGGTGCCCAGTGTCCAGGAAATCCCATAATAGGGGGTTTGTAATCTGCGCAAGAACCTAGTTTTTTTCCATCTCCCCCGTATTCAGGAGACAAAACTCGTGTTCCTTGAATTTGATCGTAATAACAATAGGGCCAACCGAAATTGTCACCTTCTTCAATTTTTAAAAATTCTTCTGAGGGAAGTACCGCACTGTCCCAGGGAGAATACCGGTCGGGCCACAAACGATACAAATCGTCACGTCCGTGAACAACCGCATAGAGGCTCTCATCCTCTGAATTCCAGTCCATACCAACGATACTTCGAATCCCAGTGGCATAGCGTCTTCCGTCTTCTTGTGTTTGATTTAGAGTTTCTGCATCAAAAACCCAGATTCCTCCGTGTTTTTCGAGTTGGGGACACGGATCCATTCCAGGTTGGAGCGGCGTTCTTTTGGGATTTTGACAGGCGTTAGAGGGTGCACCAAAAGGAACGTACAAGTTTCCATTGTTATCAAAAGCGATTGGTTTGCCAATGTGTTCATGCATACCGTGAGGATGATCGTCAATGACTACGGTTTCTAAAGGCCCGCTAGGGACTAAATTTTCAGGGTCTAATTTGTAGCGGTATACAGCCAGTTCACTGCTGAAATAGAGATAGCCTTTATATACTCGAGAGGCGGTTGCGTAGCCTCTTCCCTTGATGGATGGATCTTTTGCGAATTTTTCGATTCGTTCAGCCACACCATCTCGGTCTAAATCTTGCAGCGCAGCTAGGGCCCCTTCTTCCGAGGTTCTTTTAAATTTGGTATAGACATTTCCATTTGGAGAAACCGCAATATGTCTGGTGGTTTCCGCTATGGAGTCAATAAAAATTTTAGATTCAAATCCTTCGGGAACGAATAAAGGTCCCTTATTATCGGGGGTCTTTTGACACTGCTGAAAGATCAAAAAAACAAGGGCTAAACCCATTGTTTTCCCGAAAGCGGTCCATAGCGAAATAATTTTTTTTGAATTCAAAAGTAATAGTGTTTTTAATGAAATTACTCAAATAAAAGGGATCCAAAAAATTCGGGGCGATGAAAGTCGGGTTTAGGGCTGTTTATTTCATTCCAACTCAAGTAATGCGGCAGGCGTGTATCGTCTCCACATTTGTAAAAATTGGCTTTTGATTGTAATGCTTTAAAGTTCAAATCAGGATGATGGACAAACAAAGACGCAGGCAGTGCGACTACCATTTCCCATTGAAAAGCGCCTGATTTTTCCTCAAAAGGGGTTGTACCTAAAGTAGAAGCGGTGAAGACTTGATCTAAAATTTGATCGGGATCCACAAAACTTCGTTTTTTACGGTTGGGACCATACGCCAGATGGGTAGTTCCAATACAGTTAAACTCAAAATTATAGTAGCCTCCACTTTGATCGGGATCGATAAAAAACTCCACACAACTGTCTCGGTGTGTGGCGGTATTGGGCTGACTGTGTTGGGCCAAAACGTGGGCTTCAGAAACATAAAATTTTAAGTAGAGCATCTCTTCGGAATGTCCAATCCTAAAGGACACCTCAGGCTGATAGGTAAAAGCTTTCCAGTTGAGTTTGTCGATTGGGACGCTTGCTGTTTCAACTTCTAAAGCGGTAGAAATGGATTCAAAATCGAGTTGTTGAGGGGCATTGATTTGCTGAACGTGAAGCATTCTAGTGTTTTTTGATGAACAAGAAGAAAAAGCAATTGCAAAAAGGAGGAATCCAAACCATCTCATTTACTAAAATTACAAAAAATTATCTGTACATTGGATATAACAAATTTTATATAATAAAAACATGAGAACAACACACCTCGTTGCCGTTTTGAGTATTTTCCTTATCGCTTCGTGTACAAAATCCGAGGTGCTTTACGTAGCCTCAGATTATGCCTATGTGGGGACTTTTACTCAAGGGTTAGAAGGGCCTGCCGTAGATCAAAAAGGGAATCTTTATTTTGTAAATCCAGATCATTCAGGAACGATAGGAAAGATAGACGTCTCTGGGAATTACACCCTATTTATCGATCAATTGCCGGAGGGGAGTACGGCCAACGGGATTCGAATCAATGAACGAGGGATGCTATTCTTAGCAGACTATACCGGTCATAATGTGCTGGAAGTTGATCCAGAAACCAAAGCGGTCTCTGTTTATGCGCATGAGCCTAGTGCGAATCAGCCGAATGATCTGACCCTTGGAGTGGGAGATTTACTGTTTGCTTCTGATCCCAATTGGGGCGCCAGCACAGGAAAAATATGGAGGATTGAAAAAGGGCAGTTTATTTTGATGGCGGATGGAATGGGGACGACCAATGGGATTGAAATCAGTCCCGATGGTAAAACACTATACGTCAATGAAAGTGTTCAAAGAAACGTTTGGGCGTTTGATATCACGGAATCAAAAACGTTAGCCAATAAACGCCTGTTGATATCATTTCCCGATTTTGGAATGGACGGAATGCGTTGTGATGTAAAAGGAAATTTGTACATCACCCGATATGGCAAAGGAACGGTGGTCAAAGTATCTCCTGGAGGAGACGTTTTAAAGGAAATTGAACTCATAGGGAAAAAGGCATCCAATATTGCTTTTGGAGGTCCAAACGGGACTACAGCCTATGTAACGCTCCAAGACCGCGGGTATATTGAAACCTTTGAAGTTTCCGACTCTGGACAGTGGTTTGATGAATTAAAGAAGAACTAGACGTTACGATTTATGCTATTGGTAAAAGCGTACATAATCTACTTCCATAGTATCTTGTGAAAAGGAACTGGGGATGCTACCTCCTAGCGTTCCTCCCATTGCAATATTTAAGAGTAAATAATGGGGATTATCAAATGGGACTGAACTGGAATTTGTCAGTTGAACTAGAAGCACATTGTCCACAAATATTTTTAGAGTAGCGGGAGTCCATACCAGAGAGTATAAGTGAAAGTCTGCACTTGGGGTACCGATTCCTAATACAGCACTGGTCTTTGTCAGGCCGAAGGAGGCATTTTGTCCACTAGAAGCATCCGCCCAGTGAAAGGTTCCGTATAGTTTTTCCTTATCTGTGCCGTCTTGTTCCATAATATCAATTTCACCGCAGGCGGGCCACCCTACATTTCCAGCTGTGGTCCCGTGGTAGTTTCCTCGTTCGCCTACATTGGTACCCAGGGTCCAAATAGCAGGCCAAGTTCCTTCTGCACTGGGAAGTTTCGCGCGAACGTCAATTCGGCCGTATTCGAGTTCAAACTTGGAATTTAAGCGGGCTGAGGTAAAGGATTTCCTACTGCCTTCAAAGGTATAGGTCTCTCGCTTTGCCACAATTTTTAGCGTACCATCACTTACAAATGAATTGTCTGTTCTCGCAGTATAATGTTGTTTTTCACCATTGGCCCAACTTCCTCCAATGATAGGAATGTATTGGTGGTGCCATTTTTTATCCGAGGGGGTTCCCTCGTAATTAAACTCGTCATTCCAAACCAGAGTGTAGTCCGAATATACAGTGGTTTCCTCAGACGTATCGATATTGTTTGGATCTACACTTGCAGAAGCATTTCCACTAGCATTTGTTATTTCTAGCGTTACTGTCTGATAGCTGTAGGAATTGTATTCTGTATCAAAAAAGGCCCAAATCCCTAGGGTATAGGTTCCTTTGTTGGAATAGGTATAATCGATGATTCCAGTGCTGTTCTCAAAAACGGCATTGGATTCAAACGAAAATCGGTAGAGGACCGCTTGTGAAGCGTCTGCAGTTACACGAACCCGTCCGTTTTCCTCCAAGGTAAAATCCACCTTTAAATCGTCGTTCGATTCTTTGCTACATGAAATAATGAGACTGATGTAGGAGAGTGCGAAAATAAGGGGATACAAATGTTTGATGACGTTTATTTTAAATGAATAAAAACGATCCCACCGAAGTGGGATCGTATGTTATTTAACTAAAAGTACTCTTTTTTATTGTGCTTCGTGGTATGAAGTAACAATGATGTCCGTAAGGGTAACTTCTGCATCTTGGGTAACGAGATACAATAAATGAGAAGCATACGTATTCGCAGCATCTTGAGCAGGAATTGTTACCGTGTAGGAAGTTGCTTCCGTTCCTGACACCGTTACATTTTCTGTTGCAAAATTAGGTTCTGTATCTGCAGCACCATTTCCTTCTGCGTTAAATGCCAAGCGTTCAAACTTAAAGTTAAGAGCCACGTCTGTCCCTGCTGTCGCAGCATTAAATGTAATTTTTCCACCGTGAGGGAAAGATAGGATTGCAGGAGCTAATTCTGCAAAACCTGCCCATCCTTCTGCAGTAGAAGGGAAATTGAAGGTAGTACCCACTACGGTTGCACCACCAAAGGCACCTCCGTACTCATTGGTAAAGCTATCTCCAGAATCTGACTCCCCTCCATAGAAGAAAATATTGTCAAAATAAACGGTACCTGTTCCTTCAACTTTTAGTTGGAAAACCTGTGAAAGGTCCACTACATCAGAGAAATGTGTTAAGTCGATAATGGCTCTGTTCCACTGTCCTTGGTTGGTAAGATCCAGCTCATATGCTTTTTCCTCAGCGGCGTCATCAGCATCGTCACCATCAGGACTAATTAAGAAGAACTTCAAGGTAGAAGCATCTCCAGTGAAGTAGTCAATATTCAATCTTGTTTTAGAAGATAGATCAATTGCGGTTTCAAATGTGGTCCCTTGATAATTTAGATTCTCATATTTTAAGACGGTATTCTCAGCAATAGTTTCTTCAGTTACCACAGTACTTTGCCCCCAATTTGGGTTTAAGTTGATTCCTTCAACAGCTGCATACGCGTCGCTAAATACAGAAATTACTTCCTCTGCTTGATAGGTTGGAGCAGCAGGAGCGGTTTCGGGTGCAGCGGCAGCAATTACTTCTACAGGAGTCGCAAAATCAAAATTATCGATGTAATAGTTAGCTTCTTCCTCATTGGTAAGACCGTATCCCAGTATCATCGTAATGGTGTTATAAAAACCGTCACGCCCTTCTAAATCAGGAATGTTAAATACTAAAGTTTCCCAACCTGTTGTAGTTGTTTCAGCGAATAGGTCACCAGTAGATTTTTTTCCTTCGGTTTCGTTTGCAAGTTCATCTTCCAATTTTAATAACACCACATGATCAGGTCCAGGAGAATAAAACTGAACTGAGATGGCTTCTTTTCCTGCAGGGAAGTTTATTTTTTCTTCAAGCATAAAATAGAATCCAGCCCACGATTGTACTCCAACAGGTTCTGTTACTTGAATAACTCTTGCAGAATTGTTCACGCTGTTTGTTCCTGGGTTTTCAGCATAGGCTACAGTTAAGTTTTGATCATTAGCACCACCAAAATAGCCCCAGTTTCCTTCAAGACGATCGGCAGCTTGTGCATTTTCAAGTGAGAAGCTGGGTCCATATTCTTCAAAAGTGATTGTCCCTTCGTTCAGATCGGGATCGATACCCTCTACAAAGTCTGAACTCGTGTCTGTTCCAGAATCGCTTGGAGTTTCGGGTTCAGGAGTTTCAACGGTGATGGTTGGAGCTTCCTCTACCTCATCTTTCCCACAGGATAGAATCACCGTGAAAAATGAAAAAATTAAAATTAAAAAGTGATTAATTTTCATGATTAATTGTTTTAGTGAATTGATTAGTAGTTAATAATATCCTTCGTTTTGAGGGTAACTGGCCCCCAATAAATCCAAAACCCCTTGGGGGATTGGGAGATTGACCATATGCGGTTGGTACACTTCTTTTGGATTGACATGATTTCTAGCATAGTACTCGTTCAGGAGGTCTGCATTCATATGGTCCATTAAATAGTCAAATAAAAGCCCTCTTCTTTTTAGGCTATACCAACGTTGACCCTCAAAGGCGAGCTCTCTTGCTCGTTCTTCTAAAATATGTTCAAGGGTAGGAGAAGAAACGGGTGAGATTCCAGCACGCACGCGAACTGCGTTTAGATACTCTTGGGCTTTAGAACTATTTCCGTTTTCAAGGTGTGCCTCCGCTCCCATTAAATAGGTTTCGGCTAAGCGGTACACCATAATATTTTTAAAATGCATCCGATCTGTAGGTTCCACAGTATCGTCAAAAAACTTGATTACCCCAGGGCTTTGTCTTTTGAAATACATAAAAAAGTCATCGTCTTCGGCTACATTGCTATAAACGTCTAAGGGGTCGCCGATATTTTTTCCTGCAGGCAAGGTTTTTTCATCGTTGTAGCGATAATTAAAAATATAATAGTTCCCGATGCGTTGATCGTTAGTGTTGCTATTCAATAGATTTACGACGTAGGGATTGAGTGTAATAAACCCAAAACCGTCCCCACCATTTTCAAGGGATTGAACCAATCCCGGTACTGCCGAATAATGTGCTACTGTTTGCCAGTTCAGTTGGTGCCAGGCTCCTCCTCCGATGGCATTTCTCTTAAAGTTTACAGCAAAAAGCGTTTCACTGTGTTGCAGGTCATCTTGAAATACTTGATTTACATTAACAAGCGCATGTGGACTGTTAGCGATGATATCATCTGCAATTTCTGCGGCTTTGGAATAGTTTTGATCCCATAGCTCCACTTTTGCTCTCACATGATCCACGGCGGCTTTTGTCCATCTTCCAAATTCGTCTGTTGTATAGGAAAGATTTTCACTTGCAAAGTTGAGGTCCTCTCGGATCAGAGAAAAAATTTCTTCTTTTGGAGAATTGCTCTGGGGACGTTCAAATGCGGTAGCTGGTGTGGTAGGCTCTGTTTTGATATAAATATTTTTAAACAGTCGGTAAAGTGTGAAGTAGGCATGCGCTCGGAAGGTTTTGGCTTCCGCTAGATTTTTGATCAAGGAGGCGTCTGTACTCCCCTCTGCAAGGAGTAGTTCTCCACCAGAAATGATGTTGTTTGTAATATCAATTATTCTGTAATTATGACCCCAAAAGTACCCGTAAGCAGCTTCTGTCCCATAGTCCTCATCAATACCACAACCCCAAAAACAGTTACTAAAAAGTGAAATTTCCCCATCTATTCCAGCAGAAAGATCGCTTTTTGCTTGGAGAATAAGCGGGATAGCTCCGTTGAACCAATCGCGTTGATAGGGTTCGCGATTTAGTGCATAAAGTCCCACAACTGCATTTGCAATACCTTGGGGGCTGGAGTAGAGAAATTCAACAGAATTATTTGCTAGTAACTCGTCTTTTAAAAAATCATCTTGATAACAGGAAGTTGATAATCCTAAAAGTAAAATCAAAAAGAAATGTTTTGTGTTTTTCATGACAATGCTTTTAAAACGTTAGTTTCATTCCTAGGGTCATATTTAAGGTTTCCGGAAAGACTCCTGCACGTAAGTCTTGTTCTGGAGAATAGGACAAGAAATCGGTGAAGGTCAATAAGTTGGTACCTGTAAAGTACAATCGTCCGGATTTGGTTCTGAGCAACTGATTTAAACTGTCTCCAAAATTATACCCCACGGTAACTGTTCTCAAACGTTGGTACGAAGCATCCTTTGCGGCAAAAGAATTCAGATACTTCAGCCAGGCTGCATTGGCGTTAGCCATTGGCCATTCCGTAGAAGGCGATTCCGGGGTGTAGTAAGGAACAACAGGGCCGTTTGTGGAGGCTTTCCAGTATTCCCCGTTGGCAAGGATGGAGTTTACACGGGTAACGCCTTGTACAAAATACCAATCCATGAATAAATCAAAATTTTTGACACGTAGCGTAGCATTTATGGAGCCGTACCAGTCAGGATCGGCATTGATGAAAATGTTGTCGTTGATGTCTAAAATCCCATCTTCATTTTGGTCAATGACTCGAATATGTCCGGGTTTAGCTCCCACCCGTGGGGTGATAGGACTGCCTTCCAAAAAGTCTGCCTCTTGGTAAATCCCTCCGTATTCTGCCATCCACAGGCTGTTGATGGATTGCCCTATAGAAAGTCGTCTCCCCGAACTGTCTGTAATATCGATGAAGTATTCTTCTCCAGTTTGCGGGTTTATTTGGGTTTCTCCTGTTAGAGATAGAATTTCATTGTTGTTTGTTGACCAAATCAGACCCAAATCAAAGTTTACCTCTTTTGTACGGATTAGGGAATTGTTTAAGGTCACTTCCAAACCTGTGTTTTGCAATTCTCCAACATTGAAGCGTGTAACGGTATAGCCTGAGGAGGAAGCGAGTTGTCGGTCTAACAGTAAATCTGTAGTATTGGACTTATAATATTCAACGGTTCCTCGAATTCGATTTGAAAACAATCCAAAATCAACACCCCCATTTAAGGTTGTAGTTGTTTCCCACTGTAAATTAGGATTTCTTAATCGAGAAGAGGCTGAAGAACCACTGACGGTTAGGTCGCCAAAGGTGTAGGGATTGTAATTTGCAACACCGAGAGACTCCAGTGGATTAATTCCTTGGTTTCCTGTAGCGCCATAACTAAGACGTACTTTGAGTTGATCGATACTCTCTAGATTCAAGTCTTGATCCACTTTGTAGGCAATGGAAAGTGCTGGAAACCACCCCCATTTATTATTTTCAGAAAAGACCGAGGCACCATCCGCACGGGTCGTCATTTCTAAAAGGTATTTATCTTGATAGGAATAACGCGCTCTTCCCATAAAGGAAAGGACTCTTCGTCTCCAGACATCTCTGCTATTATTGAGTAAAGTTGAAGCCAATCCATTATATCCCAAGGCATCATTTACAAAATCCGATTTGTCGAGTTGGTTGTATTTAAAGTTTTGTTCATCATAGGAATGCACTCCTGTAAAATCTAGATTGTGCAGCTCGTTGTCCAACACTTGGTAGTTTACAATATGCTCTACGAGCAATTGTTTGTATTGGGTGTCAATCAATACTCCTACTCCATTAATTCCTTCATCTCCTGCGGAATGTAAGGAGGATCTGTAGGTTCCTTGATCTGTATTTCTATTTCTGTAAAACGTTTTTAGCGAATAGGTCAATTGCGGTGCTAGGTCGTAATTAAACCTCAAACTGATATCGGTTAGATTGGTCTCTGTTTCGTCCACAGATTCTCTTTGATCCCACAAGGGATTTATAGCGGAAGCGTTTTCTTGCCCAAAGTAGTATTTTACCAAGTTTCCTTCGTCGTCATAAGGCTTAGCAATGGGGCTGATGTTCGCGAGAAAAAGCCCCCCAGTTTCCCTGCTCTGATTTGCATTCTGGATATTGATAATCCCATCCAGACTAAGTTTATCGGTGAGTTGATGACTGTAATTCAATTTAAACTGAAGGCGGTCAAATCCCGAGTTGGGAATAATTCCGTCTTGGGTAAAATAGTTTAAACTAGAGTAGACAGTGGATTTTTCAGTACCCGACGAATAGCTCAACGAGTGACTTGTAAGTAGTGCGTCATTTAGGGCTAGTTCTTCCCAGTCCACAATGTTGTCATTGTAAATAAAGTCCAATTCATTTTCATTCCAGACAAACTTTAAGGGAGGGTTGTCCACGCCTAAACGAGCTTTCCAAGCGTCCATTCTAAAATCGTAAAATCCTTGACCGTCGTAGATCTCAAAGTTTCGAGTCAGGGTTTGTGTTGTGACAAAGCCTGAATAATTAAACGAGCTGTATCCAGCTCTCGCTTTTTTGGTTGTAACTAAAATGACGCCGTTTGATGCCCTTGCTCCATAGATGGATGTAGAAGCTGCGTCTTTAAGTATCTCTATATTGGCTATATCATCGGGAGCAATATCGTTTAGACTGTCGTAAGGAAGTCCATCTACGATAATCAAAGGACTGTTCCCTCCCGCTACAGAAACATTTCCACGGATTACGATATTTGAATTACCTCCCGGACGTGCGTCGCCGAGGTTCACTTGGACTCCCGCAGCTCTTCCTCTTAAAAGTTCCGATACGTTTGTTGTAGGGTTTTGGGTCGCTTTATCCACATTCACTGTGGCTACAGATCCTACAATATTGCTTCGTTTCTGAGATCCATATCCCACCACTACGATTTCGTCAAGCTCATTGTTTGGAGTTAAACTAATATTGAGCTGATCTGCTTGAGAAATAACACGTGTTTCCGTTTTATAACCAATGGAACTGAAGGAAAGCGTATTTCCTACAGCGACACGAATAGTGTATTTTCCATCAAAATCAGAAATCGCACCTGTGTTCGTGCCTTCTATAACAACAGTTGCTCCTGGAAGGGGCTCGTTGGTGTCAGCATCAGAAATGGTTCCAGAGAGGGTTAGATCTTGTCCAAAAACACTAAGCTGTATAAATAATAGTAAAAAAGTTATTAGAAAACTTTTATCCTTCTGCATCTTCAAAATTCTAAATCCGCACAATAATAGGGTTTTTTTTAAAAAAATAAAATTTTAAAGCCAAAATACTACTAAAATCATAAAA
>DQCR01000036.1 GCA_003533785.1 Flavobacteriaceae bacterium
TCACCGTGAGGATGATACTGCATGGTGTGGCCAACAATATTTGCGACTTTATTGTAACGTCCATCATCCAAATCTTTCATCGAATGAAGGATTCGTCGCTGAACGGGTTTCAAACCGTCTTCAATGGCTGGAACTGCACGCTCAAGAATAACATAAGAAGCATAATCCAAAAACCAATCCTCATACATTCCAGACACCCGAATAAGGCTGTCTGTAGCATCATTTGTTGTTGGATTATCAAATTCTGAGGGTGTCTCCATAGGATTGAGTTACTGACTTATTCAGTGATGATCTCTTCGGCTAAGTCTAGCTCTACTTTCAAGTTTTCAATGATAAATTTTTGACGGTCCATTGTATTCTTTCCCATATAAAATTCGAGCAATTGTTCAACGGTCGTATTTTTATCCAGCATCACGGGATCCAATCGCATATCTTCCCCAATGAAATATTTAAACTCATCCGGTGAGATCTCTCCCAATCCTTTAAAGCGTGTTATTTCTGGCTTGCCTTTGAGTTGATTAATGGCATCTATTCGTTCTCTTTCAGAATAACAATAAATGGTGTTTTTTTTATTTCGAACACGAAACAAAGGCGTTTGTAGGATGAACAAATGTCCCTCTTTAATCAATTCTGGGAAAAATTGAAGGAAAAAAGTAATCAATAAAAGTCGAATGTGCATACCGTCAACGTCAGCGTCGGTTGCAATGACAATATTGTTATATCGCAAATCTTCCAAACTTTCTTCAATATTTAATGCGGCTTGCAGCAGATTAAATTCTTCGTTTTCGTAGACAATTTTCTTCGACATGCCATAGGAATTAAGCGGTTTTCCTCGCAAGCTGAATACGGCCTGAGTATTGACATCTCGTGATTTGGTAATCGAACCACTAGCCGAATCTCCCTCGGTAATAAACAATGTGGAGTCTAAGCGACGATCTTTCTTCAAATCACCCAAATGCACGCGACAATCTCGTAGTTTTTTGTTGTGTAGGCTTGCTTTCTTGGCCCGTTCACGAGCGAGTTTTCGAATCCCAGATAATTCTTTTCGTTCTTTTTCTGCTTGAATGATTTTTCGCTGAATGGCCTCAGATGTAGAGGGATTCTTATGCAAAAAATTATCCAGTTGCTTCGCCATGAAATCATTGATGTAGGTTCGAACAGTAGGAAGGTCCCCACCCATATCTGTAGATCCCAATTTGGTTTTAGTTTGTGATTCAAAAACGGGCTCCATTACTTTAATACTCAGGGCAGCAATGATTGATTTTCTGATATCAGAGGCTTCATAGTTTTTCCCAAAATGTTCCCGGATTGTTTTCACTACAGATTCGCGAAAAGCAGCTTGGTGTGTCCCCCCCTGAGTGGTGTTTTGTCCATTAACAAATGAATGGTATTCTTCACTGTATTGAGTCTTACTGTGTGTTAGCGCTACTTCAATGTCTTCTCCCCTAAGGTGAATGATAGGATAGAGTAAATCCGATTCATTAGTTTGATCTTGCAGTAAATCTTTCAATCCATTTTCAGATTGAAAGGGTACTCCGTTCAGTTCAATGGTTAGTCCTGGGTTTAGATACACATAGTTTTTCAACATGCGTTCTACATATTCCAATCGGAATTTGTAGTTTTTAAAAATTTCAGCATCAGGTATAAACTGAACCAGAGTCCCCCTACGCTTGGCGCTTTTAACCAATTCAGTTTCATCTTTGAGTTCCCCATAGGAGAAGGAAGCGGTTTTGCTTTGTTGTTCGCGAAAAGAAGCTACAGTAAATGTGGACGAAAGTGCATTTACTGCCTTGGTCCCTACTCCATTTAGACCTACAGATTTCTTGAATGCCCGACTGTCGTATTTTCCTCCTGTATTCATTTTTGAAACTACATCGACAACTTTTCCTAATGGAATCCCTCTTCCATAATCTCGGACTTGAACCTGACTGTCTTCGATTTTAATTTCAATAGTCTTGCCAGCTCCCATAACGAACTCGTCAATACAATTGTCCAAAATTTCTTTTAAGAGGATGTAAATGCCATCGTCAGGTGAAGAACCATCGCCCAGTTTACCAATATACATACCGGGTCTCATTCGAATGTGTTCCTTCCAGTCGAGAGAACGAATATTGTCTTCGGTATAATTGATAGGTTGAGCCATAAGTTGCCACTAAGTTAAAATATCACCAGCAGGCGCAACAGTCGAAGGCAGCTAAAAAATTAACAAAATTGATTGGGGGTTGTTGAGAAGTTTTTGGGGTGTTGTCTATACGTTGAAACGGAAGTGCATAACGTCGCCATTGGCCACGATATAGTCTTTACCTTCAATGCGTATCTTTCCAGCCTCTTTTGCTTTGATTTCCGATTCTAAACTGTCGTAGTCGGAATAGCTTATTACTTCTGCCCGGATAAACCCTTTTTCAAAATCGGTGTGAATCACGCCGGCAGCTTGTGGAGCGGAAGCGCCAACGGGAATAGTCCAGGCGCGAACTTCTTTTTCACCGGCAGTAAAATAAGTCTGTTGGTTTAATAATTGGTAGGCCGAACGAATCAACTTAGCGGCTCCGGGTTCCTCCAAACCTAAATCTTCTAAAAACAACTGACGTTCTTCATAAGATTCCAATTCATTAATATCGGCTTCGATACTAACCGCAAGGACAAGGTATTCAGCACCTTCGCTAGCAACTTCAGCTTGCACTTTTTCCACCCATGCATTGCCTGTAACGGCTGCACTCTCGTCTACATTACACACATAAAGCACAGGTTTATCTGTCAAGAGTTGAAGGGGCTGTACAAAAGCCATTCGATCGTCTTCAGTCAACGCAATTGAACGAATGTTTTGTGCTTGTTCAAGACCCTGCTTAATTTGATCCAAGACGGCTAATTCTTTTATGGCTTCTTTATTACCTGTTCGTGCAGCTCGATTGACTTTCTCTCTTTTTTTTTCTACCGTTTCTAAATCCTTCAACTGCAATTCAAAATCAATAATTTCTTTGTCACGAAGGGGATCAACTGATCCTTCGACATGAACAATATTATCGTTATCAAAACAACGCAACACATGAATAATAGCGTCTGTTTCACGAATGTTCCCTAAAAATTGGTTTCCAAGACCCTCGCCTTTACTTGCTCCTTTAACAAGACCCGCAATATCAACGATCTCTACAGTTGCTGGGATAACCTTTTCAGGGTTAACCAGAGAAGCCAATCGGTCAAGCCTAGGATCGGGTACATTAACGACTCCAATATTAGGCTCTATGGTACAAAATGGAAAGTTTGCGCTTTGCGCTTTGGCATTGGACAAACAATTGAATAAGGTGGATTTCCCAACATTAGGAAGACCTACGATCCCAGCTTTCATACTGTTTAATTCTTATTGATGTAGAAATCGTTGTTTGGACAGCAGTACCTCATCTGATTCAACATGTTCCTCATCTGGAACGCAACAATCTACTGGGCAAACCGCTGCACATTGGGGTTCGTCATGAAATCCTTTACATTCTGTACATTTATCAGGAACGATATAATAATATTCATCCGATACAGGTTCCATTACAGTTGCTGCTTCTGCTTTTTTGCCATTGGGCAAAACAAAAGCTCCTGAAAGAGAAGTGCCGTCTTGAAAACGCCATTCTTCTGCTCCTTCATAAATGGCAGTATTTGGGCATTCTGGCTCACATGCGCCGCAGTTGATACATTCGTCTGTGATTATAATCGCCATGGGGTATTCTTTTTCATTATTTTTGTCAAAAATAGGTTAAAATTTAGAGCGCCCATAACATTTTCTTTTTGAATCCAACCGTATCCACTTTTGTTGCCTTAGGAAAAAAACTTTCCGAATATGTAGATTCTGAGGGTAAGAACCCTGAGTTTGAATCTTTTCTAAACAAGGTAAACCAATCGAATGGCTGGTTTGATCCCCAACAAGTTAAATCCGCTATTCGAAGTTGGAGCCTGGCTTTGTCCGGGCCAAATGTTGAGCGTTGGCTACAGAAAGTCTCTTTTACAATCACATCTCCCAAAACCATAGGATTAATTGTTGCTGGAAATATCCCATTGGTTGGGATGCATGACTTGCTATGCTTGTGGGCCAGCCCGCATCGTGCTCGAATTAAATGCGCCGCAAAAGATCCACTTCTCCTCCCATGGATAGTGAGCGAATTGGAAAGTATAAGCCCATCCGATCAAGGTCGTATTGAATTCGTTGAGGGGGCATTGAAAGACTACGAAGCAGTTATTGCCACTGGAAGTAATAATTCTGCTCGTTATTTTGAATCCTATTTTAGTAAGGTCCCTCATTTAATTCGAAAAAATAGGAACGGTATTGCTGTATTGGACGGTACTGAAACCAAAGAGCAATTAGAAGCCTTGGGAGACGACATTCTTCGCTATTACGGACTCGGGTGTCGAAGTGTTTCAAAAGTTTATCTGCCCGAAGGGTATAATTTGGATTTAGTTTTTGGTGGGCTTTATCCACATCGTAGTGTAATGGAGGCACAAAAATATGCTAACAATTACGATTATAATAAAGCCGTTTATTTGATGAGTGAGTATAAATTTCTAGAAAATGGTTTTTTCTTATTAAGAGAATCCACAGACTGGGCCGCCCCAATTGCTTGTCTCAACTATACTTTTTATAAGCATTTGGATGAGGTAAAAGAAGCAATAGCGACCCATTCCAATTCGATTCAATGCATTGTTAGCCATTGTGATGTTCCCACTGCCTTTTCGTTTGGCCTTGCCCAAGAACCTCAATTGTGGGACTATGCTGATGGAGTCAATACCCTCTCTTTTTTATCACAACTCTAAATATCCATTGTTACATACAATTGAATCGGGAATAAGTGATGGTAATGTTGACAAAAATGAATAAAAAATCCCTTGGTATGGGGATGATTTCATATAAGTTTTGATCTTTGCAAGCAGAAATTAATGCTATGAAAAAACACAATTTCAGCGCTGGCCCTGCCATTCTCCCTCAAGAAGTATTGCAACAAGCAGCAGAGGCTGTTCAAGAGCTAGACGGATCGGGTCTTTCTCTTATTGAAATCTCGCATCGAAGTAAAGCTTTTGTTGAGATAATGGAAGAAGCTTGTGCCTTAGCCCTTGAGCTATCAGGTTTGCAAAACACCAACTATAAAGCACTTTTTCTCCAAGGAGGAGCTAGTTCACAATTTTTAATGGCTGCCTATAATTTGATGGAAACAAGAGCTGGATATATCAATACAGGTTCTTGGTCTGATAAAGCCATAAAAGAGGCGAAGTTATTTGGTGAAGTTGTAGAAATGGCCTCCTCAAAATCGGCTAACTTCAACTATATTCCCAAAGAATTAAATGCCATTGGCGATTTGGATTATATTCACTTAACGACCAACAACACTATTTTCGGGACTCAGTTTCACAACATTCCCGTATTATCTCCCCCCCTGGTAGCAGACATGAGTTCCGACCTCTTCTCAAGACCCTTAGATTATTCTAGATTTGGTCTTTTTTATGCGGGAGCTCAAAAAAATCTCGGTCCAGCTGGAACGACACTCATAATTGTTGATATTAATTTACTTGGAAAAGTAACTCGATCAGTTCCTTCTATGATGGATTATTCCTTGCAGATCGCAAAAGACAGTATGTTCAACACGCCACCTGTATTTCCTATATATACTTCCCTGCTCAATATGCGTTGGATAGTGAAACAAGGGGGGTTGGAGGCCGTTGGAAAAGCCAATGCAGCAAAAGCAAAGCTTTTGTATGATGAAATAGATCGCAATGCCGCTTTTGAAGGGTTTGCAGCTGTGGAAGATCGCAGCATGATGAATGCGACCTTTAACCTGACCGATGAAGACACTGCCGCTTCCTTTGATGCCCTCTGGAATGCTGCTGGTATCAGCGGACTCAAAGGGCATCGTTCTGTTGGTGGGTATCGTGCTTCTATGTACAACGCACTTCCCATAGAAAGTGTTGAATTGCTTGTTGAAGTAATGAAAGAATTTGAACGCACTAAATAAAAAGTCTAATGAAAATACTTGCTAACGACGGAATTTCTAATGCTGGAATTGAGGCTTTAGAAGCCGCAGGATTCACTGTTGAAACGACTAATGTTGCCCAAGAACAATTGATCAATTACCTCAATGAAAATGACATTTGTGTTCTTTTGGTGCGCTCAGCCACCACTGCTAGAAAGGAACTAATTGACGCCTGCCCCAACCTTAAAATTATTGGCCGTGGGGGTGTTGGGATGGACAATATTGACGTAGAATATGCTCGGAATAAAGGAATTGATGTTATTAATACTCCAGCTGCTTCTTCAGCATCAGTTGCCGAGCTTGTCTTTGCCCATTTATATGGAGGGGTTCGATTTCTATACGATGCCAACAGGAATATGCCTTTGGAAGGCGAATCCAACTTCAAGGGGCTAAAAAAGGCTTATGCAAAAGGTCAAGAACTTCGCGGAAAAACTATGGGGATTATTGGCTTTGGAAGAATTGGTCAAGAAGTAGCTAAAATTGCTTTAGGGGTAGGTATGCGGGTAGTAGCTACTGATAAGTTCACGGATGAAGCAGAAGTATCAATTTCTCTATTTAACGGAGAGCACCTCTCAATAACCATCCCAACAATAGCAATGGATGATCTACTTCAACAATCTGACTTTGTCAGTTTACATGTCCCCGCTCAAAAAGAATACGTTATCGATCGTCCTCAATTGGAAAAAATGAAATCAGGAGCAGCACTCATCAATGCTGCTCGTGGCGGTGTAATTAATGAGGTTGCACTTGTTGAAGCACTAGACAATGAAAAACTCGCTTTTGCTGCTTTGGATACATTTGAAAACGAACCCAAACCAGAAATCAAATTATTGATGCATCCTAAAATTTCACTCACCCCCCATATAGGAGCAGCTACACTTGAAGCACAGGATAGAATTGGAGAAGAATTAGCCGACCAAATTATTGGTATACTCAAGCCCTAAGGTCATGCTGGAAAGACTAAAAAAACGCTGGGGTATTGATTCCAACTTCCAGCTTTTTGTCATCTTTATTGTATTTGGTATTACTGGTTCCATGAGTGTCAAACTTGGACAACCCGTCCTAGAATATTTTGACGTAACAAAAGATCGGTTTGGATCTGGAGCCTATTTCATACTTCGGATACTGCTAATTTTTCCACTTTATCAAGTACTGCTATTATTCTTTGGAGCTCTTTTTTTTCAATTCAAATTTTTCTGGCAATTTGAAAAGAAAATGCTTCAAAAAATGGGGCTCTATCCCAAATCAAAAAACACTAAGTGAGTGAAGAAGAAACCAACTTCAAAAACTCATTTCTAGTATCGGTATCTTTGAATGAACCACGGAATCCAGAAGTGGTTGTGGTAGAATTTTGTTTTTGCACCCCTCGCATCATCATACACATATGAGAAGCTTCTATCACTACGGCAACGCCATCGGGCTCAAGTGTGTCATTGATGCAATCTAGGATTTGCTCTGTTAGGCGTTCTTGCACTTGCAACCGCCTTGAAAAAACATCAACTACCCGAGGTATCTTACTCAACCCTACAATATGCCCATTGGGTATATAAGCGATATGAGCTTTCCCAAAGAAAGGTAACAAATGATGTTCACACAATGAATATAATTCAATGTCCTTAACAATGACCATCTCGTTATAATTCTCTTTAAACATAGCACTTTGTAATATTTGCTGAGGGTCCATTTCATAGCCTTTGGTTAAGTATTTCATAGCTTTAGAAGCTCGCTCTGGAGTTTTTAGAAGGCCTTCTCTCGTAGCATTTTCCCCTAGCAAATCAAGAATATGGGTGTAGTTTTCACTAATGGCTTCGGTAATGGGAAGCGTGTCGATATTAAAATTTTCATTCATTTTAAATGTGTTTTATAAGTTTCAATAAATTTTTTAATTTTTGGTTCTATAACAGCTTGACAATAAGGTTGTTCACTATTATTATTAAAGTAATTATTATGCTCCTTCTCTGCGGTATAGAATGGCATTTCGGCATTAACTTCAGTAACTAAAGGAGCATCAAATATCCTTTGCTCAGTCAATTCTGATATAACTTGCTCAATGATTTTCCTTTGATTTTCAAAAGTGTAAAAAATAGCTGATCGGTATTGGGTACCAACATCTGCTCCTTGTCGGTTTAACGTGGTTGGGTCGTGCGTAGAAAAAAAAATGGCTACCAACAACTTGAATGACACCAAAGTTTGATCATAAACGACGCGAACGGCTTCGGCATGACCAGTTCGACCAGAACAAACTTCTCGGTAGGAAGGGTTTTTTATCGAACCACCAATATACCCAGAGATCACTTCTTCGACTCCCTTAATATTTTGATAAATCGCTTCGGTACACCAGAAGCAACCTCCAGCAAAATACGCTACTTTTTTCAATGCAATGATATAGATGTTTAACAAATATATATATTATATTAAACAGATTTACATTTTGTTTTATGCATTGATTAAATTTACTCGATTAAAGGCTTATTTAATAAACAAAAGTTTACTTTTTTGAAGACAAGAAGTGTTGAATTTTTACTGTATTTTTGGGTATGCAATATATTATTGAGGCTCAATCTTTATGTAAAAAATACAATGATCTGGAGGTGCTGAAAGATGTCAATCTTAAAATACAGAACAAAGAAATTATTGCTATTGTTGGGCCTTCAGGAGCAGGTAAAAGCACTTTATTACACCTTCTGGGTACTTTAGATTCACCGAGTCCCCACCCCAATCAACAACTCTCTATACTTGGAGAAGACATTCAATCCATGTCCCAACGAAGCTTAGCTCATTTTAGAAATCGTCAGTTGGGTTTTATTTTTCAATTTCATGAGCTTTTACCCGAATTTACTGCTTTGGAAAATGTGTGTTTACCCGCTTGGATTGGAAAAAAAGAAAAACGAGAAACGGAATTACGTGCCCACTCGCTTTTGGAAAAATTAGGAGTTGGCAATCGAAGCCATCACAAACCCGCTGAAATGTCTGGCGGGGAACAACAACGAGTTGCAGTTGCCCGTGCATTAATCAATGCACCCAAAATCATCTTCGCCGATGAACCAAGTGGCAACCTTGATAGCGAAAATGCATCCCAACTGCACCAGCTTTTTTTTGAATTGCGAGAAGAGCTAAATTGTGCATTTGTTATTGTCACTCATAATCCAAAACTAGCCAATCAAAGCGATCGTAAAATTAGTTTAGAGGATGGACAGATAGTTTCATGAATCCAATCGATTTAAAATCTTTTTTGGATGAAAAAGCTGCACTTTACGAGCATCCACGCTTTATTGATTCCGATCCCATTCAAATTCCCCATCAATTCACCCTGCAACAAGATATAGAGATCGCAGCTTTCCTCACCGCAACAATCGCATGGGGCAATCGAAAATCCATACTCAGTAGTGCCCAAAAAATGATGCAATTGATGGGAAACACACCCTATTCTTTTGTGATGACCTATGAAGGAGAAGAATTACCTTCTTTCGCACATCGCACCTTCAATAGCCATGATTTGGCTTTTCTTTGTTTGGGCCTTCAAAAACTGTATCATCAGTATGAAAACATGAATACCTTCTTTAAGAGCAAAGAAAAAACAACAGTTGCTCATAAAATTGATGCCTTCCGAACATTTATGCTTCAGGTTCCTCATGAAAAAAGAAGTGAAAAACACCTTTCAAATCCAAATAAAGGATCAGCCGCAAAGCGATTGAATATGTTTTTTCGTTGGATGGTTCGCAGTGCAAAAGCTGGAGTTGATTTTGGTTTATGGACCGCCATAAAACCCAAGGAACTCTCTATTCCACTAGATGTTCACACAGGAAATGTAGCGCGAAAACTCGGTTTATTAAAACGTAAACAAAGTGATCGAAAAGCTCTGGAAATGTTAGATGCACAATTGCGTATTATGGACCCCAAAGACCCCGTTAAGTATGACTTTGCACTCTTCGGGCTGGGAGTCTTTGAAAAATTCTAAATGAGAGAATCCATTAGCAGCGGAATCTTTATTATTTTTGTAGGCCAACCGATGGCAACCCTGTATGCGCATACTTATAAAAAATGCCACGCTTATAGATCCTTCTCATCCCTCCCATGGAGAGATACTTTCCTTTCTAGTCGATGAAGGGGTAATTAGCGACATTGGGACTAAGATCACTAAAGCCGATCGAATTATCGAAGCTGAAAACCTGCACTTCTCCCCTGGCTGGTTCGACCCCTTAGTGAGTTTTGGTGAGCCCGGTTATGAAGAACGTGAAACCCTCAAAAACGGACTTTTTACGGCTGCTAGTAGTGGTTTTACGCATATTGGATTACTACCCAATGTCTTTCCTGTAGCAGACTCTCAAAGTGGGATCGTACATCAGATTTCAAAATCTCGGGGAGCTGTTACCAGTCTGCATCCCTTGGGTTCACTTACTGAAGGAAGTCTGGGAAAAAACATAGCAGAACTATTCAATATGCAGCAAGTGGGAGCCATTGCATTTTACGATGCTTATCACTCCTTAGACAACCCCCAATTACTCAAAATTGCTTTAGAATACAGCCAATCTTTTAATGGTTTATTGCTCTCACATCCTTCACAAGACTCGCTTCAAGCCAATGGCATGATGCACGAGGGGATTACAAGCACTGAACTTGGACTGAGCGGGATTCCAAGTATTGCAGAGAGTATTCAAATCAACAGAGACCTTGAAATTTTAGAAAATAGTGGCGGACAACTCCATATCCCCTTTGTTTCAACTTCGTCTGGGGTTGCCCATATTCGTCGAGCCAAGAAAAAAGGACTTGCGGTGAGTTGCTCTGTGGGTCTCCCCCATTTGTTTTTCGATGACAAAGCACTGGTAGATTATGACACTAACTTAAAACTATTTCCTCCCCTCCGAACACAGGAAGATAAAAATGCCTTACGAGAGGGTTTGTTGGACGGAACAATTGACCTAGTAACTAGCATGCATTACCCAATGAATCTGGAAAATAAAGATTTGGAGTTTGCCTTGGCACAACCGGGATCCATTGGCCTAGAAGCCTGTTTTGGAATTTTGTGTTCCCTTTTTCCATTAGAACAAGCCATTAAGTTTTTAACACGCGGCAAATCTCTTTTTTCCATTCCCCAAAATTCCATTGCCGAAGGGCAAAAGGCTGATATTACTTTTTTCAATCCCAATCAACGATTTGCTTTGACCAAATCAGACTTAACTTCCACTTCCAAAAATTGTGCTTTTGTGGGACACCAAATGAATGGAAAGGTATTGGGTTGTTTTCATAACAATCAATTGCAATGGAATGCCGATACCCTCGTCTGATTTTCTTTTAGAACACCTTTATCGTCCAGCAACTCCTTCAGAAAAGCCGCCCGCTGTCCTTTTTTTGTTGCATGGCTATGGAAGCAATAAAGAAGATCTTTTTTCATTTGCTAGCTATTTGCCTACTCAATTTGCCGTTATAGCTTTAAATGCGCCGATAGCGCTCCCATTTGGAGGCTATGCATGGTATGATTTGCAATTTACAGCAAACATGGAGCGATTGAGTAATTATGAGCAAGCCAATGAAAGTTTGAATCAAATTCAGCAAAACATCATTCATTTTTGTAATCATTATCAATTGGATTCTCAACGAGTGAGTTGTTTGGGATTCAGTCAAGGGGCTATTCTTTGCTGGGCATTGGGATTGGATCAACCCAATTTGGTTCAGCAAACACTGGGATTGAGTGGCGTAATTGACCCAGAATTACTAAAAAAACCCGTTAGTACTTATCGCAATACCATCGCTTTTGCTTCTCACGGCAAAGAAGATGCAACTATTCCAATTCATTATGCAAGAGAAACTGTGGGACTCTTAGCCGACAATAACCCTGAGGTGCTTTTCAAAGAATATCCTGTGGGACACACTATTGCTCAAGATAATTTTAGTGATTTAATCCGCTGGCTAGTCCGATAAGGGGTAGAGAAAAGATTCCTTGACTTCAAAACGGAAACGGCCTATTTTATCCTTGGAATAAAGCATCAGCATTTCTCCCCAAAAACTACCATCAGTGAAATCTGCAATAACCCATTTATGATTTAACACTTTAACTTTATTAATTAAGTACCCACCCTCTCCCATGGGAGCAAAAGGGATTAATTTTTCGTTATTAGGCAAAAGGTTAGTTTCATAAATGGCATCCATCAATTGATTCTCAAGCTCTATCAAGTCTTCGCCCTGAAAAAAAATTTGGGCCCCTTCATTTTGAATCAATGAAAAATACACTTCTTCATCAATACGATCTTGCAGTATTCGAATAGTGTCCTGAAGTTGTTTTCTTTGCATGATTTCCTCTTGCCAATCTGATTCTAGATTGGTCAAAATTTTATTAGAATTCACCACATGGAATAATAAAATCAAGACGGTGAAGACAAAGAGGTAGGCGAAAATGTGTTTTTTCATATCATTCTGATTCTATTTGAAGATTGTCATAAGCAAGAAATACATTTCCTGGCAACTGTTCAGAGACATTTTCGTGAAACCCTAGAAGATGGCTAATATGGGTGAAATAGGCTCGTTTGGGTTGAATTTCAGCGACCAGTTGCAATGCTTCCTCAAGATTCAGATGCATTGGGTGAGGATCAATTCTAAGGGCATTAAGCACCAAAACGTCTAAACCCTTTAGTTTTTTTCTTTCTTCAAGAGTAATGGTTTTTACATCAGTCAAATAGGCAAAATTATCTACACGATAGCCCAAAACTGGCCACTGGTTATGCATTACTTCAATTGGGGTAACGGTTTTTCCACCCAAGTCAAAACCAGTTGTTTTGTCTACTGTATTCAAAACTACATTAGGCGCTCCGGGGTATTTATTCTCGGTCTCAAAAATATAGGCAAACCGTTGCTTAAGGGCCGTTTGAACTCGGAGATCGGCATAGAGGGACAATGCACCTTGTCGAAAGCAAAATGGTCGAATATCGTCGAGTCCAGCCGTATGATCTGCATGTTCATGTGTAAATAAGAGCCCATCTAACCTAGGGATTGGATTGGATAGAAGTTGTTGTCGAAAATCGGGACCACAATCAATTACGTAATATTGCTGAGCCCACTCCAAAAGAACCGAAACTCGCAAACGTTTGTCTCTAGGATCGTTACTTAAACAGACAGGATGCTCACTCCCTATGATGGGAATACCCTGAGAAGTACCTGTTCCTAAGAAAGTTATTTTCAGCATGCGAAAGTCAAAGATAAATATTTGTCCCTAGATAAAGAATGTGTAATTTTGAGAGTGAATCGTATAACCTATGAGTCCATCCTTACCTGGTGATCAAACCTTTGAAAACCGTCCCTCTATAGAAGCCAAGGCGCTTCGTATTAATCTCAATCAACACATTTACGGAACTTTTGCAGAAATCGGTGCTGGCCAAGAAGTTGCTCGCCATTTCTTTCGTGTTGGAGGAGCATCTGGAACCATCGCTAAGACAATTTCAGCCTATGACAAAAACTTTAGTGATACTATCTACGGAGAAGAAGAAGACGGGCGCTATGTGACCGAAGCCCGTTTGGGTAAAATGCTCGATCATGAAATGCAATTACTGGAAAGCCGAATCCCCAAAGAAGACCATCCTGACAAAATGTTTTTCACCCTAGCCAATACCGTTGCAACCATAGACTTTGCTAAAAAATTTAAAGGACATGGATGGATGGGAATTCGTTTTCAAACGGCGCCCGATGAACCCTACAATGAAATCACATTGCATGTACGCTTTCATCAAGCCGAAGCCCGATTACAGCAAGAGGTGCTAGGGTTCATGGGAGTTAATTTGGTTTATGGTGCTTTTTATAAGCACAAAGAGCCTAAAAAAATCTTGCGGTATTTGTATGACTACATCGACGATGATGCCATCGAAATTGACACCATCAATTTCAATGGCCCTTTATTTAAAAATGTAGACAACCGATTAATGAGCCTTCAATTGGTGAAAAACGGAATGACAGAGGCTGTTATGTTCGACTCCTCTGGAAATAATATCCTTCCGGCTCGGATTCTGTATAAAAAAAATATTCTTGCTTTACGAGGAAGTTTTCGTCCCGTTACCAAAGTCAATATTGACATGTTCGAAAAGTCATATGATATATTTGTCAAGGAAGCTAATGTAGAGGAAGATAAAACCGTAGTCATTTTCGAAATAACGCTCTCCAACCTAATGGCACAAGGTGAAATCGATGAGCAAGACTTTATGGACAGAGCTCAATTACTCTGTTCTTTGGGACATATTGTAATGATCTCTGACTTTCAGGAATACTATCGTTTGGTTGATTATTTCGCCGCCTACACCAAAAAACAAATGGCCCTATCTATTGGAGTCAATAACTTTATCGAAATCTTTAAAGAGGATTACTACAGTGACCTAAGTGGAGGGATACTCGAAGCCTTTGGTAAAATGTTTTACAACAACCTTAAGGTATACCTTTATCCGGCTAAAAATCCAGAAAGTGATACAGTGATCAACAGTAACAATCTTCGCTTGCATCCCCGCATGAAAGATTTCTATAAATTCTTCAAATACAACGGGAAAATCGTTGATGTCTTCGATTATGAGGAGGAATACCTTCGTATTTTTTCCCGCGATATACTCGCTCAAATAAAAGAGAGCAAAAGCGGCTGGGAAAATCAATTACCCGAAGGGATTTCAGAAATGATTATCAAAAATCAAATGTTTGGGTACAAAAAATAAATCCCAAAATTGCATACATATCCTCAATGGGGATGCTCTTTTGGAGCAATTCCCCAGGGATTTAAAAGGAGCTTCTATTGTTTTTCGTGAATGTTTGGTAGACGGTCCTGTAACTGGAAATTCACTAAAAGAACTATACCAAAAGCGTTCCGCTTTTTTTGCTCAAACATATCAAGTCTGTACCCCAATTGAATACGAGGAACGTATTGTATCAGAATTTAATAAGGTTCAAAAAATACCGAATGGATCGGAAATCAATCTATGGTTTGAAGACGATTTATTTTGCCAGGTTAATTGTTGGTTTGTATGTTATCTTCTTAGGGACCGCAAAGATTGCGATCTATACCTTGTTCGCCCTAACAATCAATCGCCCTATGCTTTTTCTGTCTATACGGAAACTGAGTTGACGGAACTTTATCTGCAGCGACAGGTGCTCCCTGCTCCCACTCTCTTGGCACCACTTTGGCAAGCCTATGCAACAGGAGCCGTCAAACAGCTCACTTTACTCTCACAGCAGCTTCCTTATGGTTATTCGCATGTCAGAGAAGCAGTCTCCGCACACCTTTCAAGAATTCCTACAGAAAACAGATTAGGAAAACCTATCGAAGTCCTTAAAAAAATTATTGAAAATAAAGAGACAGAATCCACTGAACTCCTCTATCAAGAATTTCAAAAACAGCTCCCCATCTATGGTTTTGGTGATTTACAAATCAAACACCTATTGATGAAATTTCTATCACAGCAGTAATTATTTATATGCCTAAATCCTTTTATTTATATTTAAAGAGTTAAAACATCATATGGCTTTAATGATGTAGTGAGGATTGGAAAATAATAACCCGTTTGCCTACAAAAAAACAATAATTTAAATTGTAACTAAAAAATATATTAACCCCAAAAAGTACCATCAATGAAAATTGAATCTGAAGAAAAGAGCGACAAAGGTTTTGTCCCCACCATTTTATTGTGTTATTTCTTTGGCGTATTTGGCGCCCATCGTTTTTATACTGAAAAGATTGGAACGGGCCTATTGATGCTGTTTACCCTAGGAGGGTTTGGTATCTGGGCCATAATCGACTTTATCATTATCGTAATTGGAGATTTTAAGGATAATGAGGGCAGAAAAATAAAGCCTTAGAGAGATTAGACCTCCAAAATTTGAGCAGCGTGTGCTTTGGTCTTTACTTTATCGATAACACGGGTGCAAACTCCTTCCTCATTGAAAAGAAATGTTTTTCGATGGATACCATCGTATTCCTTTCCTTGGAATTTTTTGAGACCCCAGACTCCAAAGGCTTCGATAACGCCTTTATCTTCATCTGCCAATAAGGGAAAGGGGAAATTAAATTTATCAGAAAAACTTTTTTGCCGTTTTATGCTATCGGCGCTCACACCCAATAAGGCATAACCGGCTGCTTGCAGCTTAGCGTAATGATCTCGAAGATCACAAGCTTCCAATGTACAACCAGGAGTATTGGCCTTGGGATAGAAGAATACAACTAATTTTTGGTTGGCATAGTCGGTATGCTTAATGGTGTTTCCATATTGATCTTCAACTGAAAAAACGGGAAGGGTATCCCCTACTTGTAAAGTATTCATTGCAATTTATTTTCTTTGTTACAAACAAATGTACACAATGCTGAAGAAAGATAAAGTCAACTATATTATTCAAACTTTAAAGGAATTGTATCCTACTATCCCGATCCCGTTGGATCATACTGACCCCTATACATTACTGATAGCCGTTCTACTTTCTGCACAGAGTACAGATGTGAGAGTTAATCAAATCACGCCGCTTCTATTCGCAAGAGCTCATACTCCAGAAGATATGATTAAGCTAACGGTAGAAGAAATTCGAGATATTATTCGTCCCGTTGGATTATCTCCGATGAAATCGAGGGGAATTCATGGCTTGTCACAAATTTTACTCGATAAATATGATGGCAAAGTTCCAAAAACCTACGAAGCCCTAGAAGCCCTGCCGGCCGTTGGACACAAAACAGCTGCTGTAGTCCTTTCACAAGCCTATGGTATTCCTGCCTTTCCCGTAGACACGCACATTCATCGACTCCTTTATCGATGGGGTTTATCTAATGGCAAAAACGTGGTGCAAACCGAACGAGATGCTAAACGATTGTTTCCAAAGGATAAATGGAATGAACTGCATTTGCAAATCATATGGTATGGAAGGGAATATTGTCCTGCAAGAGGTTGGGACATCCGAAAAGATCCTATAACTTTAAAAGTTGGGCGACGACCAGTAGTAAGAAAAGCCTTAGAAAAAATTAATTCTTAAGTGAATCAAGTCTGTTTCTCTCGGAAGTTCTTTGTTCCTCATATGCTTTTGAAAAAGCCATAATACGCTTGATAACTAAATCCCTAGGCGCAATCGGACAAATACTTTTTTTGGAATTATTTGCTGAGTAATCTTTTTCCATTCATTCTTGTTTCATTTAAGAACGTCGGAAATAGTTATTTAGTATTTGTTAAGACAGAATTATTTTATTCTCATCAATTAATTTTCGCAAATTTATGATGGCATATCGCATACGTCCCAAAGCGGTATTGATGCTCACACCTGTTGTTTCAGCTATTTCCTTAAAACTCATTTCACGATACACACGCATCATTAGTACCTCACGTTGGTCCTCGGGAAGCTCTAAAATCAATTTTTGTAGGTCGTTCACAATCTGATCCGTAATCATGGCGTCTTCCGCGTTGATGGCTCCATCAGTAATGAATTGGAAGATGTCGAAATCATCGCTGTTTTCAAACTTGGGAATACGATTGTTTTTTCGAAAATGGTCTATAACGAGATTGTGTGCAATGCGCATAACCCAAGGAAGGAATTTTCCTTCTTCATTATATTGCCCATTTTTTAGGGTTTTTATCACTTTAATGAAAGTATCTTGGAAAATATCTTCTGTGGTATCACGATCGTGAACCTTGGAATAAATAAAATTAAAAATACGAAGTTGGTGGCGGTTGATTAACTTTTCCAAGGCCCATTCGTTTCCTTCTAAATAGTCGGATACGAATTGAGCGTCTTCAATGTTGGAGGTACGGGTCTGTGGCATAACAAAAATACTTTTGGCGCATGGAGCGCTTGTGAAACGATCTGTTTTAAAAGTATTCTTGTTGTATAGGCAAAGAATTTTATGCAATATACTATATTTTTTTATTTCTAAAAAATTTGCCAGCCCACAGTATATCGTAATTTTGCAGCTTTGGTGCTATGAAAAAAATACAGGAACTCGATCCCAAAAAATACATCATTATTCAAGGAGCGCAATTGCACAACTTGAAAAATGTTTCAGTAGCCCTCCCCAGAAATCAATTAATTGTCATCACGGGCTTGTCGGGTTCGGGAAAATCGTCCCTAGCCTTTGATACCCTTTACGCTGAAGGACAGCGTCGTTATGTCGAAAGTTTGTCTTCCTATGCCCGTCAATTTATGGGCCGTTTGAACAAACCCAAAGTAGATCAAATACGCGGCATTGCTCCTGCTATTGCCGTTGAACAAAAAGTAGCCACTGCTAATCCCAAATCAACTGTTGGAACCCGAACAGAAATCTATGATTATTTGAAGTTATTGTTTTCCCGTGTGGGAGTAACCTACTCCCCTGTTTCCAATGAAAAAGTTAAAAAGAATACTGTTTCCGATGTCATTGATGCTGTCAAAGGTTTCAAAGCAGGACAAAAATTACTCCTGCTATCTCCCATACTAAATAATCCTAACAGAACTAAAGAAGAGGTTTTTAAAATCATAAAACAGCAAGGGTTTTCTAGAATATACTCAGACGAAAAAATGCTTCGTTTAGACCAATTGGAAAAAGCCCCTACTGTTCCTTTTGAACTTGTAGTAGATCGAATCGTCGTTCGTCACGAAGAGGATTTTTACCAGCGTCTGTCCGATGCTGTGGACTTGGCCTTTTACGAAGGTAAAGGACAATGCCGTTTGCTGTCTTTAGAAGACGCTACATCAACAGTTTTTTCGAATGCTTTTGAGCGTGACGGTATAAAGTTTCTTACTCCTGGAGTACATCTATTCAGTTTCAACAACCCTCATGGAGCCTGTCCAAATTGTGAAGGATTTGGAGATTTAATGGGAATTGACCCCGATTTGGTAGTACCAGATACGAGTTTGTCTGTATACGATCATGCAATAGCCCCGTGGCGTGGAACAGGATACAAGAAATTCTATCAAAAATTAATTAATAATGCCTATGAGTTTGACTTTCCCCTTCATCGACCCTACTTTGAACTCACACTAGCACAAAAGCAACTCCTATGGGATGGGAATCGAAATTTTACTGGGATTGACGCTTTTTTTAAAAAATTGGAAGCCAAAAACTATAAAATTCAAAATCGAGTCATGATCTCTCGATATCGAGGGAAAACCCTCTGTCCTGAATGTCAAGGCAGTCGATTACGAAAAGAGGCAAATTATGTTAAAATAGGAGGAAAAAGTATTTCAGATTTGTTGAATATTTCATTGAATGAGGTGCACTCGTTTTTTAACCATCTGACTCTCAGCAATAGTGAGGCCGCCATTGCTGATCGTTTACTCAAAGAAATAAACAATCGGATTCGATTCATGCTCGACGTAGGCTTGGGTTACCTAACCCTCAACCGTCGGTCCAATACCCTTTCAGGAGGAGAGTCTCAGCGCATTAATTTAGCAACTTCATTAGGAAGTAGCTTAGTAGGTTCTATGTATATCTTAGATGAACCTTCAATAGGGTTGCATTCTAAAGATAACGAACGGCTGATTGGTGTTTTAAAAAAATTAAGAAATTTAGGGAATACCGTCATTGTGGTGGAACACGATGAAGAAATTATGCAAGCAGCCGATCGGGTAATTGATATGGGGCCGGAAGCAGGAAGTCTAGGAGGGGAAATAGTAGCTGAAGGAAGCCTTGAAGAAGTAAAAAAAGCAAACAGTCTAACGGCCCAATACTTAACAGGAGTTCAAAAAATTCCTGTTCCCGAAAAACGAAAAAAAGCTAGTGAAAAACTAGAAATCATAGGAGCCAGGGAAAACAATCTAAAAAATATTGATGTCACCATACCACTGGGAGGATTAACAGTAGTCACTGGAGTCTCAGGGAGTGGTAAATCAACGTTAGTAAAAAAAATTCTCTACCCAGCACTCCTCCGTAGCTTTGATATTTACACCCAAAAGCCCGGAGAATATACAGAACTGAAAGGAGATGTAAATGTATTATCTGGGGTTGAATTTGTAGACCAAAACCCCATTGGTCGTTCTTCACGTTCCAATCCTGTCACCTACATTAAAGCCTATGACGAGATTCGTTTGCTCTATGCCAAGCAATCGCTATCCAAACAACGGAATTACCAACCCAAACATTTTTCTTTCAATGTAGACGGTGGGCGCTGTAACGAATGCAAGGGGGAAGGCGTTGTGACCATCGAAATGCAGTTTATGGCCGATGTGGTTTTGGAATGTGAGCATTGTAAAGGAAAGCGATTTAAAAAAGAAATACGAGAGGTCTCCTATCAAGGCATTAGTATCGACCAATTATTAGGAATGACTGTAGACGACACCATTGCTCTATTTGATCAGCACAATGAGAAAAAACTAGTCAACAAACTGTTGCCTCTCCAACAGGTTGGTTTAGGCTATATTACGTTGGGGCAGTCATCAGCCACCCTTTCGGGCGGAGAAGCCCAACGGATCAAACTTGCTTCATTTATTGGCCGGGGAAATACACAAGAAAAGCTTTTATTTATCTTCGACGAACCTACAACAGGTTTGCACTTTCATGACATCCGTAAGTTATTGATTTCCTTTGATGCGCTAATTAATAAGGGCCACAGTATTTTGGTTGTAGAACACAACTTGGAATTAATCAAATGTGCCGATCATATTATTGAATTGGGCCCCGAAGCTGGTGATGAAGGAGGTTATTGTGTGGGACAGGGTGTCCCCGAAGAAATCATTAAAATAAAAGCTTCCTATACCGGGCAATACCTAAAGCATAAACTCAATTAGGCCTTTTTCATATAGGACCTTACTTCTTTTAAAAGACCTAAGAAAAATACCACACTGGAATAGACTATAGCTATCGCAGATGATTTTATAAGAATATTAATTGTAGGAGAGAATGTCAACGATACAGGTTGAAATACAATGAAGATAAGTGCAACACAGGCAACAATTTTTAAAGTGTCCTTACTATAGGGGTGCAATTCCATTTTCCATCCTATCAAACCAATTTTTAATGTATTGATCACCATCATTACAATCAAGGTGGCATAGGCCGCTCCCAGTAATCCAAAGAGGGGAATAAAATAAAAATTGAGTCCTACTGCCAATAGTGCGGAAAACACGCTAAAAAAAAGAACAAAGTGGTAGTATTGTGAATTACTAATTATCTGATTTAAACATCCCATTGACATGCTATACAATTTACCAAAGGAAATTAATTGAACCACCAGGAAGGCAACCTGATATTCTGGGGCAATAAGCTGATAAAAATCATTGAGATTGAGGTTGATTAAAAGAAAAATCCCTCCAGAAATCAAAAGCAGATTGGTGCTGCTTTTTTTGAGTAATTGACGAATTCGTTCTTTATTATTCACATTGAGAGCTTCAGCAACAACGGGACTTATGATTTGAAATAAGGCACGCCCCGGCGCTTCAATAACTGCGGCAATGTAAACCGCTACACTATAATAGGCTACGTCTTCCTTGGAAAAAGATAACAGCATCGCTTTATCGATATCTAAAATAAAGCTTGCAGCGGCACCTGCTAAAAAAATCAATCCACTGTAGCGAAGGATACTCTGCCATCCTGAGGGAAGCTTCCAATGCCATTTTGGTCGGTGAATCCAAAAGCTGAATCCAATAATAAGAAAGAGACGAAAGTAATACCCTCCCAACAAATAGTACATGAATTGATCGAAATCAAACCATTTAAACGAAAACCCAAAGATGAGAATAGCAATCAATAGTCTGGGATAGAGTTCTTTCAAGAAATTTGCAAAGACTGATTTCAAATGGACCCGAAGCCAAGAGTTAAATAGTTCAAAGTACGCGGTAGAAATAGCAATATATAGTACAAATTTCAAGTAGGGGAAATTTGAAGTCGACGAAATAGGGAGTAACTCTTGAATGGTATCGGGGAAAAAGAAATACACTCCCCATAAAAAAGCAATAAAGAGCAAGGGCAATAAAATGACAAACCACAACAGGCTATCCTGTTCCTTTTTTTCAGTGAATCCGGAATAAAATTTAATAAGCGCATGCTGCAATCCAAAAGAAAGGAAGGGTTGTATGAGGTTGGAAATAGCCAAGAGACCCACTACCAGGCCTTGACGACTGTCCCCCATGTAGATAGGGTATAAAAACAACACATTAATTGCCCCAATCAAAAAACCTATTCCTATAGAAAAAAGGTTGTAAAAAGATTGTTTAGCTATGAATCCCATCCTATCGTTTGGCTTTGTTATCATACCATAGAGCACCTCCCAAACTTATAAAAAAGAGCAATAGTGATCCCCATCGAATTTGGGTTCCCAATCGAACCACAGGCGGTTGAAATTCGAATCTGATTTCCTTAGCAGCTGCGGGAAGCCAGAGACCACGAAGCAGAAAATTAACTTTATAAATGGGAACTTCTTTCTTTTCAACATAGGCTTTCCAACCTTTTTGATAATAGGCCTCGGAAAAAACGACAAACTGATCTCGCTTAATTTCATACTGATAGGTTAATTTATTGGGGTAGTTTGTCACCAGACTAATATTAAAACTACTGTCTATGGAATGAGGGGGTATGAAATCATTTGGGAGCTGCCCTGCTTGAAGCACAGCTTGCCTCGATAAATCCAGTTCCTTTAAATAATTTAATTCTGTATCGGCATCTTTTACCATGACTAGTGAATCTACAGGCCAAGCAATACCTAATGCTTGGGGATTCACAAGTACTTTTTGCTTATCTTCCTCTTTGTAAAGGATATATTTCACGTTGAGCATGTTTAGTATGGATTCCGCACGATATTCCATGAAAAAATCATAAACTTCTTGGATGCGTCGGGGCTTGGCACCGTGATATCCCCCTAGTGCATGATGAAAATAGGCCGTTCTGGGACTTTTGAGCTGGGCATCGGAATCATACACTCGGTAGTGTCCCTTATCTTGCAATATGGTTCTATCGGCTGCACTGGAAACAAAGACCTGACGTGCCAAACGAGGAGAAACAAAGAGATCTCTGTCCATATAGCGTTCAGCTACTTGGAGCAAATCGGCAATCACTAAGATAAATAGAATGCCCAAGACCTGTTTTGATTTCAATTTTTCACGCGAACCCAAATACAAGACTCCTGCCATCCCAAAGATGAATATCATTCCACGAAGGATGTCTTGATTATATAAAGATTTACGAGTCTCGACAATTTGTTGAAAAATAGCATTGCCATACCCCTGGCGGAGATATGAATCCATCGCTCCTTGAAAAGAAAGCATCCCTTTCAATGCAAATAATGATAACACGAGAGCTCCAAAAACTATGGCCGTACCTCTGAGAATTTTTATTTGTTCGTGTTTTTCCTTGTCAAAAAATTGAGCAAGGCCCCAAACAGCGAGAATTGGGGTACACAACTCCAAAAGAACCTGTGCAGAAGAAACGGCTCTAAACTTGTTGTATAATGGAAAATAATCAATGAGTAGGTTTGTTAGCCAAGGGACATTCTTTCCCCATGAAAGTAAAAGGGATACTATTATCACTAGTATCAAACTTTTCCTGAGGGGGCCTCGTGAGCTTCTAAAACCCAGAAGTGCTAAAAAAAATATGGTAATTCCAATGTAGGCAGGAGCTTCAAGAATGGGTTGATCTCCCCAATAAGTGGGAACTGCTGATACAAAACTAGCCGCTTGTTGAACTGGGACCCCCCTGCCAATCAAATAGTAGTATAAGGAACTTTCGGTTCCAACATCCTCTCGGGATCCTCCGCCCTGAATTCTCGGGAACAATAAAGAGAAACTCTCAAACAGTCCGTAGCTATATTGAGTGATGTAATTATAATCGAGTCCAGAGGTGTTTTCTTTTGGAGTTCCATTGGGTTGCATACGAAGTTCGGAAGGACCTCGAGTGCTAAATTGGGTGTATTCTTGTGTAGCTAATAAAGGAGTCGCATTGAGTCCTAAGGCCAAGATTCCAGCGCTAGCAAAAAGTATTATCTGGGAGAGGAAATTGTTGACATCTTTTTTCTTAAATGCTTCCCAAAAGTAAACCAAACCAAAAATAAATAGCAAGAAAAGGAGATAGTAGGTCATTTGATAATGGTTGGCACGAATTTGCATACCCAGAGCAAGTGTACTCAATAGCCACCCCATCAAACGTTTGTTTTGAAGTAGGAGCAATAAACCTGCCAAAACAAAAGGGAAGTATCCGATGGCTTCTGCTTTGGTATTATGACCCACTTGTAGAATGATTAAGAGATAGGTTGAAAAGCCAAAGGATAGGGCTCCCATTATTGCATAGGTTCTTCGTAAACCCAATACTGAAAAAAGCAAATATCCCCCCAGAAAATAGAGGAATAATAAATGGGCAGGTCTTGGGAGAATACGCGTTATGTAATAAAACGGCATTAGAAAGTCTGCTGGATATTCTGCTCCTAACTGATAGGTGGGCATGCCCAGAAAGGAATTATCGATCCAATAGGTTTCTACAGGCGGATTTGCTTCACGGGCTTCTTTCATTTGTCGCGACATGCTTTTATATTGTTGGATGTCTGATTGCAATAACACTTTACCTGAAAGCAAGGGATTAAAATACAACAGTGCGATGAATGCCAATAGCAGCACAACAAAGGAGTGAGAGGATAGGGTTTTCCAGGATATTGATTCAATCAATTTCTTCATAATCAATGTATTCCCCAACATTTTTGGAATTGGGTGCTTTTTTGGTATTGGATTGGGGGGGAGTTGATTCAGGGGTGCGTTTTAGTCCCATGCTTTTAAGAAAAAATCGAAGGAACCCGACAAAAATGGAACGAATTAGGTATAAACCCAGTAATAGAAAAAGTAAAAATTTAATCACAAATTGAATCGATAAAAGGCTTACCCAAATGTAGGGAAACTTGTTAAGATGTTCTCTTTATCCAGCAGACTTTACTTAAATTGAATTCACAAAATCAAACTATATTGCAATAAATTATACTTTCATGAGGCAACAGTGGTTTTTCATGCTGTTACTAGTTTTTTCAACCACTTTGTCTGCCCAATACACTGAACAGATCAACTCCAACCGACCTGGCATGTCCATCGGTGCTTATTCCGTGGGAAAAGGGGTCGTTCAATTTGAGGCAGGAGGAGCCCTTCGGTCCTACACGCATGAGGGCTACAACCAATCCACATCCCGTGGGACACTCGGGTTTCTTTCTATTCGATGGGGGTTTTTGAAAGAACAGTTAGAATTAACTTATGAAGGCGCTTTTCTTTGGGATGAATTGCACAATAAAACAACGGGAACACCCATAATTTCAAAACAGAAAGGATTTTTACAAAATTTTATTGGGGTAAAGTATTTGGTCTACGATCCGTTTCGAGCGGAAGAAGAACCGAATTTGTATAGTTACAAAGCCAATAATCGTTTCCGACTGCGAGATTTATTTCCTGCCATATCAGTTACTCTGGGCACCAACCTAATTCCACCCTCGCTAAATCCTTATCCGTATGGCGATGTCTTTAGCTCCCTTTATCGTCCTTTTTTTTATCAAAATATCAATCAACCAATTGATGAGGAGCCCTTTGTTACATTGCGGGGTATGGTTGCCACTCAGTCGCATTTTTTTGAGCGTTGGGTTTTTGTCACCAATTTCTCTTATTCGCGTTATTTGAGTGATTACCCAGAAATAAGCTACATTCTTACCCTAACTCATACCTTTCACCCCTTATGGTCTATTTATATTGAAAATCAAGGAATCAGTAGTGATCGCTACACAGATACTATTTTTCGCCTGGGAGCCGCTTATTTGATGTATGACGATTTGCAATTGGAAGCTACGCTGGGCAGCAATACTAAAAACAGCCCAAATATTGTATTTTTAAATGTTGGAGCTTCCTATCGTCTGGATTTTCACAAGGAATATACTACTGCTGAGGAACGAGAAGCGAAAGCCCTTAAAAAAGAAGAAAAAAAATTAAATAAAACAGCTAAGAAACTGGCCAAACAAGACAAAAAAAGAACCCGTCGAGCCCGCAAAAATTAACAATGATTGAAATTCGAGAAATAGAATCCCGCCGTGAACTTGTGGATTTTGTCAGCTTCCCTTTTCAACTATATAAAGGCAATCCTTATTGGGTCCCACCCATTGTCAAGGAAGAATTGGAGATGCTTGACAAAAAAGTAAATCCAGTCTTTAATAATGCTTTGGCACATTACTTCTTAGCCTACAAAGATGGGGAAATTGTAGGTCGAATTGCAGCTTTCATCAATTGGATTGAAATCAAAGAACTCAAAAAAAGTAAAGTTCGTTTTGGTTGGTTTGATGTTATCGATGACCTTGAAGTCACAAAAAAATTAATCGATGCTGTTGTAGCAATTGGAAAACAGCACCAAATGACTGCCATTGAAGGGCCAATGGGGTTTTCAAACATGGATAAAGCAGGCATGCTCACAAAAGGTTTTGAAGAATTAAATACCATGATTACTTGGTATAATGCCCCCTATTATTCGGAGCATTTGGAGAAAATTACCTTCACAAAACAGGCGGAATGGGTGGAGTATGAAATAAAAATCTCTTCTTTTCAAGATTCTCCTGAAAAAGTGAAGCGTTTCTCAAAATTAATTCTCCAACGCTACCAACTCAAAATTTTAGATTTTAAATCGCACAAAGAAATAGTCCCTTATGTGGAACAAATGTTTGATTTATTGGGAAAAACTTATGATAAGCTACAAACTTTCGTTCCCATTCAAGAGTACCAAATAGCGCATTATAAAGAACGTTACCTACCTTTTGTACACCCCGACTATATAAAGTGTATAGTGGATTCGGACCAAGATTTGATTGCATTTGCGATTACGATGCCTTCTTTTTCAAAGGCCTTAAAGAAAATGAATGGGAAAATCCTTCCCTGGGGATTCTTCCATCTATTCAAAGCACGGTATTTTAATAACCGCGCTTCCTTTTACTTAATTGGAGTCCGGCCCGATTACCAAAATAAAGGGATCACAGCTATTATATTTAATGAAATGCAAAAAACCTTCAATAAGCACGGGGTGACCATTGTTGAAACCAATCCAGAACTCGTAGAGAACAATGCCATACAGAAACTATGGCGGAATTACGAACATCGTCAGCATAAGCGTCGGGTTACTTTCATCAAATCTATTTAATAAAACGAATACACCAAGGGTAATTGGGGTACTGACCGGATGAAGTCCGTATAGCGTTAATGATTGGGAATAGTAAACAAAGGAATCCTACAGCCATCCATATCAATATGCCCAATCCCAAAAATATAAGTAATGGAAAAGCGAGCAGTGAATACAATAGCATGGACAATTGAAAGTTGATAATCGCTTTGCCATGTATGTCTAGATCTATTATTTCTTCTTTTTTCACAGCCCAAATTAACAAAGGAACTATCAAGCCCCCTACCCCTGTAACAAGATCTAAAAGTTGAGACAAAAGCATAAGAACGATTAATTGTCTGTTTTCAGTCATTAATTAAATGTACACAATCCCCCTGAATAGCTCTTGGGAAACTACTATTTTTACATTATGTATAATGAAGGAACCATCATCGCTTTGTCAAGCCCCCAAGGGGTGGGTGCGATTGGAGTATTGCGTTTGTCCGGACCGGATGCTGTTAGCATTATTTCCCCACTTTTTGAAGCCAAAAATGGGATAGCCCTTTCGGCTATACCCTCCCATCAAGCTACTCTGGGTGTGATCCACCTAGACGGCCAAATTTTAGATGAGGTAGTACTCACACCCTTTCTTGCACCACGGTCCTATACAGGGGAGACTGTAATTGAAATTTCATGCCATGGCTCCTCCTATATTTTGCAACGCCTGATCCAGCTCTGCATAGATCGAGGAGCCCAAGCAGCCCAAGCAGGAGAATTTACCCTTCGGGCCTTCCTAAATCAAAAAATGGATTTAAGTCAAGCAGAAGCTGTCTCTGATTTAATCGCTGCAGAATCAGCTGGAGCACATCAGTTGGCTCTTCAACAAATGCGAGGCGGTTATTCCAAAGAAATTAAACAACTGAGGCAACAATTACTTGATTTTGCATCGCTAATTGCTCTAGAACTCGACTTCTCAGAGGAAGATGTCACCTTTGCCGATCGAAGCCAACTCGAACAATTGCTCCAATCCTTAGAGGCAAAACTGAAGCGATTGGCCGAATCCTTTACTCAAGGTAGCGTTATTAAAAAAGGAATTCCTGTTGCCATCGTAGGAAAACCCAACGCTGGCAAATCCTCCCTACTCAATGCTTTACTCAACGAGGAGCGAGCCATTGTGTCAGATATTGCAGGTACGACAAGAGATAGTATTGAAGATACCATGAATATCGATGGGTTCAGTTTTCGCTTTATAGATACAGCTGGACTTCGTAATACCACGGATATAGTAGAAGCCATTGGTGTTGAAAAAGCAAAGGCTAAAATGGAAACAGCCCGATTTATTCTCTACCTATATGACGCTACAGAAGTGAATCTGGATTTAGAAAAGGAGGTGGCTACGCTAAAAGGAAATGGAGAAGTGATTGTTATTCAAAATAAAATAGACTTATTGCCTGTAGGGCATCCTTTTGAAAAAAACAGCATACATCCTCATCTTTCTATTGCTACCCACGACCATAAAAAAATAGAAGAATTAAAACGATTTTTGGTTAACGCACTCGAAAATAACTTTTCGAATTCAGATATTATTGTAAGCAATATGCGTCATTATACAGCCATTCAAAAGACCTTGGAAGCACTTTCTGCCATTAAAAAAGGGCTTTCAGAACAAATTCCATCAGATCTATTGAGCATTGACTTGAATGTTGCTTTGGATGCTTTGGGTGAAATCACTGGAGAAATGAATACCGAGGATCTCTTAGGTAATATTTTTTCAAAGTTCTGTATTGGAAAGTAACAATTAATAAACTAGTTAACTTCAAATTCTTTTGCTGAGCCTAACTAAGGTAAGCATAACTACTGCTACCATCGCATGAAGAAATCCAAAAGAAAAAGCGTCAAGAGAGGGCATATTCCCAGATATGGACATAAGCGTAAAGAAAAATACTGCGATGACATTAAAAGCTGAAACGGAATAGCCGTAATACGTTCGTACTATAGGCTTATGCCAAACTTTTTTGAGAATAAAAAACGTAATTAACCAAAATAGAAATTCGTACAGATATTGCACATCTTGTAACCCCAACATAGATCTTCTTCATTTACGAATGACTAAGGTAAGAAAAATCAGATAAGCAATTTCCTACTATGGATTAAAGGAGTATTTGGGTATTTTGCCTTGAATTCCTTTAAAGTATTTTTCTATCTTAAGAACATCTTTTTTCTTGTCTCCCGTTGTGTAATACAAAGGATGAAGAATCATCTTCCGTTTTCCAAAATCAAAGACAACGGGAAGAATCGGAATTTGAGCGGTATGGGCGATATAGTAAAAACCTGATTTGAATTGGTTTACTTTTTTACGGGTGCCCTCAGGTGCAATTGCTAGTCGAAATACTGGATTGATTTTAAAATAATTAATTGCTTGTTCAACGGTATTATTCTTTCCTGTACGGTCTACTGGAACCCCTCCCCAATACCGAAAAAGGCGATTCGTTATTGGAGTAAATAATTCTTTTTTACCTAGAAAATGAATGGGTTCTTTAAGGAAACTGCGCACTAATACTGCCAAAATAAAATCAAACCAATGGGTATGGGGCCCTACGGCGAGCAACATTTTATTTTTTGCAGGAAAAATACCCTCTAGTTCCCAACGGAATATCTTCGTGAATAAAAATTTTGCAATCAAAGAGTTATAATAACGGATTTATTGTGCACTGAGAAATTCTTCAACACTCTGGTCATAATAGGATCTAAGTGTTTTGCTCAAGTGATGATAGGATTTGAAGCCTGACAGCTGAGCAGCTTTACTTAAATTAACTCTAGAATGTGAAGGAACGTTCAAAGTGAGTTTTTTGAAGTATTTCAACTTACCCAAAGTGATTGGTGGGATATGAATAGTGTTATGAATCACATTTAAATGTAGACATTATCTAATATTTATTATTCAATTGTTAATAAGTTCTTTTTACTGTTTACAATGCCTAATAATCATTGGAGGCTGCCTTTTCAAAATATGAGTTGCATTCAAAACAGTTAATTTTGAAATGAATTACAAAATGAATGTTATTTTTAATTTGAATATAAAATTTCCTTTAATTTAAATGTCATTTTAGTTGAAAATGACACAATAATTAATAAATTGAGCGTTTAATATATAGCATAAAAATTATGCTATTATTACTAGATATTTATATCATATAAATGATTATTATATAGTTTTTTTTAATGAAAATACGTCTTAGACAATTAAAAAATAAAAATGGCACTGTCTCCCTGCGTTTAGATACATTTATGGGATACTTTACTGATGCCTCTGGTAAGCGGAAAGCCAAACGCATTCGAGAAACTCTTCCTTTTCATATTCCAACAGAAGAAACACCCAACTACACTGAAGAAAAACTGAGATTACTTCAAAAAGCAGACGAAATTCGAAAAGAGAAAGAAATTCAGCTCCAAGAAAGTGGTAGATATCCTTTTTCAAAAGAAAAAACTAAAAATGATTTTTTTATTCCCTTTTTGGAAGAGATAGTCAGTATCAAGATATCTAATAAAAGGAATAATGAGGCAGTGTGGCTTGGGATGCAACGATGGTATAAAGTATTTGCTACTCCGATCATTCGGTTTAAGACTATCAATGATTCTCATTGTTCCTCCTTTTTTAATTTTCTAGAAAAAAAAGCGAAGAAGTCGAATGGCACTCCCTTGGCTAGCAGTACCAACCGGCTCTATTTTCAAAAATTTTACTCTGTGGTACAACAGGCTTATTTGGATGGAAAGATAAAAGAACTTCCTGCACAGCCCGCATCATTTAAAAGGGCAAATAAAAAATTTAAAACTGTTTTAAAACGATATGAAATTATAGCGCTTCGCAATGCCCCTTATTACAATAGAGATGTGAAAAACGCTTTTATATTGTCCATAGAAATGGGATTAAAACTTGGACAGTTAAGAACACTGAAATGGAAAGACATACATCAAGAAGAGGATCGTTGGAGCATTAAAATGCCAAATAAGGGTACCAATGAACCCTTTAATTATATGATTCCTGAGTCCATTGTTTCTATTCTAGGGATCCCCCCTAAAGACAGCAATAATTTGGTATTTCCCCTATTGCGATCTGCAAGTGAGGCCAATGTTCAGCTTTTGAAATGGGTCATTATGTCTGGAATTTCACGGCACATTACTTTTGAAAGTGCTCGTAATACCTTCGCTTTCAATAAGGTTTCAGAAGGTATCGCAATTCAGAATGTGCAACGCTATTTGGGGCATCAAAATCTACGTACTACTCAAAAATTTATAGAACAACTCCAAATAGATATTCCAAAAGACAAGAAAGGCTTCGCCTCAAATTCACCTTTTGCTGCCTCCAAAGCTAAACAAAGAAAACATCGAATTTCTGAGCATATTCGAAAAGAGCTTTCCGCTTACACCTATAAATTTTCACAGACAAGTAATCCAACAAAAAATAATGACTAGTACCCTTTGATTTAATCCTACTAGTCAGACCATCTTTAGGTTGGAATTATATTTATGATTTTCGAATCAATTCAGTTCTTGATTATGAATACCATTAGTTCTTAACTCTTAAAAAGAGTGATCCGTGTGCTATAAAATGAATTCTATAATTTAGCAGGTAGATGTTAAGCACGCGCTCTCACTCGCCGTAATGAAGAAGAAAAATATTTATGAAAATGAAATACATAGTTGCCCTGATTTTTTATAGCTTCATTTGTCAAGTCAATGGGCAATCCACAATCAATCCAGAGGCTATTGATATCGTACGAGACCGGTATGGAGTACCTCACATCTTCGCCCCCACAGATGCTGGCGTTGCCTATGGACTGGCATGGGCCCATGCAGAGGACGATTTTAAAACCATACAACAGGCTTATCTAGCAGGCAACGAACTTTTAACAAAAGCAATTGGCAACAAGGGGCTTACTGCTGAATTTATTACTCAATTTATTGGATCAAAGGAATTGGTTGAAAAAGACTATGATGATAAAATTAGTCCTGAATATAAAAAAGTTATTGAGGGTTATGCCCAAGGACTTAACCGTTATGCTGCGTTACACCCCAATGAAGTTCTGGTTTCTGAACTTTTCCCAGTTCAACCAAAAATGATGCTTCGTTACGCACAATTGCAATTATTCATCTCATCGGGAGGCGACAAAGCCGTGGGTAAAATTCTAGGCGATAACGCTCGACCCAAGCAAACAGCTCCTAAAGGATCCAATACTTTTGGCTTTAACAGTAAAAAAACCAAGGATGGTTATACTTATTTGGCCATTAATACCCATCAACCTCTCGACGGTCCTGTATCTTGGTATGAGGCGCACTTGTGCTCGGAGGAAGGAACCAATATCTTAGGAACTCTTTTTGCAGGAAGCCCTAATATATTGATTGGAGTAAATGATTACTTGGGGTGGTCGCATACAGTGAATAATCCTGACAAAATAGACCTATTCCATTTGGAAATGCACCCAAAAAACAAATTACAATACCGAGTTGATGATACATATCTCACTCTTGAAAAACAGAAAGCCAAACTTACTTTTCGTTTTTTGGGGATTCCCATCCGAATCAAGCGTTCTTTCTATAAGAGCATCTTTGGTCCCACACTAAAGAATAAAAGTGGATACTATTCGATTCGGACTCCTGCTTTGTTCGAAATTCGTGCGCTAGAACAGTGGTGGCGAATGAATAAATCCCAAAGTTTCAGCGATTTTTATACTGTTTTAAAAATGAAGGCAATTCCTGGATACAATATTGGCTATGCTGATCGAAACGACACTATATTCTATATTTCAAATGGACTTATTCCAAAACGAGCTCCAGGATATGATTGGAAAAATACCGTTCCCGGGAATACCAGAAAAACGCTTTGGGAAGAATCATACGCCGTTGATGAATTACCCCAGGTAATTCAGCCAGAATCAGGTTATTTTTACAATGCCAACCACTCCCCTTTTCTTTCTTCTGCCAGCAAAGACAACCCCAATATAGCGGCTTATTCTAAAGATATGGGGTTTGAAGAGTTTGACAATAACCGGTCGTTCAGACTCAAAGAGCTTATCGATCAATATGATTCTTTAGATTTTAATGATTTCAAACGGATCAAATACGACAATCGATATCCTACCCCCTTCCGTTTCACTTATATGGATATCAATGCTATAACAACTCTTGACCCAGCGCAATATCCCGAAGTCAAAGTACTATTGGAACGAATCCAGCAATGGGACCGTTTTACCCATTCCAATTCAATGGGGGCGGGTACGTTTGCAATTTTCTATTATCAAAGCATCAAATATGCACGTCAATTGCCAGGGGATAAAATTTTTCCAAAAACCTATTTGTTAAAAGCTTTGCAAGATGCCAAGGCCTATATGTTGAAACATTTTAAAACACTAGATGTTACTTTGGGCGATTTCCAAAAATTGGTTCGAGGAGAAAAAGAAATGGGTATTTGGGGTATGCCCGATGTGCTCACGGCCATGTATGGCACTTCGTATAAAGATGGGAAAATCAGAATAACCGCAGGAGAGACTTATATTGGTTTAATAAAGTTTACTCCTGATGGACCAGAAATTGAATCGGTCATATCCTATGGAAGTTCGGATCGACCCAATTCTCCTCACTACAATGACCAAATGGAAATGTATGCAAATAAGCAAACAAAAAGGATGAGTATTGATAAAGACACTGTCTATGCCGAAGCAATTTCCATATATCACCCCAACTAGTAGGTTTTTTTAAGAATGGCCTCTTGATAAACACTTTCGTATTGTTCGACGATTCGCTTTAAATCAAATTGCTGTGCTTGTTCAAAGGCTTGGTTCTTAAAATCATCATGCTTCTGAGGATTCAGCAACAACTCCAGACCTTGTCTGGCCATGCCTTTATAATCACCTACATTCAATAAAAACCCTGAGACACCCTCCTGAATAATTTCTGGCAGCCCGCCAACATTAGTCGCAATTACGGGTACTTTGTGAATCATAGCCTCCAATGCAGCCAGTCCAAAGCTTTCTTTTTCAGAAGGGAGAATAAATAGATCAGTAAAACATAAAATTCTATCGATTTCATTACTCTTACCAAGAAATAAAACCTTGTCCTCCAGACCATTTTCTTTACAATAGAGTTTGGCTTTGTTCTTTTCTATTCCATCTCCTACCATCACAAGCTTCGATGGGCATTTATCTTGTATGATTTCAAACGTTTTGATGACATCCATTACCCGTTTCAAAGGGCGAAAATTACTGATATGGGTAATTATTTTTTCCCCTTTAGGGGCAATCAAGTCTCGCTCACATGGGGGTTGTCTGGATTTGTAAAAATCCACATTGATGAAATTATATATTACCTGAATGTTTGTTTTTATTGGAAACAATCGCAGCGTATCCACTTTCAAGCTTTTAGAAACAGAAGTCACAGCATTGGAGTGATTGATACTAAAAGCCACAGCATCTTTATAGAAAGGATGGCTTCCTACCAAAGTGATATCAGTTCCGTGAAGCGTGGTCACGAAGGGAATATAAATTCCTTGATCCTCCAGCATCTTTTGAGCCATATAAGCTGCATAGGCATGAGGAATAGCATAATGTACATGCAATAATTCTAATTGTTCTTTTTTGACTACTTGAACCAACTTACTCGATAATGCCAGTTCATAGGGTTGGTATTGAAAAAGAGGATACTTTGGGACATTGACTTCATGGAAATGAATATGGGCTTTTAAAGTATTTAACCGGACTGGTTGTTGGTAGGTGATAAAATGAATTTCATGTCCTTTTGATGAAAGGGCATGTCCTAATTCCGTGGCGACCACACCACTACCTCCAAATGTTGGGTAACATACAATTCCAATTTTCATACTGTTTAATCTATGCGTGCTTCGTATATCAGTCGCTGCATGCGGGTTCGAATATCATGGTCTCCCAAAAGGGTATTCTCCATAGTCGGATAGGTTCGGTTGGATAAAAATACAAATAGTATTTGAGTTTCAGGATCCGCCCAAGCGTAGGTCCCTGTAAAGCCAAGATGACCAAAACTGGCGGGTGAAACACATCCACAGGTGTTTTCACTTCCCCCTTCTAGAAAGGGCTTATCTAGGCCCACGCCCCTCCTGTTACCTTGAGAGCAATAATAGCAAGTATTGAATTGATCAAAAGTTGTAGCGCTAAAATAGTGTTTTGAATTATAGGTTCCCTTTTGAAGGAAAAGTTGAAGCATTACTGCTACTTCAAAAGCATTGGAAAACAAACCTGCATGACCGCCAACACCACCTAACATAGCTGCCCCCATGTCATGGACATCACCATCCAACTCTAAATAACGAAAATAAGTATCAATTTCAGAGGGAACAATTTCATTTTTATCGAATTTACGCAATGGAGTGTAAGTCGTTCTTTTTAATTCCATTGGAGAATAAAAGTGCTCCTCCATTAACCGATCAAGGGGTTTTTCATAGCGTCTTTCTAGAAATTCTTTGAAAATAATAAAAGGGAGATCTGAATAATTGTAATACAAGGAGTCAAGCAGTGAGCTCTTTTCTATAGCTTTATAAATCTCTTTATTATAATCGCGTCTTAAGTAGAGTGGTGTGGCTACCTGGGTTGGAAATCGTTGACTCCTTTTTTTTCGATAAAACCTTTTTTTGGGTTTTTTATCCTCATCCAATGTCTCTTTATAAAATGCAATCCAGGGAGTTAGTCTTGCATAGTGCGACAACATCTCTTGAACTGTCAGATCACCCTTATTACTCTTTTCCCATTCTGGGAATAGATTTTTAAGGGGAGTGTTGAGTTTAATGTGACTGGAATCCATCGCTTGCATTATCAAGGGAAGTGTACCAAAAATCTTCGTCAATGAAGCCAAATCATACAAATCTGAATTCTGGACTGGCTGTTTTTTGTTATAGGTATGGTGACCGAAGCTTTTGTGGTAGAATATTTTACCATTTCGGGCCGCAAGAATTTGCATCCCTGGTGTCATAGCGGAATCAATGGCTACCTTGGCAAGGGCATCTACTTTTTTTAGCTTCTCAACAGAGAAGCCTACATTGACCGGCTGGGTGTATCCCATACGACCTGCTGCAGGCATATCCAAACCATAGTTTAGTGGATAAGCAGTACCTATTCGAACAGGAAGTTTTCCTTTTGCTGCTTGTATTCCGAATAAAAGGTCAGCGCTCAATTGTTGAACTATTGGGTTGTTCTGATAACTGAGCAATAAACCATCAAAAGCATTGGTTTTATTTAACTGAGCAACGGCATATGGCTTCACAAATACGGTGACAATCACTGGAATTTTAAGTTGCTGGAGTTTTGATAGGAGTTTTATTTCATCTTTTGAGAAACGTTCAGACTTCCAAGGAGTTTTATCAGAACGATGGAATCCTACAATTAGGCCTTCCAATTCAGTAGTTTTAGATTGAATTTGCTGAAAATTCCTCCCCTCAATGGTTGTTATTTGTGCATAGCGCTGAAGTTGCTTCTTAAACGCTTCACCACTAGCATCTCCCAAAGAAAGGTAGCCATAATTCGCATTGGGAATCAAGGGTAATGTCTCTTTTCTATTTTCCAATAAAGTGAGTGCTGCTCCCATGGCTTTAGAATAGAGTAAACTGTCTTTTTGACTATTTAATTCTTTAGTGATTTGAGCTACCGGTGTTGGGCGATAATGATTAAGACCAACCAGATACTTTGCTGCCAATACTTTCTTGACAGAATGAGCCAATCGTTCTTCGCTTATATCTCCTTCATTTAAGGCCTCTTTAATTTCTTTAATTCCTTCTCGAGGGCTGTCGGAAACTAAGATAATGTCATTTCCTGCAAGAAATGCTTCCAAGTCTGCATTGGAATTTCCAACATAATCAATGACGCCTTTCATATCCATGGCGTCTGAAATGACCAGTCCTTTAAAGTTCATTTTACCTTGCAACAAATCCGTGACAATTTCAGGTGCAATACTACTTGGACGCTCATTGGACACCAAAGACGGAATGTTTAAATGTCCAATCATGACTGAATGAATTCCAGCGTCAATCAATTCCCGATAGGGAGCTAATTCCACCGTTTCTAAACGCTTTTTAGAGACAGTCAGTGTGGGGAGTGTTTTATGGGAATCGTCTTGCGTGTCTCCATGCCCTGGGAAATGTTTCCCAGAAGTAAGGACACCAGCATCTCGCAAACCCCGCATCATTGCCAGTCCTTTGGCTGTAACATTCTCAGGGTCTTCCCCAAATGATCGGTTACCGATAATAGGGTTTAGCGGATTGATGTTCACATCCAATACAGGCGCGTAATTCATCTGAAGTCCCATCCTAAGATGCTGTTCACCTATCCGTTTTCCAATTTCATAAATCAACTGGTTGTCTTGAATTGCACCAAGGGTTAAATTCCAAGGAAAATCCATTACAGAATCCATACGCATACCAACGCCCCATTCTCCATCTAAAGTTGCCAAGAGTGGAATTTTAGCTTTGGATTGTAGTTGATTCAAAATAGTTGTTTGTAAATAGGGATGTCCTGTGGAAAATACAACACCCCCTAAATGACTGTCTTCGACCATCCGGATCATGTCTTCAACATGCTTTGTATTATCCGATAAGGGCCGGACCATGGGAATGAAGAGCTGCCCTATTTTTTCTTCAACTGAAAGGGTTGCGTAAATACTATCAACCCATTGTTTTTGTGCTAGAGAATCTTTAGAAACAAGAGGGTTGGGTTGGGCTTGAATACAATATATGATACTAAAAAATAAGATTAGGGTCTTGCGAATCATAGTGATGACTTAAAAAAAACGTTCATGCCAACTATCGGAAGCAGGAACTTCCCAAAGTGTTTCTAATTCTTTTTTGTTGAGAACCAAGTTATTGAACACGATTGTTTTTCTGGTTACGGCTTTATCCTTGGCCATTTTTTTAAACTCTGCCAAAGGTTTATAAGCGAAGAAGTCTCCTTGTTTGAAGGTCACATTCATCTTATCGAGAAGGACAATATCGAAATCTCTCTCGAGGGTTTGAATAAAATGAACGAAGGCATCAATGGAACATCCACTTGCGTTTTGCGATTCTTCATTAAGGCCAAGAATAATGAATCGCTTGTGTTCAATTTTGAAAGCGGCTTCCAATTGACTTCCATGTGCAGTCCATTCGGTAAGGAATTCCTCACATCGAACTTCTAGATTTTTTATTTCGTCGTCAGTCAAGGAACGATTACAAGGATAAATCCATACCCTTGCCTCATCTGGTAGAGATTCGAAAGAGACATTCATAGCTTATAATTCTTCGGCTTCTGCGATTAATTCAGCAATATCTTTTACGGGTAGTACCGCTTCTTTTTCTTTATTTTTGACTCCATCTGTCATCATAGTATTACAAAAGGGGCAGGCAGCAGCGATAATGTCTGGAGTCACTTCAAGGGCTTGCTCAGTTCTTTCAATATTAATGTCTTTAATTCCTTGTTCTGGTTCTTTAAACATTTGGGCTCCACCAGCTCCACAACACAAGCCCTTTGATTTACAATTCCGCATCTCAACCAATTCAGCATCGAGTTTTGAAATCAACGTTCTTGGGGCTTCATAAACCCCATTGGCTCTGCCCAGATAGCATGGGTCATGAAAGGTAATTCGTTTGCCTCGAAAGCTTCCTCCCTCAATTTGAAGTCGCTCTTCTTCAACTAATCTTTTGAGGAGTTGAGTGTGATGCATTACTTGATAGGATCCTCCCAACTCAGGATATTCATTTTTTATGGTATTGAAACAATGTGGACAAGTAGTCACGATTTTGGTGACTTCATATCCATTGAGCACTTCAATATTACCAAGGGCTTGCATTTGATAGAGGAATTCATTCCCTGCCCTTTTGGCTGGATCACCTGTGCAGCTTTCTTCGGTTCCTAAAACAGCAAAAGATACTTTGGCTTTGTTTAACAATTTCACAAAAGCTTTAGTGATTTTTTTTGCTCGATCGTCAAAACTTCCAGCACAACCCACCCAAAAGAGTATTTCTGGTTTCTCCCCACGAGCCGTCATTTCTGCTAAAGTTGGAACTTTCATTTATGGATTAGTTGTGTTCTCCATCATCAAATACCTCAATGGTCACTTCTTTTTCTACCAAATCAGTAAATTTTCCATTGTAACGTGTAGCACGGACAAGGTGATTGTCTATCCAATGATAATTACCCCCCCTAGGTTTTCCCATCAATAGGCTATGATATTTGAAGCCGTTACTTTTTAACCACTTCTCGGTTACATCACGATGAGCTTCCACACGTGAGGTGAAAAAACAAATGAGATGACCTTCTTCAAACCATTTATTTAGGGTCTCCAAGGCATCGGGATAAATTTCTGCTGTAGCCATACGCTCTGGTTCCTCATTGGGTATATCATCACAAATGGTTCCGTCAATGTCGACCAAATAGTTTTTGATGCCTTCTGGTAAAACAGGACTTACAACCTCCCCGTTTTCAACCTTTTGATGCAAATAATTTTCTGCTTCTTCTTTTTTCATTCGTTTACTATTAATTTAATTTTCTTGTGCCCAGAGCAGGCGGTCTTGATTATTGAAAGGCCAGGGGGCTCCGTTATTTTCTATATTGCTCATCATAGCGTTCAGGTCCGAAGGGGCGGCCGATTCTTCCATTACTAGATACTGACGCATATCCATGATGATGGAGAGAGGATCGATATCTACAGGGCAGGCTTCTGTACAGGCATTGCAGGACGTACAAGCCCATAATTCTTCTCTTGTAATATAATTGTCCAATAATTTTTTCCCATCCGATACCTCTTTTTTCTCCTTATTTTCTAAATGAATACCAACTTCTGTCAACCGATCTCGTGTATCCATCATAATTTTACGAGGGGACAATTTTTTTCCAGTTTGATTGGCAGGACACACACTAGTGCATCGTCCACATTCCGTACAGGTATACGCGTTCATCAATTGAATCCAAGATAAATCTGTAACATCAGCAGCACCAAAAGTGTCGGGTTCTTCTTCTGTTGGGTCTGAAGTTGAAACATTAGGGTCGGCTTCTGGGTTCATCATCATTTGAACCTCTTGGGTTACAGTAACATTATTTGCAAACGCACCTTTTGGGCGTAGATTGGCGAAAAAGGTGTTGGGGAAAGCCAAAAGAATATGAAGATGTTTGGAATAGTATAGGTAATTCAGGAAAATGAAAATGCCAATAATATGAGCCCACCAGAAACTCCGCTCCAAAACTATTAAAGTAGGCAATGAAAAATCAGAAAAAAGAGGTGTTAAATATTGGGATACAGGAAAATATCCGGCTTGCATGTAAGATTCGGCTCCTTGTTGTTGCAACAAAGAATCAGTGGCATTCATGGATAGGAACAATCCCATTAATAGTATTTCAAAATAAAGGATCAAGTCCGCATCCCATTTGGGCCATCCTTTCATTTCAGCTTTCCTAAAACGATCAACACGAATAGCGTTGCGTCGCAACCAAAAAACAACAACAGCGAACAAGACCAAGAGAGCGAGAATTTCAAAAGAACCAGTGAGTAGGTTATATAAACCTCCTAGATAAGGGGCAAATATTCGATGAGTGCCTAATAGACCATCAACAATGATTTCTATCAATTCAATATTAATCAATACAAATCCTATATAAACTATAACGTGGAGAATACCTGCTATGGGTCGTTTCACCATTTTGGATTGGCCCAGAGCAACACGTGCCATGTTTGCCCAGCGTTTGTTGGTATTTTCGAATCTATTGACCGGGCGTCCCAAATGAATGTTTGCTGCGATTTTACGAACATTCCTCACAAAGAAGCGAATTGCCAGCAGGAAAAATATTAAGAAAAGAATATTCGGCAAGACTTTCATCATGGCTTATTTATCCTTAGTTGTTGAATTAGTATAGGGCTCGTTCTTTTTACCAAACAAAGAAAAATGAACATACCGTTTCGGGTTTTCTTTGAGATCTGTAATTAATTGACCAAGTTCTTCTACAGTGTGATTTAGATTCTTGTATAGGGAATCGTTTTTAAGCAACTTACCCGCTGTTCCCTCTTCTTGATTCAAAGCTTCTAATAGCTTATTCATATTCATTGCAATGGATTCGTATTCTTCAATCACTCTCTTGATATTCACCCCACTGAGAGAATCTGTAATTTGTGATAAATTACTAGAGGTGTTCTCGATATTGGCGAAGGAGTTAGCAAGGGATTGTTCGTTTTCACTTAGTAATGTGGCAATTGAATTGGTTGCCATATTAGCATTTTTTGCTGTCTCAGAAACCAATGCTAAGGTATTTTTCAAATTTGTTTGGGAGTCCTTATTGAGTACATTACTTACCCCTGCAAAAAGAGAATCTACACTTGTTAGTGTACTCGTAATTTTTTGTTGTAAAGGTGCTATTTGTTGGTTGAGTAGTTCGGTGAGGCCTGGTTTAGTTATAGCAACTAGGGTGTCTCCAGATTTTACTGGGATCGATGTAGAAAAATCAGGAATAATTGAAATGGCTTTACCACCAATTAAACCAGTTTCATATAACATGGCTTCACTTTTATTGGTGAAGGAGAGGTTATTCCGAATGCTCATCGTCACTAAAATTTTTGTCGAGCCTGGTAAAAAGTCGATTTGTGTAATTTTACCTACCGAAAGGCCATTAATAGAAACCTTAGCTCCATTGACCAGCCCTTCAATTTCGTCATAGACCGTATATATAACTTTTTCTTTGTTGAATAAAGACTTGCCTTTGAGAAAATCAAAGCCCCACAAAAACGTAAGTATCCCTAGGATAACTACGAGGGCTGTTTTAATTTCTTTAGTTAGTTTCAATTGTAATGAGTGTTAATCAAATGTACAAAATAAATACTGGGACAATACCATTATTTGTTCTTCAGCGCCTCTGCCAATGGTATTTTTTTATCCCCCGAAAACGCAACTACAAATGCGTTTTTATACCCTTTACGTTTTGCGACTCGAATCCATTTTTTTGCTTTTTCAAAATCGGTTGTCTCTCCGTAATAATAGCGGTACATTTTCCCTTTTTTATTTCTATAAATAGGAGACAATCCCTTGAAATTAAAAGGTTTTGGTTCTAACTTATTTTGACTTGCTGCAATCTGGACTCTAAATTGGATAGCAGGCTCAGAGGCTGTAATAACTATATTTTTTGTAGGTTGCTTCGATTGTATGGTATTGACAACACTCTTTTGTAAAGTATTTTTATAGTCTATAATTGCGTCAGCAATGGTATTTGCCATTTCAGATTGGCCTCTTGAAGAATTGAGATACGACCCTTCTTTCGCATTGGTTAAAAAACCGGTTTCTACCAATACACTAGGCATGTAGGTATACTTCAAGACGATAAAGCCAGCTTGTTTAACGGTTCTATCTTTTCTACCAAGATTTCGTACAAATCGTTTCTGGATTTTATCAGCGGCTACGATACTTTGATTGTTATATGTTTCTTGCATCAGAGTGAGACCAATCACCGATTCGGGATTGTTGGGGTCAAACCCCTCGTAGTTTTTTTCGAAATTTTCTTCGTAGAAAATAACCGAGTTCTCCCGTTTGGACACCTCAAAGTTTCTTTGATTCGCATGCAGACCTAGGACAAAAGTTCCGGCCCCATATGCTTGAGAAGTATGTGCATCACAATGTATGGAAACAAATAAATCAGCATCTGCTTTATTTGCAATTTCAGCTCGTTTAATTAAATCCACAAAGACATCAGTCTTTCGAGTATAAATAACTTTTATTCCAAGCGTCTTCTCAAGTTTCCGACCGGTTGCTAAGGCAATATTGAGGGCAATCTTTTTTTCGTAGTACTTGCTATTAAAGCCTTTGTTTCCGGGGTCTTTACCACCATGCCCAGCGTCCAATACAACAATGAAAGGTTCTTGGGAATACAGATCAGTAATGGGAAGAAAAATTAATAATGCAAGGAGAAATCCCTGTAGAATACTATTTCTTAAAAATTTCGCAATCCCTATGAAATTCAATCGAAGTAGGTAAATTATCATTAATTTAGCGCAGTTCAACGTCAGTCCCAACAAATTTAGGATTATTCATCTTGCATACAAAGTCTTTTTATACACTTGAACTGTTAATAGTTTTCTATTCTGGGATGCTCTGGACTCAAACAACACCTCTAGATATTGAAGACAATCGAATTGAGATCGTCGATAGTCTTTCCTTAGCTGAAAAGCCAATAGACAGCCTAGTTAAAGAACCTTTACTCCTTGACAAAGTAAAATACACTGCCAAGGAAAAAGTAAACATCAACCGGCGAGAAAACAAACTCTACTTAATCGATGAAGCCGAACTATATTATCAAGATATTACATTGAAAGCAGGCATCATCGTCTTGGATTATAAAACCAAAGACGTCTATGCTGGACGCATTGCTGACAGCCTAGGAGAACTTAGCCAATTCCCCTATTTTAAGCAGGGGCCCAACGAAGTAAACCCCGATTCAATTCGGTATAATTTTGAAACACAAAAAGCTTTGATCTGGAACTCAAAAACAGCTCAATCTGGAATGAATGTTTATTCAGCCTTTACCAAAAAAGAAAATGATTCTGTTTACTACCTCAGTGGGGCTAAGGTAACTACGGCGGGAGACTTAGAAAGTGCCGATTATTATTTTAAGACCCGAAAAGCAAAATTAATTCCTGGAGGAAAGATTGTCACTGGCTTGACCAATATGTACATCTTTGATGTTCCCACACCAATTGCACTGCCCTTTTCTTATTTTCCATCCAATCAAGAATTGGCATCTGGCTTTCTGTTTCCATCAATCAGCGAAAATAACAATCGAGGTTATGCCATTCAGAATGGCGGGTATTATTTCAATCTATCGGAATATTTCAATCTCGCTTTGACTGGGGATTATTTCACCAATGGAAGTTATGGAATGCGTTTTGACACCAGCTACAAAAAGCGCTATAAATACAATGGAACATTAAGCTTCCGGTTTGAGAATTTGGTTTCGGGTGAACGTGGGCTGCCGGGGTATTCTAAATCTACTGTCTCCAATCTGAGATGGTCGCATAGTAAAGACCCCAAATCAAGCCCCAACTCAACGTTTTCTGCATCGGTAAATTATGGAAGTAGTGATTATTATCAGCAATCCGTAAATCAATTAAACTCGCCAAACTTTTTAAACAATAATCTGAGTTCGTCTATTTCCTATTCCAAAACATTCCCAAAAGCACCTCGAGTAAATTTATCATTAACAACTGCCCTCTCTCAAAACTCAAGAACCAAACTGGTTAATTTAACACTTCCTACCCTACAGGCAAATTTGGATCGTATTTTTCCATTTGCACCCAAGGATCGACCCAAAAAGGGATTTATTCAAAATATTAATTTTCAATATTCAACACAAGCCGAGCAAAGGTTGATTGTTCAAGAGGATCAATTATTCAAAACAGGGATGTTTGATAAAGCAAAAGCAGGTGTGCGACATACCATTCCTGTTTCGACCAATTTCAAATTGTTTAAATACATCAGCGTTTCTACTAATGCTAATTTCAACGAGGTTTGGTCACCCAGAATAATTCGTTACAATGATTATGATCCTGTCCTAGGAGCAGCAACTAAAGATACTTTATCCAAGTTCAGTGCTTTTCGTCAATACAGCTTCGGAGCGAGTTTCGGGACAACAATCTACGGAACGATTAATTTTAAAAAAAACAGTCGAATACAGTCCATTCGCCATACCCTACGTCCATCCATTACCTACAGTAATAATCCAAGTTTCGATCAATACTATGACGAGTATATTATTGATGCAGACGGGAATACAAGAGAGTATACCCGATTTGAGAATTCATTGTATGGAACTCCCAGTCGTGGTTTTTCTAGCAGTATAGGTATTAGTTTGAGTAACAATTTTGAAGCGAAAGTCATTGATAAAGACACTACAAAAACGGAATTAAAAAAAATTAAATTACTCAACAACCTCAATCTCTCCACCAGCTACAACATGGTCGCTGATTCATTGAATTTGGCACCCATACGAATGACTTCCGGACTAAATATTTTAAAAAATAAAATGAGAATAAATTTTGGAGCCACTTTCGATCCATATGCCATTAATGAAAACAACCAAAGGATAGGAACGTATCACATAGCTAATGGTGGGGGGCTTGCCCGCATGACAAGCGCCAATATAAATATGAGTTATAACATCAACAATGATACCTTCAAACGGGGTGAAAGAGATCTCGAAGAAGAGGAAGAAGAAGAGAATACAGAAATTACCTCTAGCGGAGGGCGTGACGATGATCTCTTTGGGCGATCGGCCAATTTATACAACCGACAAAACAACATGGCCCTTGAGGATGAGGAGCCTCCCCCCGAGTATCCCTACTTTAAAACAAAAATTCCTTGGAGTTTAAAATTCGCTTATTCATTAACATACAACAACAGAAGTGGGCAACGCGATCTTTCAACCAATTCATTGATGTTCTCTGGGGATATCAATTTAACCCCTAAATGGACCATCGGAATCTCATCGGGCTATGATTTCAAACAGGAAGGATTTACCTACACACAATTCCGTTTTGATCGTGATCTAGACAGTTGGAAAATGAATTTTAGTTGGGTTCCTTTTAGTCAAAGAGCTTCTTGGAATTTTTTCATTGGAATTAAATCAGGGATGCTCAGTGATATCAAATATGAAAAAAACAGTGAACCATATCGTAATCTATAATTCTCACTATTTATGAAAACCATAATTCAAACGGCTCATGCCCCAGCCCCTATTGGCCCCTACAATCAAGCTATAAAACACGGAAATACCCTCTATGTCAGTGGTCAAATTGGATTAGACCCCAATAGTATGGAATGGGTTTCTAATAGTATTACAGAAGAAACAGAGCAAGTCATGAAAAATCTTGAAGCCGTATTGAAAGCAGCCCATATGACTTTTGAAAACGTAGTAAAATCAACGATTTTTTTGAGCAATATGGATAATTTCACTGAAGTGAATGCCGTTTATGGAAGTCGATTTGATGAAACACAGGCGCCAGCTAGAGAAACCGTTGCCGTGAAAACCCTTCCCAAAAACGTACGCGTAGAAATCAGTATGATTGCTATAGAATAGCAACCTATGTCCCTACTTATAATTTGTTGAGTTGTTCTCTGTGAAAATTCACCAAGCCATCAATGGGGCGTTTCACCACATTTCCCATCTTTAGTCCATATTCGGTTGTAACGATTTGGCTAATTTCTTTATGCAGAAAATAGGCTATGGATCCTACAAAATGAACTGGGGTTTTTTTTGCATCCTCAAACTGTAAAATTTGATGTTCGATAAAACGACGCAGGCCGCCCTTAATAATTTTATTCATCATCGGGTGGGTTTTGTGTTCAATCATAAATCGGGCAAATGTTGCTAGATAGGTATTCGGATTTTCCATCCGATAAATATTTTCCTTAATATGATCTGCATCCAATTCAAACTCTGATTCGAAGGCCTCTCGTAACACTTTCGGCATTTCATTGAAATAATAGCTCCTAATTAACTGTTTCCCGTAGAAATTTCCGCTGGCCTCATCCATAAGAACATAACCCAGCGAAATCACTCTTTGTTCAATGTCCACACCATCGAAATAAGTACAATTTGACCCTGTGCCAAGAATGCACACAATAGAGGGCTCTCCTTTATTAACCGTAGCGTATACCGCAGCGTAGGTGTCTTCTTTCACCGATAACTCGGCATTGGTAAATATTTTATCAAAAACTTTTGTTATTCGTTCTTGTGTGCTTTTAAGACCACACCCAGCACCATAAAAAAACAGATGAGAAACGTTTTCTCTATTCTGAGATAGCTCGAAATTATTTAAAATCCGTTCTTTTAATATTTCGCTTGAAAGAACCTGTGGATTGAGACCCAATGTTTGAGTAGAAAATAAAACATCGCCCGAAGGGTCAATGGCAAACCAATCCGTTTTGGTAGAGCCACTATCAACAACAAGAATCATACGTTAGATTATAGTTGATGAATGTGTTTGGCCAAGTCCAATAGCTTATTGGAATAACCACACTCGTTATCGTACCAAGAAATTATTTTGAAGAAATTCCCATTGAGCTCCATTCCGGCACCAGCGTCAAAAATTGAAGTGCGAGGATCTCCGACAAAATCTTGAGAGGCCAACGGTTCGTCGCAATAACCTAGAATCCCACTCATTGCCCCATTGGCATTTTCTTGCATGGCTTTTTTAATCGCTTCGTAGGAGGTCTCTTTGCCCAAGCGGACTGTCAAGTCAACAACCGACACATTGGCTGTAGGAACGCGAAAAGCCATCCCTGTTAATTTACCAACAAGTGCAGGAATCACCTTTGTAACCGCCTTGGCTGCACCAGTAGAGGCTGGAATAATATTTAGTAGTGCACTTCTGCCTCCTCTAAAATCTTTTTTGGAAGGCCCGTCGACTGTAAATTGCGTGGCTGTAGTAGCGTGAACCGTAGTCATCAAGCCCTCGACAATTTCAAAATTGTCATTCAACACCTTGGCTACAGGAGCCAAACAGTTGGTGGTACATGAAGCATTAGATACAATTGTTTGATCTGCTGTGGCTTCTCTGTGGTTCACCCCCATTACAAACATTGGAGCATCAGCAGAGGGAGCGGAGATCACAACTTTTTTAGCCCCTCCATCTAAATGTGCTTGCGCTTTATCTAGTGTTGTAAAAATTCCCGTGCATTCGGCAACAATATCAGTATTCATTGATCCCCATGGAATATCCGCTGGATTGCGTTCTGCAAATATTTTAATTTCATGGCCATCCACAATCAAATTGTTATTCACAACACTGATAGTACCATCGTACTGTCCATGCACGGAGTCATATTGTAATAAATAAGCCAAATGATTTACATCCAACAAATCATTAATCCCTACAACAGTTACCTCCTCTTGTTTCATTGCTGAGCGTAAAACCAGTCGCCCAATGCGTCCGAATCCATTAATTCCAATACGTACTCCCATTTTTGTTTGTTTAGTTAAGTTTAAATTGATAAAATATCCGATACGCGGATAAGTTCTTTATTGATTTTAGAATTTCCTTTGATGGCTTTTTCGAGTGGACTCAATACCATTTGATCGTTTTCGATACCAACCATAACACTGGACGCTCCTTTTCGCAGAGATTCAACGGCAAAAACTCCCATTCTAGATGCCAGTACACGATCGAAACAACTGGGCGATCCACCCCGTTGCATATGACCTAAAACAGACACTCTAACATCGTAATAAGGCATATTTTTTTCAACATAAGAGGCTATTTCAAAAACGTTTTCTCCTGTCTTATCTCCTTCTGCAACAACTACAATACTAGAGGATTTTCCTGTTTTTTCACTACGTTTTAGTGAGTCTAATAAACGATCTAGACCCATATCTTCTTCAGGAATTAATATTTCCTCTGCTCCAGCCCCTACTCCAGCATTTAGTGCGATATGTCCAGCATCTCTACCCATTACTTCCACAAAAAACAAGCGGTTGTGCGAACTTGCAGTATCTCGAATTTTGTCAATCGCTTCTATAACCGTATTAAGCGCAGTATCGTAGCCTAAGGTGAACTGTGTCCCGCTAATGTCATTGTCAATAGTGCCTGGGATACCAATCACTGGAAAATTGAATTCTTTTTGAAAAATCATCGCTCCCGTAAAAGACCCATCACCGCCAATAACGACAACAGCATCAAGGTTGAATTTTTTAACGGTGTTGTAGGCTTTTTGCCGTCCTTCTGGAGTTCTAAACTCCAAGCAACGGGCTGATTTGAGAAAGGTTCCCCCTTTATTGACAATATTGTTTACTGTCCTTGGGGTCATTTGTTTCAATTCACCATCAATAAGACCTTGATAGCCTTTAAATATGGCAAAACATTCTAATTTGTGAAAAATAGCAGTTCGAACTACGGCTCGTATAGCAGCATTCATGCCTGGGGCATCCCCACCCGAGGTTAATACTCCTATTTTTTTGATTGTGCCCATATGTTCAATTCGGTCAAGCAAAAATACTATTTCTATTGGTTTTTTAGTCCCTCTACGGCAAATTCAACAAAATGAGAGTAACTAATCGTTTTTGTCACGAAATTCAACCAGCTTAGGTTGTGAGACAGGGGATTTTGTTTTAATGCTATCGCGTCGTGCTTTTCGCTTAATTTTCTGAATTAGTTCTTGAAAAGTGTTGAAATCTACATCGTATGAAAGGCCCATCCCCTGAGTGTATCCAAAATCTTCTCCAATGTAACGGAATTCATTTTCTTTATTAAAGACTTTGGCCCTAAGGGAACCCTCATCATTCAAAATAAAATCAATTTGAACATCTCCCACTACTTGGGTCTGCGCTACTCCACCAACGGGTACTCCTATTTTTCCATTGACCAAAATCTTATCACTGATTTGTGTGCTCAACGTAAGTCCTAAGCGATCTTCGGTTTCCACGGAGAGCTCATTATTCCGATCGCCTTGAAGGTAGTTGACCCCAACTTTTAACTTTTCATCACTCTCACCCAACAAGTTAGACAATACATCAGACGCTTTTTCATATAAGTTATTGGTGATTCCTTGAACGGATACACTGACATCACTGATAAATACTCCTTGTGATAAAAGTGAAATGGCTTGTAGTTGGCTACGCTGTGGATCAGCCAAGCGATAATTTATTTCAGAAACCACAACATTATTGGTATTGGGAAAATTAATTTTAAATACAGGATCATCTGGTTTGAGAAGGTTCCCTTGCAATTGAATGGCAACATCAGTAGGAATTTTACGGTTGAAGTTAGGGTTGTCTAGCAATAGTGCTGGGTTCGCTCCCCCAGGGACTTGATAGACCGCTTCCATATTCATTTGTGCCCCCAAAGGATCGCCCTCCCAAATAACGGTTCCTCCGGGTTGTAAGGAGAATTTTTTATCGATCAATCCTAAATTTCTAAAATTATAAATGCCCTCTGTTGTGAGAAAATCTCCCCACATATTGAACTTATTGTTGGTATTGAGATCTATTAATAAGGTTCCCACTCCTCTTCCAGAAAGTGAACTATTAGTTTCGGGATCAATTACAATCTCAATTAAAGCCTTGTCTGTAACATCTAATTCAAAATCCATTTCAAGTATTTTCTGGAGACTAGGATCCAGTTCGCTTGTGGTTTTTTTCAATGTGTCATTGGTTGCTTTTGATATAAAATCGATATAAGAGGTATCTACCAAACCATAATCCTCAGTCCAAGGAATTTTGATGTTTGTTCCTTCTTCTGTTTCGCCATCAAGGGAAATGGTAAGTGCCTTAGCCGGTCCAGATAGCGTTCCTTTTCCTCCAAAAAATCCTTGTCCGTAAAAAATTCTATCGGAAGAATTATTGATATCATAAATAAGCATGCGCGGGGATTCAATTGAAAAGTTAAGGGTCCAATTTTTAAAATTTGTGTGGGAGAAGTTCCCTGCAACTTTCCCAATGGTATTGAATTTTTTATTTGCAAATGACGTACCAAGAAAAGTGAATTGTTGATTTCTGAGATTAATTTGTGTTTGTTCCTCAAAGTGATAACTCACATTTAAATAAGGAATGGTAAGTTCTCCATTATTCAAAATCAAAAATCCATCGTGACGGAGGGCTTTCAAAGGACCCCAAAGATTGGCGGAGCCACTTACCACTCCATTTATTCCTTTTACCCCTCCATTAGCCAAAGGATTCAAAAAATCGAGGGCGAAGGAATCGAAAGTTACATCTACATTCATGGTGGGTGAATCACTATTGATCAAGTTCCCCTTTGCAACTAAAGTTTTTTCATTGCCCTTTTGAAGGTTTATTTCACTGGTGTATGATCCAATTTGATTGTTGCCAAACGAGGATAAACTTAAGTCTCCCATGGGGACAGTATTTAGAGAAAGGCCCTCAACCTCGACTCTTAAATCCAAATCATTCTGAGTTCTAGAACGATTGGATTTCAGAGCTACAGAAGCAGTTCCTTCGAGGGCTAATTTATTTATCTCTGGAAGGATTTGAGCCAAAGATACCTCCTGCATCTTGAAGTCTAAGTTGTAAGCTTGCTTATTGGAATACTGCCCATTGAGAGAGACCTTTTGTTTTCCCGAACGCAAACTAAAATCGGATACCGATAGCGTTTTTTTTGCTCCATCAAAACGAATACGAGCTGTTGGGTTAAAATCCCACTGATCCCCTTTGAATTGAATATAGGAAGGTTGAAAAGTAAAGTCTAATTCCTTGTCAGGCCCAACATCGTGATATACATTCAAATAAAATTGATCCTCTTGTTCGCTCCCCCCAAAGGCTTTAAGGTTTAATTGAATTTTATCCTCAACTTGTTCGCTTAATAAAGAAACATCAGAAAGAATATAATTCTTGAGTCGCCATTCTTCTGCTCGAATCGTATTTGGGGCCCGGGCGGACTCAGGTTCCATCCGTAAAGAAAGACCTTTAACAATACTGTTTTTATAATTAATAATGGGGGCATCAATAGTTAATCGACCTTTTTCAGGTTCGGAATGAAGCAAGCCTGTAAACGTAAAATCATTTTTGATTCCCCATTGAGGAAACACAGACGAAAGTACTTTCTGTGAAAGGATCATATTAACTTCAGCATATTGCGGATCAGTAAAATTTTCTGTCAATGCAAACGGATAGGCTCTGCTCACTGTGTTTTTAAATAATTGTCCCACTCGAGACAACTGAAAATTCCCCTCAACCGACCCTTCTAATAAATCAGAATTGGAAATGGAAAGAGTGCGATTAAATCCGTCTGTAGCCATTTCAAGAAGGAAATCTTCAAAAGGAACTTTATCATTCTGTGTCGTGAGCAGCATATTATTAAAGCGAAATTGCCCCGCAAGAAGATCTATATTGACCCCCTTAAACGACCCATTTGTTACCCCTTCTAATGCAATATTTCCAGGTTGGACTAGAGGATTAACTAGGTGAACATCTAATCGGTTTAAAGTTATATCCACTGTATTTGTAGCATTTTTACTTTTGGGATATACAATAAACTGAGAATCCAACTGAAGCTGAGTATCAGTGGAGCGAAGGGATCCAGCCCATCTAGATTGATTGACAGTACCATTAGCTTGAATATTGGTAATATAATTACTTTGGTACACTAGACTGTCTATTGTAGCCAACCACTTAGCTTGATTCCACTTTCCATTAATCTTTTGTGCTTCCCCTCTTAATTCACCCACTATTTCTCCCAGCTTAGATGCGGGTAAAAACTCACTTATACGAATGGGATCTGCTCTAAATACTGTCTTTAATAAAGTATCCCCCATAGGAGTGAAGGATTCATGTATATAGGTTTGCAGGTGTTGCGAAGTGAGGGATACAATTCCATCTATTCTTTTTTCATCCTTGCTATAATCGATACTTCCCCTAAACCCAATTTGACTTTCTTCAGGTAAAAAAAGCCCTTTAATTTTTAAATCCTTTTTTGATAATGCCTCCGAAAGCCAGTCCGTTGAAAGTGTGAATGATGAAATCTGCGAGTGCAGGTGTCGAAAATTCATACTACTGTCTAAAGTTACAAGCCCACTAGCTTGCATCAAGAAATCAGGAGCATCTATATCTATTTTGCTTATCGTAATGTTTTCAAGCGGTCCTCCAGCTATTATTTGGCCACGAAGGGGTTTGTTATAATAGTTGCTCCCTCCCCAATCGCTAGGATGCAATCGACTGGCCGATAGATCTAATTCGATGGAATCAATATCTGCCTGTTTGGTTAAAATAATTTTTACTGCCCCCATGAGTTGACTTTCTTGGGTTGCCAATGCTATATTGTTTACAGATAAAAACCGAGCCGTTTTCACTATTTCTCCGGATACGTTTTTAAGAGTCCGTCCCCTATCATCTTCTAAAACAAGGTTTCTAAGTTTAGCTGAAAGATTCTTTTTTTCAATCAATACTTCTTCCATTTCAAATGCAAGTCCTTCTAATTTCTTTATTTTGGTTTTTAACTGAGGCAGGTCAAAAAGAATCGATCCATCCTGAAAAGTCATTTTATTCAATCGGAATACTGCTTTGGATTGGTTTTGGTTTTGATTCAATCGCAAGCCTTGAACAAAATATTCCAAATTGGTTAATGAGTCTCCTTCGTAATGACGCAAGTTCAAATCCACTCCTTTAATGTTCAGTGTATTAAAAATAATATTACTCTGAAATGCTTGTGAAGGTTGTATCAACTTAGCTTCCAATTCTTGGATGTAAAAAAGAGTGTCTTTATGGTGATCATACCCCACCACGCCCGTCAAGTTGATATTCCCAAACAAGTCAATCTTTACTTTTGTCACCTCCATAGAATTATCAGTGGAGGTTTGTAATGAATGGGTGAAACGTTGAAGCAAAGAAGTTTGAATTGATGACAAAGTAAAAATAGCGACCAACAGGAAAATTCCTATAAGTGTAAGACCAACTCCAGTTGCTATTTTGTGACCTCGTTTGATTTTATCCTTTATTTTTGTTGCATTAAAAATCTGTAGTGGCTACTTCTTTCTATACACTTGGCATCGAATCATCGTGTGACGATACTGCTGCCGCTGTCCTATGTGACGGTAAAGTTCTGTCAAATTGTATTGCCAATCAAGAAATTCATCAAAGATATGGTGGTGTCGTGCCTGAACTGGCCTCGCGAGCCCATCAATCCAATATTGTTCCTGTGGTACACGATGCCCTTCAAAAAGCAGGAATTCGAAAAGAAGAACTGCATCTCATTGCTTTTACCCAAGGGCCTGGCCTACTGGGATCTCTTTTGGTTGGAAGCAGCTTTGCCAAGTCTTTAGCGATGGGGTTGAACATCCCTTTTTATGGAGTCAATCACATGCAAGCCCATTTATTAGCTTCTTTTATTGAACATCCTGAACTGGAGACCCCTGTCTTTCCTTTTTTGGGAGTTACCCTTTCTGGAGGGCACACCCAAATAGTCCTTTGTCAGGCTCCTTTTGATATGGAAGTGATCGGAGAAACCAAAGATGATGCCATCGGAGAAGCCTTTGATAAATGTGGAAAAATCATGGGCCTTCCCTACCCCGCAGGTCCACAGCTTGACCGTTTGGCTCAAAAAGGGAATCCCGAGGCTTTTGCATTTCCTATTCCCAAAATGTCTGGTTTGGACGTCAGTTATAGCGGGATTAAAACAGCCTTTCTAAATTTCATCAATCTGCATACACAAAAAGAAACTGATTTCATTAAAAATAATTTAGTAGATCTATGCGCTTCCCTTCAAAGTGCTTTGGTTAAAACAATTTTTGAGAAAATCAATGTGGCTGTTGAACAAAAAGGTATTACTGCTGTTGTCCTTGGTGGAGGAGTATCAGCCAATTCAGAAATTCGAAAGCAATTGAAAAAAAAGGAAAAAACAGATCGCTGGAAGGTATACCTACCCCCCTTTGAATACACGACTGATAATGCTGCTATGATTGGGATGGTGGGCTACTTGAAGGCACAGGAAAAACGATTCAGTGATTACACCGCAGTCGCCAATCCTCGATTATCTTTTTAATATGGATTTCTTTTTTCATTCCGAACTCACCGCTCAGGATCCTGAAATTAGGTTGTCTCCTAGTGAAAGTCAACACCTGTCTCGAGTGCTTCGAAAACAAGTTGGAGATACTATAGGGATTCTTAATGGAGTGGGCGGCCGTGCCTCTGGTTCAATCAGCTATTTAGATCCGAAAGGGAGCATTGTGACACTTTTGGAATTCGAACAATTTTCACCGCCTGCTTATACAATTCACATAGCCATAGCTCCCACCAAGAGTAATGATCGTTTTGAGTGGTTCTTGGAAAAAGCAACCGAGATTGGCGTCTCTACAATCACTCCAATCCTATGCCAAAATTCAGAGCGAAGAAAAATCAAATGGGAGCGTTTAGACAAAATCATACTTAGTGCTACCAAACAATCGCATCAAGTCTATAGGCCTGTCTTGAATCCGCTAACTCCTTTTAATGAATTTATTAATGAGCATCCCAAGTCGCTAATTGCGCACTGTAGAGAGGGGAAAAAAATAAACTTATTAAATCACTCCAATTCTATTCCACACAGCACTATTCTCATTGGCCCGGAAGGAGATTTTACTAAAGAGGAGATTGAAATGGCCTTGGTGAACCAAGCACAAACTATTAGTCTAGGTCAACAAAGATTCCGAACTGAGACAGCGGGTATTATTGCCTGCCATACTGTTGCAGTTAATGCAACATTAGTGAAAAACTAGGATTGGGAGAATCTCGTTATATTTAGCAAATGGAACCAAAAACAATTGCCAACGGAATCCTTCAGGCGCTTTTAAAACTATTTATTATTGGTGTGGTCCTTGTCTTACTCTACTCGCTCACTAGTTTACTAGTTTATTTTCTGGTCGCTGCCGTGATCAGTTTGATTGGTCGACCCATCGCCGTATTTCTAAAAGAAAAATTAAAATGTAACAGTCTTCTGGCAGCCACAATAACGTTATTGACCTTCATTGGTCTTTTGTTTGGGATTCTTTCTCTTTTCTTTCCACTGTTAGTAGAACAAAGCAATAATCTATCACTGCTAGATGTAGAAGCATTGAAAATAAAACTCAATTACCTCACTAAAGAATTGTCTGATTATTTTAATGTTGACAATTCCTTTTGGTTAGGTCTCTTAGAAAGTGAAAATATTCTGCAGTCGATCAACTTGGGTTTAGTTCCCGACTTTCTCAATGGATTATTAAACTTTCTAGGGTCATTTTCTGTAGCTTTATTTTCGGTTCTATTTATTTCGTTTTTCTTGCTCAAAGACAGTGAATTATTGGAACGAATTGTTCTTATTTTTATAAAAGAATCCTATCACTTACGCATTCAAAAGTCCTTTGAACGAATCAAAAATCTTCTTTCTCGTTATTTTATTGGATTGCTAATGCAGATCACTATTCTATTGGTGATTTATACAATAGTACTAGCCGTATTTGGTATCAATAATTCCTTTATCATAGCTTTTCTCTGTGCATTATTGAATTTGATTCCCTACTTGGGGCCCATTTTTGGGGGTGTTTTAATGATTATCCTCACACTGACCAATAATCTAGAACTGAATTTCAGTGCGGAGGTACTTCCCAACGTACTTGGGGTATCTATTGGTTTTACTATTGGACAATTGGTAGATAATTTCTTTAGTCAACCCTATATTTTTTCACGTTCGGTAAAGTCTCACCCCTTAGAGATCTTTTTTGTTATTTTGGCTAGTGGCTCCTTGTTTGGAGCTGTAGGAATGATCATCGCTATTCCAATGTATACAGCGTCTAAAGTGATTTTAAAAGAATTTTTTGCTGAAAATAAAATTGTGCAATCACTAACCAAAGACCTTTAAACATGTCCTTAAAAAAATATTTTCTACTTCTACTCGGAATATTAATGACCTTCCAAGTAGGAGCACAAAAACGATTGAATCGAACAGAAAAACAAATTTTAAATAAAGTAGCTACTTACGAAACGGAAGCTATCAATTTTCTTGAAAAAGTTGTCAATATCAATAGTGGGACTTTCAATCTAAAGGGTGTTCGAGCCGTTGGAGAGGAATTTTCTAATGCTTTTGAATCCATTGGTTTTGAAACAGAATGGATAGAAATGCCTACTGAAATGAATCGAGCAGGCCATCTGTTTGCCTCCATAGCGGGCTCTGAAGGGAAAAAATTACTTTTGATTGGTCATTTAGATACTGTATTTGAAGAAAACAGTCCGTTTCAAAAATTTGTTAAACAAGACAGCATTGCTTTTGGTCCGGGGGCTAATGATATGAAAGGGGGAAATGTGATTGTCTTATACGCACTAAAAAGTCTTTATGAGCTTGGCCTACTAGAAAACAAACACATTATTGTTGCCTTTACGGGTGACGAGGAAAGTACTGGTAAACCCCTGAGCATTTCAAGAAAAGCTTTGATTGATGCTGGCAAAAACAGTGATATCGCTCTCGGTTTTGAGAATTCAACTGGTTTCAATCAAGCTACAATTGCACGAAGAGGGACATCCAGCTGGCGGATAGAAAGCAAAGGAGTTCGTGCGCATTCTTCTGGGGTTTTTAGAGAAGACGTTGGTGCTGGGGCTATTTTTGAATTATCACGAATACTTCATCAGTTTTATGAAGAAGTTAAGGGAGAAGACTTACTCACTTTTAATCCAGGGACTATCCTAGGAGGAACTTTTTTGGAGTTCGATAAGCAGAAAAGTGAAGGCACGGTGTTTGGAAAATCCAATGTTGTCGCACAAAAAGCTATCGTCAACGGAGGACTGCGTTTCATTACCGAAGAGCAAAAAATTCGAACTCGCAACAAAATGCGGCGAATCGTATCGCAAAGCCTTCCCCTCACTGATTCCAATATATCGTTTGTCGATAGCTATCCATCGATGAAACCTACTGAGGGGAATGCGGCAATATTAGAAAAACTAAGTGAAGTGAGTCAAGCCATGGGACAAGGCCCCGTATCTGCTTATGATCCTTCTAAAAGAGGGGCTGCAGACATTTCATTTGTTGCACCTTATACCAATGGTGTAGACGGATTGGGAACCATGGGAGAAGATGCTCATACACCACAAGAGACGGTTGATTTAACTACTATTAATGCATTGATTCAGAGAACGGCTGTGCTTATTTACCGACTGACTAACGAAAAAAAATAGTCAACCATACCGTTCCAAATGATCCTTCTGATGTTGAAGGGCTTCGTGAAACTCCTTTCGAAGTTGAGTCACCAAGGAAGCAATGGGAATTGAGTCTGTAATTGAGGTGACGCCTTGTCCCGCTGACCAAATGGTTTTCCAAGCTTTAGCTTCTGCTTTTGCCGCATCGAGCTCGGATCCGAAATCTATCTTTTTGGAATTTTTCCACATTTCTTCTGTAATGCCAACAGATTCTAGACTGGGACGTAAAAAATTGGCATGGACTCCAGAAACAGCGGCTGTATATACGATATCCTCTGCTTTACTATTAATAATCATCTCTTTGTATTCGGTATCGGCTTGGCTTTCTTCTACATTGATAAAACGGGTTCCCATATAGGCTAGATCTGCACCCATTTGAAGGGCACTCGCAACATCACGACCCGTGCTAATGCATCCCGACAGTAAAATCGTTTTATCATAAAAAGTTTTAATCTCATTGATTAAAGCAAAGGGGTGAAGGGTACCGGCGTGGCCCCCTGCTCCTGCAGCCACTAAAATCAATCCGTCCACTCCTGCCTCTGCTGCTTTTTCGGCATGGCGTTTTTTGATTACATCATGAAAGACCAAACCGCCATAACTATGTACAGCAGTCACCAATTCAGATACAGCACCCAAAGAGGTAATAATTAAGGGCACTTTGTGTTTCATACAAACCTCCAAATCGGGTTGCACTCGTGGATTAGTAGGGTGAACAATAATGTTGACCCCAAAAGGAGCCGCTTTTTTTCCAGTATCTTTTTCAAATTGTTCCAAAGCAGATTTAATTTCAATAATCCATTCTTCAAAACCCTCTGTCGTTCGTTGATTAAGTGCAGGAAAAGTCCCAACAATACCATTTTTACAACACTCGATCACTAGCTGCGGCCCCGAGATCAGAAACATCGGTGCGGCAACTACTGGAAAAGAAATGTCTTTAAAAAAAGAGGAAGATGTAGTGTCTGACATATTATTTTGCTTTTAATGTCCATTCAAATTTAAAGGTAGATACTACATCACCCGCTTGGTCAGTACCGACAGAAGTTAACCAAACGGTTTGAGATTCGTTAGTGGCAATAGTCTTTGCGACAGCTTCTTTTACTAGTGCCCGGTCCTTGCAGACGAAATGAATCCGCCCGCGTGCTTTTTTAGAAAAATTCGCCTTGTTGTTTAATACAAGCATTGAAATGGGTTGTTCTGCCTCTCTAATTTCAAGAGTGATAGGAAGTCCTGTTGCCAGCTCTGCTGCCATACCTTGAATAGCCCAAAACATTGATTTAAAGGGATTCTTTGTAAACCAATTTAGCTTCACAGTGGTTGTGCAACTCTCCTCATCCAAGTGAATTACTCGTACACCCGCCCAAAATGCGGAGGGCAAGCTTTTAAAAGTGAATAAATTATATTTTCTCACCGAATTCAAAAATGTAGTATTTCTTGTAAAGGTGTGTATTTTTTATCAAACAAATGAGCTATTTCTTTATTTAATACCTGACCCTTAACAAGATTCAATCCCCCTTGTAAATGGGGGTTAAGTCGACAGGCTTCCTTCCATCCATGTCGTGCAATTTGTTTGATATAAGGAAGCGTAGTATTGGTGAGAGCAGCAGTGGCCGTTTGTGGTACAGCCCCTGGCATGTTTGTCACAGCATAATGAACAATACCCTCGACAATGCGAATGGGGTCTTTGTGAGTGGTGGGTTCACTGGTTTCAAAACACCCCCCTTGATCAATGGCTACATCCACTAGCACAGTGCCTTTTTTCATTTTGGAGAGCATTTTTTTGGTGATGAGTTTCGGAGCTTTGTCCCCTGGAATCAAAACGGTTCCTATAATCAAGTGACTTTGAGTAATCTCTTTGTGGATTTGATCGGCGGAGGAAAAGAGCACTACAACGTTGGGGGGAAGCATTTCATTCAACTGTCTGAGGCGGTCCAAGTTGGTGTCAAGTATAGTGACCTGTGCACCCATACCTGCTGCTATTCGAGCGGCTTCCGTGCCTGCTGTTCCACCTCCTAAAACCAAAACTTTTGCGGGAGGCGTTCCAGGTACACCCCCCAAGAGAATACCGGCTCCACCCTGCGGACTTTCCAAATATTTCGCTCCTTGTTGCGTTGCCAAGCGCCCCGCTACTTCAGACATAGGGACTAAAAGGGGCAATTGATTTCCAACCTTAATGGTTTCATAGGCAATACAGGTGGCTTGGCTTTGTAGCATCGCTTCGGTGAGTTGTCGGCTAGATGCAAAATGAAAATAGGTGAACACCGTATGCTGGGGTTTAATCCATTGATATTCTTCTGTGAGTGGTTCTTTTACCTTAATGATCGTGTCAGATTTTTCATACAAAGACTTTGCATTTGGAATTAATTCCGCTCCCGCATTTTGATAGGAACGATTAGAAAAGCCACTCAAAAGACCGGCATTTTCTTCAATTAAAACAGTGATTTTTTGCTGCACTAGTTCAAATACTCCTGATGGAGTGATCGCGACGCGTGCTTCTTGTGGCTTTATTTCTCGTGGAATTCCTATAGTCATTTTTAGTAGTGTTTTTAAGAACAATGTACATGTTAAATAAAAAAACCTCCGGGAAGTAGTCCCAGAGGCATAACCATAAACCAATTCTGAAAAATAGACTTGGTATTATAAATTTAATTTATTTTTGTTTAACATTTGGTACGCTCCCTATATACGTTATCAACAAATTATGAAACATCGTTTTACTCTATTGATTCTTATTTTTATGGCATTTACGCTACAATGCCAACAAAACAAGGGCAACCTAACTCAAAAAACGATTGAAATTCCTGAAGGGATGGAAGTAGCTTATTTCGCCTCTGGATGTTTCTGGTGTGTGGAAGGGGTTTATGAAGAAGTGTACGGTGTAAATGAGGTCATTTCTGGATACGCAGGAGGCACCGTGCCCAATCCCTCGTATTACGATCATGGTAATCACGCAGAAACAGTGGCCGTAATCTACGATGCTTCTAAGGTCAGTTATTCTGTTCTGTTGCAAGTCTATTTCGATATTACCAATCCTTACACTATTGGCCAAGCCCCTGATTTCGGAAAATCATACCGGTCTATTGTCTTTCCGAAAAATAAAAGTCAGATGGAAGAATTAAATACGTACTTGGCTTCTTTTGATCGGCATAAAATTGAGATACTCCTCGCCAAGAGTCCCCCTTTTACCATTGCGGAAGAATATCATCAAGATTACGTTTCTCGCTTATTGAAAGGTGAAAATGTCGTTAATAAATCTTACGGGTATAATGTGTCGCTCCCTCGTCGACAAGAATTTATCAATAACACTAAGGTTCGCCTAAAAGACTAGTTAAGCACTTTCTCCACTACCCCACAACGTAGCATTTTACTGCCATAATACGGATTCAGTACCTGCTCATTCATACTCAACCAATAGTTTCCTCCTTGATACATAGGGCAATACTGAAGGTAAATTTTTTCAGCAGAGGGGTTGGATTTATTCCAATCGAGAAGGGCTGCCGTAAGATCGATTAAACTCATTCGTTGCTGCTCAAAATTTTGATTCTTCATCTCTAGTGCAAGAGATTCCATTTTTACATATAGGGCATTGTCTGTACTCTGTTTGGAATTTTTGATCCTTTCCTCAATTGATGAATGCAAAGTTTCAATTGCCAATGATACCGAAAGACTATCATCTGCTACCATGGCATTTTTAATTGCCATGTAGCCAGCTAAAATAGGGTCAGAGGCCCTGGTAACTTCAAGGGTATTGGCTTGCGATTGTGGACTGGGCGAGACTACTTTTACCTCTGGCTTTGAGGGAGAAAAGTTACAACTGCTGAGGGTGATTGCTATTGAAAGTGTCAAAAAGATTAGCTTATTGTATTTCATTTTTTTTTTTCAAATGTACAACTCTATTCAAAAAGTATTTCATTTTCATAATAGCCTACACATCCATTTTTTTAACTGCTATTCTAGTTTGGAAAAGAATATTGGATCAATGTTGACAAAAAGATTATTAAGGATGTTTTAGTACATTTGAAAAATCAAAAAAAATCAAATAATGAAACAGCTCCTAATTTTAATTGCTATAACTTTTTCATCCTTCCCCGCTCTTCAAGCACAGACATTGGATGAGATTATTGAAAACTATTTTGAAAATACCGGTGGAAGAGCCCAGTGGGAATCCTTAGAAGGGATTCAATACAAGGCTAAAATAAATCAAGGAGGGATGGAAATTCCGCTAGAAATTGTGGAAATGAAATCGGGAAAACAAATGACGGTGATTAACTTTCAAGGGCAAGTCATCAAGCAAGGGGTCTTCGATGGAAAGGATCTTTGGAGCATCAACTTTATGACACAAAAAGCAGAAAAAAGTGATCAAGAAACAACTGATAATATAATCCGTGACATGGGTGATTTCCCAGATCCTTTTCTCAATTACAAATCATTGGGTTATCAGGCAGAGTTAATGGGTAAGGAAGTTATTGATGGAACAGAGTGTTTCAAAATCAAACTAACGAAAAAACCAATGGTGGTTGATGGTGAAGAAGTAGAAAATGTATCCTATTACTTTTTCGACACCGAAAATTATGTTCCTCTTGTTGTTCATATCGAAATCAAGTCCGGTGAATTGAAAGGACAAATGAGTGAGGTAAAAATGAGTGATTATCAAGAAGTAGGTGGTTTGTATTTTCCCTTTTCTCAATCGCAAGGATTGAAAGATCAAGAGGGTCAAGTCATTGGTATAGATGAAATAATACTCAACCCTGAGATTGCAGATTCAGAATTTAGTTTTCCAGAAGAAGAACCCTCAAACTAATTCCCAACTAATATCTCGAATATGTTTAAACGAATTTACCTTTATGCTATTGGTGCTATATTCATTATTTCACCAAGTGTAAAAGCACAGCAAAAACTAAGTGATTACTTTGGCGACCTTCGGGCACGGCACATCGGGCCCGCTCTTATGAGTGGTCGGGTCAACGACCTAGAATTACACCCGACCAACTCACGCATTCTTTATGCAGGAACCGCTGGAGGTGGTGTGTGGAAATCCAGTGATGGTGGAGCCACTTTCAATCCAATATTTGATGATCACAGTCAATCCGTTGGGGCTGTTGAATTGGATCCCAACAACCCCGATAAAGTCATCTATGTTGGAACAGGGGAAACCTGGACACGAAACAGCGTCTCCGTTGGTGATGGCCTATATCGATCTAACGATGGGGGGGTAAACTGGACAAAATTAGGTTTTGAAAGGTCAGAAAGAATCGCCAATATTATCGTTAATCCAGAAAATTCCAATGAGATTTATGTTGGTGTACTAGGAGCCTTATGGTCAGACAGTTCCGAAAGAGGCGTATACAAATCTATCGATGGTGGAGCTTCATGGTCTAAAATCCTTTATGATGGTCCCGCTACTGGCTGTGCCGATCTTGCAATGGACCCTGAAGATCCTAATACCTTGTATGCTTCGATGTGGGAATTTAGAAGAACAGCTTGGTCTTTCAATTCTGGAGGAAACAAGAGTTCTTTATACAAATCAACAGACGGGGGTGCCAGCTGGAAAAAAATCCACAATGGATTCCCAGAGGGCAAACTGGGCCGATTGGCCATCGCTGTAGCCCCGTCGAATCCAAATATTTTATACACAGTAATCGAAGCTGAAAAACAGGACAAAAAAGGACTGTACCGAAGTGATGACAGAGGAGAATCATGGGCCCAAAGCAATAATGACTTTGGAATTACCGTACGTCCGTTTTATTTTTCTCGAATAGTCATTGACCCAAATGACCCCGATGTTGTTATGAAAGCAGGTTTATTCGGTTCTATATCACGTGACGGAGGTAAGACCTTTAAGAATTTGGGTACGATGCACAGTGATGTACACGACTTTGCTTTTAATGTCAAGGATTCCGATTACATCTATACTGCCACTGACGGGGGTGTTTACCGATCATGGAATGGTGGGACCACCTTTGAAATTGTTGAAAACTTACCACTATCTCAGTTCTATCACATTAGTGTAGATAATGCAGAACCTTATAACGTCTATGGTGGGTTGCAAGATAATGGTTCTTGGTTTGGTCCCAATGCAGCAGCGGGAGGCGTTAAAGCGGCCGAATGGACTTCGGTTGGTCAAGGTGATGGGTTTAGAGTGTTAAAACATCCAAGTAAAAGAATCATCTACTCCGAAATGCAAGGAGCCGAAAATGTGTGGCGCTATGATTTAGATAATGGACTTATAAAAACAATACAACCCCTACCCAAAAAGGGACAACCTAAATTCCGTTTTAATTGGAATGCTCCTTTGGCTGTTAGTGAACACCAGCCCGATCGCCTGTATATTGGAAGTCAGTTTTTGCACCGTTCTGAAGATCGAGGAGAGAGCTGGGAAACCATCTCTCCAGACCTGACAACCAATGACCGAGCAAAACAAAAGCAAGAAGACTCTGGAGGATTATCTATGGACAATTCTGGGGCTGAAAACCATACCACAATTTTCACTATCGCTGAATCTCCCCTGGATGAGAAAATTATATGGGTAGGAACCGATGATGGAAATGTACAAGTATCCAAAAATGGGGGGTCGACATGGACCAATACCATTGAGAATGTTCCAAGCTTGCCTGCCAACACTTGGGTTTATCATATAGAAGCCAGCGTGCACGACAGGGGTACTGCCTATGCCGTTTTTGAAGGTCACACTCGAGGAGATCGAACTCCTTATGTATATAAAACGACTGATTACGGAGTTTCTTGGACTTCTATCGTTACTGAGGATATAAAGGCATTTGTACGTAACATTCAGGAGGATTATATCAATCCTGATTTACTTTTCTTAGGCACAGAAATGGGATTATATATTACCAACAATGGAGGCCAAACGTGGAGTCATTTCACTAAAAATTTACCTCCTGTGGCGATCCATCATATCGAACTGCAAAAACAAACCAATGATTTAGTTATGGGAACTCACGGACGAGGTGTAATAATAATTGACGACATATCTCCCCTGCGTTCCATTGGAGAAGAAGAATTGGCATCAAAACTTCACTTTTTTAAACCTACTGGGCTTGTCATGCGAGATAAAAGCTATGGGTTTGTTGAAAATTTTGGAACTGAAACTCAATTTGTTGGTGAGAACCCCACACGGATTGCGCAGTTTAAATATTTGCTTCCAAAGCGTCACACCTTTGGAAAAATGACTATGGAGGTTCAAGACAATCAGGGAAATAAAATTGCCACATTGAATCCGAAAAAATCGAAAGGGGTTAATCTCGTTTCTTGGAACTACACCCTACGACAACCCAAAGTTGCGAAGGGAAAAACCTTAGCATTTGGTGGATTTACATCTCCTAGAGCACCTGCTGGGGAATATAAAGTTGTCATTAAAAAAGGCAGAGATACCTATGAGCAATCATTTGTTTTGTCCAACGATCCAACTACAAGCAAGGAATCCTCGTATTTCGAAGCCAAACACGAACTAACGATGACTCTTTACGATATGACTCAGGAATTGGCCTATATGGTTTATGAGTTAGATGCTTTATTGGAGTTGGAAAAAAACAAACGACTGAAAAGTAAACTCCAAGACTTAAAAGAGACTTTAGTGATAACTACTGGAGACAACTATGTAGGTGCCGCTGAGCCGCAATTGAGAGAAAAAATGGCGGATTTATATGCCAAGGTTGCGGAGAGTTATTCCAAACCTTCTCCAAATGAAAAAGAATTCTTTGAAGTAGTTAATGTACGTTTTATGGAGGCTAAGAAATCCTTTCAAAAACTAAAGGAAAAAAGTAAAGCAGATTTAAGTGAATTAAAAACTTTTGAGGCCTTTATCGAGTAGGGATTAAAATATTTTACTTTTTTAATAATTACAAAACCCCAGTTAATACTGGGGTTTTTAATTTATTGGCTGTGATCGCGCTAGGATTCGAACCTAGGACCGTCTGCTTAGAAGGCAGATGCTCTATCCAGCTGAGCTACGCGTCTCAATTTTATTTATTTAAAATAATTTTTGGGCAAATATAACACATAGATTTTTTTCGTGC
>DQCR01000029.1 GCA_003533785.1 Flavobacteriaceae bacterium
ACAACCGAAGGAACAACTACTGATTTTGATGGAGTCTATGGCCTTGAGTTGGTTCCTGGCGAATACACGTTGGTCTATTCTTTTTTGGGATATGAAACTATTGAAATAGCAGAAATAATTGTCAATGAAAATAAAACCACACTAATAGATGTTATTTTAAATGAGGCCGCTGAAGGTCTAGAAGAAGTGATTGTTACTTCCTCTGTCAAAAGGAATACGGAAGCTGCTGTACTAGCCTTTCAAAAAAGCTCAGCCAACCTTCTCGATGGACTCTCCTCACAATCCATTAGAAGTACAGGGGCTAGTGATATCGCCTCCGCCATAAAAAGTGTACCTGGTGTCTCCGTCCAGAATGGAAAATATGTCTATGTTAGAGGACTTGGGGATCGCTACACCAAATCTATTCTTAACGGCATTGATATTCCGGGCCTGGATCCCGATAGGAATACCCTCCAAATGGATATTTTTCCGAGTTCTATATTAGAAAATTTAATCGTCATTAAATCCTCGGCTGCTGAATATCCCGCAGATTTTACGGGAGGGATTGTCAATATTGTGACTAAAGAATTCCCCAACGAAAAGATTTTCAATCTTTCCATCAGCACCTCAATCAACCCTGATATGCACCACAAAAGTAATTTTTTGGGATACGAAAAAGAGTACACCGATTTTTTAGGGTTTGATTTTGGAGACCGAAACATTCCCTTAGATGACCCCTATAAAACCTATGAGCCAATAGAGTTGATTAGAACTCCTATTTTAACTGAAAATACGCAAAAATTCAATCCCAATATGGGACCTATCGCAAGTAATAACTTTCAAGACTTCTCTATTGACTTGAATTTTGGCAATCAGTTTTTTATTGGCGATAATACCTTGGGTTATTTCTTTTCTACCTCCTATAAAAACGAGACGTCTTTGTATCAAAATGCACAAGACAATCTTTTCTTAAAAGATACAAATCCTGATGTTTTTGATATGTATGCTGGTAGAACCCAAGAAGGGCAAGAAAGTGTTTCATCTATCATTTGGAGTCAACTTGGTGGCCTTTCCTACAAGACAATTAATTCAAAATATAAATTAAATATCTTAAATATTTTTAATGGGATAAATACAGGTACGGATCTAATTCAGATTGACAGCAATTCGAATTTTGAAACATTTCAAAAGTATAATTTAGAATACAATCAAAAAAGAATTACCAATCTTCAATTATCAGGACTGACCAATTTTACGGATTCGAATTCGAAAATTGAGTGGAGCCTTTCCCCTAGTTTTGCTAGAGTGTTTGACAAAGACGTGCGAAGTACACAATTCGTAATTAGAGATAATCAATACTCTATATTTGTCAACCTATTGCCAACAAGAATATGGCGCGACTTGGTTGAAGACAACGGTGTAGCTAAAGTGGACTACACCAAAATATTCAAGTTTAAAGGGGTTGATTCAAAACTTAAATTGGGGCTTTATGGCTTATACAAAACAAGAGATTTTTCAATTTTCAAATATGCCATTCAAGTGGGAGCCAATCAAGGGGCAGAGGGTAACCCTAATGCCATTATAGATGCTAATAATATATTTACCCAAGATAACCTGAATGGGAATTATATACGGTTCAACAGCAATGAATCCATTGAAAACGGGACTGCATACTCGTCAGATATAAGAAATTTTGCTGGCTATGCTTCTACAGAGCTTAATTTTAGTGAAAAATTAAAATCTACTTTAGGCCTGCGGCTTGAACAATACGAATTGTTCTATACAGGCCAAAACAGCGGAGGTACTATCAACCTTTCCAACGAAAAAATAATAGAAAAACTAGATGTCTTTCCTTCAATTAACTTAGTTTATAATCTAACGGAAAATAAAAAAATCAGAACTTCCTATTCCAAAACGACGGCAAGACCGTCTTTTAAAGAAGCATCAGTAGCTCAGATTTACGATCCGCTTTCCGCATTTACTTTTATAGGAAACATTAATATAAAACCTTCCTACATCGATAATATTGATATCCGTTTTGAAAAATACACTGAAACCTCTGACTTTTTTGCTATAAGTGGATTTTATAAGTTTTTTAAAGACCCTATTGAACTAGCCACTTTTGAAGGGTCAAGAAATAACTTTCAACCACGTAATCTTGGAAATGGACAAGTCTATGGTATGGAAATTGAGTATCGAAAAATGCTTCGCTTTATAAATCCAAACATGGCTTTTCGTTTTAATGGTTCTATTATTGAATCACAGCAAGAAATTGGACAGGTTGAAAGGAATTTAAGAGAGTTTTATAAAAGAACGGGGGAAGAAATTTCTTCCACGAGAACCTTACAAGGCCAGTCGCCCTATTTAATTAATTCTGGATTGGAATACAGAGATAATGAAAATGGAAACCAAATTGGTCTTTTTTATAATGTTCAAGGAAAAACATTACAAGTCGTTGGCCTGGGTGATACATCGGATATATACACCGATCCGTTTCATAGTCTGAATTTTAATTTGAGAAAAACTTTCGGGGCTGAAAAGAACAAAATCATCACCTTTAAAATTTCAAATCTCTTAGGAGATACCAACGAAAGTTATTACAATTCATTCAACACTCCGGACCAAATTTTCTCATTACGGGATCCAGGACGATCTTTTTCATTAGGATATAGCTTGAAATTGTAGGTATTTTTCCATTTTTGCCTTAGAACACAACTATATGGAAGGCTTTTATCTAGAAATTATCATTGTTTTGAGTCTCCTAGCCATAGGAGACTTGATTGTTGGGGTTAGTAATGATGCTGTAAATTTTCTTAATTCTGCCCTTGGTTCGAAGGTGTTCAACTACAAAAGCATTATGATATTTGCCAGTGCGGGAATTGCACTAGGGGCTTTATTTTCCAGTGGAATGATGGAAGTCGCTCGAAAAGGGATCTTTAATCCCGAAGCCTTTTTCTTTGATGAGATCATCTATATATTCTTGGCCGTCATGATTACGGACATACTGCTCTTGGATTTTTTCAATACCCTAGGTATGCCCACTTCCACTACCGTATCCATCGTGTTTGAGTTATTAGGAGCCGCAGTGGTATTGGCCGTCATTAAAATATATGCCAACAACGAAAGCCTTACCGATATAGACACCTATATCAATACCTCTAAGGCCGTTCAAATTATATTAGGGATACTGCTCTCCGTCTTTATCGCCTTTACAATTGGGGCTTTAGTACAAACGGTATCGCGAATATTATTGTCGTATAATTTTGACTCAAAGCCGCTGTATATCAATGCCATTTTTGGCGCTATTTCTGCAGCAGCAATTGTCAACTTTATCGTCATAAAAGGATTGAAGGGTACCGATTTCGCAAACACCTCTTATGATTTATTGAACGGTAATACCCTTAATTCTTTTCTAGAAAATCAATACGTACTAGTAACTATTGCAATTGCAGTCCTGCTCTTTATTATCCTCTACACTTTGATGCGTTTGATACAGCTAGACGTATATAAGTTTATCATTGGCTTAGGTACCTTTTCATTGGCGCTTGCCTTTGCTGGGAATGACCTGGTAAACTTTATTGGAGTGCCTATTGCCGCCTATCAATCGTATTTGGCTTGGGTAAGTTCAGGGGTAGAAGCCAGTCTTTTTAATATGAGTGTGCTTTCAGCCAAAGTTCCAACCCCTACCGTTTTCCTTTTTGCGTCTGGCCTAATTATGATTGTTACCCTATGGTTTTCTGCAAAAGCCAAAAGAGTCGTACAAACATCACTAGACCTCTCCGATCAAAATCAAATCAAAGAGCGATTTCGTCCCAATTATCTGTCGCGTCAGCTGGTTCGCTTCTTTTCCAACGGACATGCCTTAGTGGTCAGTATTACTCCCTCTGGTATTAATAATTATATTAAAAAGTCTATGGCGACTGATCGTTTTTATACTCTAAATAATAAGAATCTTCCTGCCTTTGATAAGCTTCGCGCCAGCATCAATCTGGTTGTTGCTTCGGTATTGATTGCCATTGCCACCTCATTGAAGCTACCCCTGTCTACGACCTATGTCACCTTTATGGTTGCTATGGGTACTTCTTTAGCCGACCGAGCTTGGGGTACCGATAGTGCAGTATATCGGGTCGCTGGAGTTGTAAATGTAATTGTGGGCTGGTTTTTCACGGCCCTAAGTGCATTTGTCGTTTGTGGTTTGATTACCAGTATTATCTATTTTGGAGGGAACTGGGCCATACTGTCGATACTGGTTCTGGTTGTTTTAATTATTGGCCGTAATTTTTTATCCAAAACAGACCTTGACAGCAAGATTTCTTCCACTTTCAATTTAAATGATAAAAACAAATCGCTTGAGAACACTATTGTTGAATCGGGGGAAAATATCATGGGGATTTTTGAATATACCCTAGAAATTTATGAACAGCTGATCGAAGGACTGGCCGCTGATAAATATCGAAAACTCAATGAGGTGAGACAAAAATCTAAGGTGCTACAAAACGATCTGGAAGAGTTGCGAGGCTCTTCATTCTATTTTATCAAGACCCTAGAATCTGAGAATATAAAACCCGTTCATTCCTATATCAATTTGCTGGGTGTGCTTCATGACTTAACAGAAGACATTCAATACTTGACCAAAATATCCTACCAACATTCCTATAATAATCATAGAAAGATTAGTGAATTACAACATGAAGAATTGCTTGCGGTATTATCCCAACTCAAGTCAGTCTATCGTGTGAGTCAAGAGGCTTTTGCTCGAAAAGATAAAATGATGGGTTCTAAAGAATTCAAGAGTCTTATGGACCAAAAAGAGCCTTCGCTCAATTTGATTCAAGAAGAAATTCAGAAACAGATTATTCGTACTCGAGAAGTAGAGACCAGTGTGAAAAATACCGCTATGTACTTTAATTTATTGTTGAGAACTAAAGATTTGATTACCCACAAATTTGAAATAATTGAGGAATATGCTGTGATGACGGCGACAGGAAAAGATTAGTCTATCGAAGCTACCGTTTCACGCGCCCACACCACTTTATCAATGGCAAGATTGTTTTTAAAGGTCACTTCAGTGATTTGATCAGACTGCCAGAAAATCCACTTTCCTTCTTTCTTACCCGCTTCAAAACTTCCTTGTGCCAATTTATCTCCTTCTAAAGTATAGCTCATCCATTCCCCATGAAGCTTATTGTTCTTTAGGTATCCTTTTTGAGCTAATTTTCCATTGTCATGATAACTAGTAACACGAACGAGTTTTCGCTCTTTTTTATAATCGGTGCGTTCTTGGCTATACCCTAATTGAGTTGCCAAACTAATCATTACTATCATTACAAGAATTTGTTTCATAAGGCTAATACTTTAGGTTTATTAAAACAAATATAACATTTATTTTACTATTTATAAATATTTAAATAACATTAACTTAACATAAGAGATAAAAAAGAGCCCCCTAATACTGAAATAAGGGGGTGAATTTCTCTAGGAGCCACACATCAAGCAATCATCATCCTCACTATTTTGTGATTGAGATAACATTTGCTTGAGTTCCTCTGGGCTCAGTGGGTCTACAGCTATTTGCTGACCCTTGACTGGTTCGGTTTGTGCTTGAGTTGCTGCTTTTGTTGTAATGGGAGCTGCGGCTGCTACTTTGGTGGTAGCTGCTTCAACGGTGGCCGGTTCCTTCTCTTCTTCAACCGCCTTGTTATCAATGGTGAATTTAATAGCGTCCACTGCGGATTTGGTTCGCAGGTAGTACATCCCCGTCTTAAGGCCAGATTTCCAAGCATAAAAGTGCATGGAAGTTAATTTAGCCATAGTGGCGCCTTCCATAAAGAGATTTAAGGATTGGGATTGATCGATAAAATAGCCTCTGTGTCGGGACATATCTATAATATCTTTCATACTGAGTTCCCATACGGTTCGATACAATTCTTTAATGTCTCCGGGAATCGCTTCGATATGCTGAATGGATCCATTGGCCCGCATGAGTTCTTGCTTCATATCCTCGTTCCACAATCCCAATTCAACAAGATCTTCTAGGAGGTGTTTGTTGACCACAATAAATTCACCAGACAGTACCCTACGGGTATAGATATTTGAGGTGTAGGGTTCAAAGCACTCGTTGTTTCCTAGTATTTGTGAGGTTGAAGCTGTGGGCATTGGCGCTACCAAAAGAGAGTTTCGTACACCGTGCTTTTTAACTTGTTTCCGCAAAGCGACCCAATCCCATCGACCGCTCAATTCTTCGTCCTTGATTCCCCATAGGTTGTGCTGAAACTCTCCTTTGGAAATGGGAGACCCTTTGTAGGTCTCATATGGACCGTCTTTTTGTGCCTCTTCCAAAGAAGCCGTCATTGCAGCAAAGTAGAGGGTTTCGAATATTTCTTGATTCAATTCCTTGGCCTTTTCCGAGGTGAACGGAAGCCGAAGCATAATGAAGGCGTCGGCTAATCCTTGCACTCCAAGACCCACAGGACGATGTCTGAAGTTGGAATTGGCCGCTTCGGGTACCGGGTAATAGTTTCTATCGATCACACGATTCAAGTTCTTTGTGACTTGGAGGGTTACCTCATAAAGCTTTTGGTGATTGAATGCACCGTCTTCAACAAACATTGGCAACGCAATAGATGCTAGGTTACAAACTGCAATTTCATCGGGAGAGGTGTATTCCAATATCTCCGTACACAGGTTGGAAGAACGAATCGTACCCAGATTTTGCTGATTGGATTTGCGATTTGCAGAATCCTTGTACAACATATAAGGCGTTCCTGTTTCTATCTGAGATTCTAAGATTTTCTCCCAAAGCTCACGCGCCTTGATTGTTTTTCGTCCCTTACCCTCTTTCTCATACTTGATATACAATTTTTCGAAGGCATCGCCATGGCAATCGAATAAGCCTGGGCATTCATTAGGGCACATCAACGTCCACTCAACATCCTCTTCTACCCGTTTCATAAATAAATCGGGCACCCACATGGCGTAAAATAAATCACGAGCCCGCATTTCTTCTTTACCGTGGTTTTTTTTCAATTCAAGAAAGTCAAAAATGTCGGCGTGCCAAGGTTCAACATATATCGCAAAAGAGCCTTTACGCTTCCCGCCGCCTTGGTCTACATATCTAGCCGTGTCATTGAAAACACGAAGCATAGGAACAATTCCATTGGATGTTCCATTGGTTCCTGATATGTAGGACCCCGTGGCGCGTATGTTGTGGATAGACAAACCAATACCCCCTGCAGATTGGGAGATTTTGGCAGTTTGTTTTAATGTGTCGTAGATCCCATCAATGCTATCGTCTTTCATTGTGAGTAAAAAACATGATGACATCTGTGGCTTGGGAGTTCCCGAGTTGAAGAGTGTGGGAGTAGCATGGGTAAAATAGCGCTTGGACATCAAATGATAGGTCTCCATCACTGAATCCATGTCCTCTAGATGAATCCCTATAGACACTCGCATGAGCATGTGCTGGGGTCGTTCCACAATCTCCCCATTGAGTTTTAACAAATAGGAACGCTCTAGTGTCTTAAACCCAAAGAAATCGTAACCAAAGTCTCGATTATAAATTATACTCGAATCGAGCAGTTCGGCATTTTTCTGGATCACCTTATAAACCTCATCAGACAGCAGGGGAGCTTTTTTTCCCGTTCTGGGGTTTACATATTCATACAAATCCTTCATGGTCTCTGAGAAGGATTTTTTAGTGTTTTTATGGAGGTTGGATACAGATATTCGAGCCGCTAGCTGTGCATAATCTGGGTGAGTGGTTGTCATCGTAGCAGCAATTTCAGCTGCTAGATTATCTAGTTCCGATGTAGTAACGCCGTCGTATAGTCCTTCAATCACACGCATTGCCACACGAACAGGATCAACCAAATCGTTGAGACCGTAACAAAGTTTACGAACTCTTGCAGTGATTTTATCAAATATTATAGGCTCTTTTCGCCCATCTCGTTTTACTACATTCATGCTCATAGGGAACTGGTTTTTATGGTTGGTGTGTTTACTGGAAGTAATTAAAGATGATTAGAAATCGGCGTCGAAGGAGATTTTAGTTTCTGGTTCCTCTTTATTGAGGACCCCTGCCTTTTGATATTCAGAAACTCGTTTTTCGAAGAAGTTGGTTTTACCCTGTAAAGAAATCATGTCCATAAAGTCAAAAGGATTAGTTACGTTGAATTGTTTTGGACATCCCAATTCAATTAACAATCGATCCGTTACAAATTCCAAATATTGGGTCATCAGTTTGGCATTCATTCCAATAAGACTTACTGGTAGGGATTCTGTAACAAATTCTCTTTCGATATTCAGAGCATCTAGAATAATTTCTTCGATTCGCTCTTGTGGTACTTTATTGACCAAATGTTTGTTGTGCAAGTGCACGGCAAAGTCACAGTGAACGCCTTCATCTCTTGAAATAAGTTCGTTAGAGAAGGTAAGTCCGGGCATTAGACCTCGTTTTTTTAACCAGAAGATGGAGCAGAAGGCCCCAGAAAAGAAAATTCCCTCCACGGCAGCAAAGGCGATTAATCTTTCCGCAAAAGAATCGGAATCAATCCAACGCAGTGCCCAATCTGCTTTTTTCTTGATGGCAGGGAAAACTTCGATTGCTTGAAACAACTTATTTTTTTCTGTCTCGTCTTTGACGTATGTGTCGATCAACAATGAATAGGTCTCGGAGTGGATATTTTCCATCATGATTTGGAATCCGTAGAAAAATTTGGCCTCGGAGTATTGAACTTCATTAACAAAGTTTTCAGCAAGGTTCTCATTCACAATTCCGTCGGATGCAGCAAAGAAGGCTAAGATATGTTTGATGAAATACTTCTCATCCTCGTTGAGTTTGTTGTTCCAATCGTTTAGATCTTGGTGCAAATCAATTTCTTCAGCGGTCCAAAAGCTAGCCTCCATTTTTTTGTACCATTCCCATATGTCATGATGCTGAATTGGAAAAATTACAAATCGGTTGTTGTTTTCTGCTAGTATGGGTTCCACTGCTGCCATCGTTTTTTTTCTTTTAGAGTTATTTTACATTGTTTTCGAGACAAACAAAGATTTAAAAATGCTTGCAGAATTGAAAGGCCTACTTATTCACAAACAGCTTTAGTTTTTAACAAAATGACAACATTGCTTAACAATTAATTAAAATCTTCATATTTCTAATTAATTGTTTTATAGGTTATTACATATACAAAAATTCGGGTAGGCCGCAATATACTTGAAAACGTCAGTTTGACAATTCACGGGCTGCTAAAACCAGTTCATCATACCATGGCTGTCCAAATTTTCGAATCAAAGCCGATTTAACGAATTCATATACGGGTTTCTTTAATTGATTTCCCAATGCACAAGCCGCTTCACAAACATGCCATTGATGATAGTTTACTGCTGTGAATTCCTTGTATTTTTTAATTCGGACGGGATACAAGTGACATGAAATGGGTTTGTTCTGCGTGACGGCTCCTTCATGATATGCTTTTTCAATTCCACATTGCGCTATCCCCTTTTCGGTAAATAGAGTGTAGGCACATTCTTTCCCATTCACAAGAGGGGTTTCAAAATCTCCATCAAGTCCCAGAACATGAGTGCCTTGTTCCGCAATTGCTTTCCGACCGGCTTCAGGAAGGTAGGGCTCAATCTGCTCCCATTCCTTGGCTAGAAAATTTACTTCTTCCTGTTCCAAAGGCGCACCTGCTTCACCTTCTACACAGCAAGCTCCTTGGCAGCGATCCAGGTCACAACTAAAGGCCTCTTGTAAAACAGATTCCGACACCAAACAATCTTGAATTTGAACAATCATAAGTACAAATGGAGCCTAAAAATACAGAGAATATTACTAATTTTGCGGCAAATTTTAACCCCTACAATTCAACAATCATGTTCGACATCAAAGAGATTCTAAGCGCGGGAATGATTTTATTTGCCGTTATCGATATCATTGGTAACATTCCCTTGATCATTAGCCTGCGCGAAAAAGTAGGTCATATCCAATCAGAAAAAGCCGCTGTGGTATCCGCTCTGTTAATGATATCCTTTTTGTTTTTGGGCGAGGAAATACTAAAACTCATTGGGATTGATGTAAGTTCATTTGCGGTGGCTGGTTCTTTTGTGCTTTTGTTGTTAGCAATAGAAATGATTCTTGGAATCAGCCTTTTTAAAGGTGATATTCCAGCCACAGCCTCTATAGTACCTCTTGCCTTTCCTATGATTGCAGGGGCGGGTACACTTACTTCGATTCTATCCCTTCGAGCGGAATACCACCTGGTCAATATGATTATAGCCATTATTGGAAACATCATTTTGGTCTACACAGTATTGAAGTCCTCTCATTTTTTGGGTCGCTTTCTAGGATCCTCGGGTATCTTGGTTATTCGAAAAGTTTTTGGTGTAGTACTTTTGGCTATTGCAGTAAAACTTTTTGCAACTAATGTGGGACAGTTGGCCCCCTAATATCGTTCTTCTTTAGTACCTTTATGTTCTATGAAAAATTGGATTGTTATTTTCCTATTATTGGCTGTAGCAACTTTAGGATTCAACCTTTTTCAAATCCGCTGGGCGGCTCCCTTCGAAGGGCAAAGTCTTGTCGCTTGTATTGGTGTGTTGGCATCTGCTTGTGCGATTCTTCTGCTGTTGGTTCTTTCGCAATCTCTTAAAGTAGCTAAAAGGCTAAAGGAAAAATAGTTATTCTTTTAGTCGCTGTTCGTCTAGAGTTCGTTGTACAAAGGGATCGATTTGTGTAAGTATTTTAGAGTAGCAATTCTCCCCGTACAGCTGAAGACCTAAATAGGCTTTAATTGCATTTGTAACCACCAATTTGTCTTTTATTTCAAAAGGAAGGCTATTTACCTCGCAATATTCAACAAAGGCCGCTATCCAGTCTTGAGCGTTTTTTAGCGGTTGGGAACTAAATTCAGATTCGGATTCAAATGGATAGGCAGATCGATTTTTGTCCAAATAGGTGAAAACAAAATGATTCATCAAGTTGGATCGTAATAGAAAGAAGTCGAATTCTTCCGAACGCGTATTAGTATTGGGTACATAGATGTCGGGAGTAATCCCACCGCCACCGTATACAATTCGTCCTTGGGGTGTCTTGTAAGCCAAAGAATCATTGACTGGAATATTGTCCACACTGGCCATTTCCCCACTGTCATACCTTCGGTTGAATTCATTGTAATAGGTATCTCTATCCTGTCCTCCATAGGGTCTTTGGATGGAACGCCCTGTGGGGGTATAGTATCGAGCCGTTGTTAATCGTATTGCATCGCCGTCTCCCAAGGGCAACTGCTGTTGAACGAGTCCTTTCCCAAAACTTCTCCTGCCAACAATCCAAGCCCGGTCATTGTCTTGCAGCGCACCTGCCAAAACTTCGGCCGCAGAAGCAGATTGTTCATTAATAAGAATATAAATGTCTCCTTTTTCGAAGTTTCCTCTTTCTGTGGCCAACGTTTGTTTCCGTATGCCGTTGTTGCTTTGTGTAATAACGATGGGTTTGCCGTCTTTCAAAAACTCATCAGCGATTTGTTGTGCAGGAAACATATACCCCCCTGGATTGTCTCGCAAATCAAGAACTAAATGCGCCAGAGTGTTCAAATCAAAAGATTCCAAGGCTTCCAAAAACTCTGGGTAAGTCGCTTGAGAAAATCTGTTAATTTTTATGTAGGCCGTTTTTTTGTCCAGAAGGAAATGTGCCTCAACACTTTTTAAGGGAACCGTACCACGGGTGAGGGTCATCGAGAATAAGGAATCCTTTTGAGGACGGTAGAATTTTACCTTGACATTAGTATTGGGCGTTCCCTTTAATTTATTTATGATTTCATTGCTTTCCAGTCCCTTCAGATATAATGTATCTTGATCTGCCATCAAAATCCGATCCCCGGGAAGAATTCCAGAATTCTTACTAGGCCCTCCGTCCAATACTCGGACGATGGCCACGGTATCCTCAATCATATAAAAACTCACGCCAATCCCAACAAAATTTCCTTGCATTGTTTCTGAAAGTGCTTGTTGTTCCTCTTTTGGAATAAAAACGGAGTGGGGGTCTAGGCGATCTATGATTTCTTGAATGACTTCCGTGGAAAGACTGTCAATATTGAGGGAGTCCACATATCGCTGATCAACATAGCGCATTAGTCGAGATAACTTGGCCTGAGCATTGGTATCCTTTGGGGAAAGAAATCCTATTTCTTCCCAACGACTCCCCCAAAAAAATCCAGTGAGTAGCGAGAGGGCAACAATAAGAAATAAGTAGGAGGTGTTTTTCAAAATTACAACATGTTTAGGAAGAGAAAGACAAGGGCAACGAAGATACTTCAACATCAGCCCGTTTCAAAAATTCAACCCCAGAGAGGTCTTTATAAGCTTTTGCATAGACCACCCGTTTTATTCCTGATTGATGGATCAACTTGCTGCATTCCTTGCATGGGGATAGTGTTATGTATAAAGTGGCACCTTGGCAGGATTGTGTCGAAGCTGCCACCTTGAGAATGGCGTTGGCTTCGGCATGAAGAACATACCATTTTGTATAATGGTCTTCATCTTCACATACATTTTCAAAACCAGAAGGAGTTCCGTTGTAGCCATCGGATATAATCATGCGGTCTTTCACGATCAAGGCACCTACTTTTTTCCGCTCACAATAGGAAAGCTGCCCCCATGTATGGGCCATTTTTAGATAGGCTCGGTCGTATTTTTCCTGTTTGTTATCCATGGCTCGCTAAGATACAAGTATTTGAAAAGGAAAGGAATTATTTACCAAGGCCAATTTTGGTAGGTCATTTCCAAGGCTTGTGATACAATCATCCCTCCCACTACCCATTGCCATTTCTCTTTAGAGATGGATAAGACACGAACAAGTACCCATTCCAAAATCAGCACTGCTAGGATAATTGTAATCTGAGCGGCTTCCACCCCTATGGCAAATGAAATCAAGGCTTTAGTGGCACTTTCTTGAGGAACCATCATTCCAAAATAACGACTAAATCCAAATCCATGAATGATTCCAAAAAATAAAATCAAAGCACTAAAAAAGGAGCGTGTTCTCCCAAAGGGTTGAGCCTTTCTAAACAGGGGGATGCAAGCAATGAGAATGGAAACAGAGATTAATAGCTCAATCCAATTGAATGAAATATTGAGATTGTAAAAATAATTTCCTAGGAGTGAAAGACTATGCCCAATCGTGAATAGGGTTGTCCACCAAATCAATTTTTTCAAGGAATTAAATCCATAAGGAGCCGAGAAAGCTGCAATAAACAGCAAGTGATCCAGCGCTGCCAAATCTAAAACGTGCCAAAGACCCAATTCAAGATAAAACCAAACTTGTTCCATAACCTCTATTTAAAATCCGCGTTGCTTTTTGAGGGTCTCATAAGCCTCCTGAATTTGTAAAAATTTTTGCTGTGCTCCTTTCAAAAGTGCTTCATCTTGAGTCTGGATTCTGTCGGGATGGTACTTTTTTGCTTGAGAACGATATGCTTTTTTTATTTCATCTACTGTGGCTTGGGGTTCCAATCCCAAAATTTTATATGCTTGATCTGTGTCTTTGACAAACATGGCTTTGATGATCTCATACTCATTGATACGCAAGCGCATCGCCTTGGCAATCTCGCTGAGTTTCGAAAGTTCGCTTGGAGAGACTTGTCCGTCGGCATTCGCAATTCCAAATAAAAAGTGAAGTATTTGTACACGAGTAGCATAGACTGTACCTTGGACAAAATCGGCTCCCAAGGCATTGATGCTTTGAGATTCTTTTTTGATTTCTTGATTAAAATGCTGAAAAATTTCTTGTGCTCTCAATTCTCCGTATTGTCCAATAAAATAATTCCGAACATACCGCAATTCCTCTGCTACAATTTGTCCGTCTGCTTTGATGACTATGGCAGCCAAAGCCAACAACTTTAATTCAAAAGAACGTTTGGTCAACCCGCGAGATGAAGATCCGTAATTGAGCGATCCCATTCGGGCCTGCTCCAGCATACTCCCCAGAAAAAACCCCAACAAAGCACCGGGAAAACGATATATAAAATAGCCGATTAGGGCACCCATCCATTTCATACTATCAATCGATTAAGTTGCAAAGGAATAATTTATTTAAATAATGTACGAATGAAATACTAAAAAAGACGGACGATAATATAAAGGGAACTTTATATCTTTGGGGAAAATTAAATTATGTACCCAGAAGATATTGTGAAGCCCATGCGAGAGGAATTAACAACGCTAGGGTTTGAAGAATTGTTTCAAGAAAAAGATGTGGAGAAGGCCCTTGCCCAAAAGGGAACTACCTTAGTAGTCGTCAATTCAATATGTGGATGTGCCGCAGCCAATGCCCGGCCTGGGATTCGCTTATCGTTGGGACAAGACAAAACACCCGATCACCTTTTAACCGTTTTTGCTGGAGTAGATCGTGAAGCTACTGATGCTGCCCGAGCAAGAATGATCCCCTTTCCTCCTTCTTCTCCAAGCATTGCTTTATTCAAAGATGGTGAATTAGTCCATATGATTGAACGCCATCACATTGAAGGGCGACCTGCAGAAATGATTGCAGACAACCTTCAAACTGCCTACAGCGAACACTGCTAACCCCTCTGGCTTTGAAAAAAGCACTTTCTTACCCCCTAACCCTACTTTATTACCTCTGTTTTGGTATCACATTGTCCATTTTTCATGGAGTTCAAATAATTTGCTTGCGCATTTTTGGTTATCAAGCTCACAAGAAAAGTGTGGATTTGCTCAACTGGGTGGTTCTTCGTTGTCTCAATCTTTTAGGGACCCGCTTTGTTCTGCACGATGTTCCAAAACTCAAAAGAGATTTCCCAATTATTATTGTTGCCAATCACCAAAGTACTTATGACATCCCACCTTTAATTTGGAATTTAAGGAACTGCCACCCAAAGTTTATCAGTAAAAAAGAATTGGGAAAGGGCATCCCCAGCATTTCCTATAATCTCAAATACGGCGGATCTGTTTTGATCGATAGAAAAGATAAAGCAGGTTCGCTTGAATCGATTAAAAGCTTTGCTCAAAAAGTTCGAGAAAATAATTGGTCTGTGGTTATTTTTGCAGAAGGAACAAGAAGTCGGGATGGCAACCCCAAATCGTTTCAAAAAGGAGGCCTCATTACCTTGTTTAATGAAATTCCAAATGCTAGGTTACTCCCCATTAGTATTGGAAATTCTTGGCAATTGAGTCGATTCAAGTACTTCCCAATGCCTCTTGGGGTTTCTATAGTTTTTAAATTCCACCCTTTGCAAATGATCGATTCTCAACAACCCAAAAAATCGCTTGAATCACTTCAAAAAATAATTCATCAGGGAGTCTACGAAATTCAATCCAAGATTTAGTCAATCGGAATTTTAACCACGAAAGTAGAACCGTTTCCTTTTTTGGATTGAAAGGTAATAGAGCCATTGTGCGAAGTGATAATATTTTTCACTATTCCAAGACCAAGCCCCATACCTTTAGTTTTCGTAGTGAACTTAGGTTCAAAAATCTTGTCTTTGTTTTGGGAGAGAATTCCTTGCCCATTATCCTTTACCTGAACCTCTACCCATTGACCATCAACCTTGATTTGCACCTTTATTTGAGCGAGTTTTTCAGCAGGCACCGATTGAATTCCATTTTGAATGAGATTGGTCATCACTCGAATCCATTGAGTTCTATCCAATTGAACCATTTGCTGAGTCACATCCGATTTAAATTTCACATTTTCCTGTTCAAAGACTTCGGTTGCTCTTTTGGTCAATTCAACAATGTCTTCTTCTTTCAATTGGGCTTTGGGAAGTGTAGCATAATCTGAAAAGGCGTTGGCCACTTGACTCATTGTATCAATTTGTGCAATGAGCATGGAAGAGAATTCGTTGATTTTGGTTTGTAAATTTGGCGCATTGGGATCCAAACGTTGCTGAAAACTTTGAACAGAAAGTCGCATGGGAGTCAATGGGTTTTTAATTTCATGGGCTACTTGGCGTGCCATTTCTTGCCAGGCTTGTTCTCGTTCTGTTTTGGCTAATAACTCAGCACTTTTCTCAAGATCATCAATCATATTATTGTAGGAATTAACCAGCCCTTCAATTTCTCTTGTAGCATTTTCTAAATGAATTTTTTTATTACGAGTAAGAAAACCTGTTTGGCCAATTAATAGACGGAGCTTGTCTAGAGAACGGGTGACATAGCGGGATATGAAATAAGCAAAAAAGATGGCAACCACTAACATGATCAGATAGACCTGATAGAGGCGTTGCAGAAAAGTATTGAGTTCATCTTCCGAGAAAGAAATGTCTTCAAAATAGGGGAAAAATAAAATAGCATACGGCATTCCATTATCTACTTTGAGCAAACTGTAGGAAGATTGAAAATTGCCCAGTTCGTCTATACTTTCTTCTAAATACCTCGATCCCTTTTTAGTAAGAATAGTGTCGACTAAAGTGGAATCAAGTTTGTAATTATTGGCAATAATTTTAAGGGGGGTGAAGGACACAAATAAGGAGTCCCCTTCAAGACTAAATAGGGAGAACTCAACTTTGTGTATTTTACTAATCGAACGCAAATCTTTTTCATATTCCGCCCAAATCGAATCAGAAGCTTGTTCTAACTGGTATTTATCGACTAAGTAATTGAGTTGTCGTTGTATTTGTTTTTCCTTTCGATCCAATCGAAAAAGGTTATAATCGTCTGCTTCGGTTTGATATTGAATATAGGTCGCTGCTAAAATCAACATACACGCTAAAAATACGAGTAGTATCATAGCCAAAAAAAGACGGGTACGCAATGATAACCTTCGATTGAATAGTTCTCTAACTTTCATTCTTCTCCTTTTTTTCTAAGTCTTTTGTACAAACGAATGCCCAACATGAGAAGTACGCCTAAAAGTAAGATTCCCACTACACCAAAAATCCAATGAAAACTATTTTTTAGAATAGCTAAAAAAACAATTGCAAATAAAAGTAAGGTTGCTCCTTCATTCCAGATACGCATAAAATTTGAGGAATAGGGAAACTCGTCGCGCTGCATCTTTTTGAAAATACGGTGCGTTTTTAGATGATAAAGAACTAGGGCACCCACAAATCCTAGCTTGACCCACATCCAAGATTGAAGGAGCAAATTCGGCATCAGGTAAAGCAATGCCGAAGCAGATAATACGGTTAATATTGCAGAAGGCCAGGTAATGATATACCACAAGCGATGAGCCATCAATTGGAATTGTTTGGTGAGAATATCACGAGCTGTGGCTTCTTTTTGCTGTGCTTCAATCCAATAAATAAAAAGTCTAGGCATATAAAAAAGCCCTGCAAACCAAGTAATTACAAAAATCAGATGCAGCGCTTTTATATAATTGTAGTAACTCACTTTAGTTTTCGATCGTTAAATAATCTAATGCTAATTTTGAAAACTCTAAGTTAAAGGATTTTACATCCTTTTCTTTTATTTTTTCGAAAGCCTCCAAGGCGTTATTAATGGCTTTTGTAAGTTCCCCTCGGACAGCTTCGTCTTGGGCCGTGGGTCCAAAATCATCCATCCCTACAAGATCATTGAGGTAGGCCAATTTATTGGTTAATTTGATGGGGAAATTCAATGGATCCTGATTGCTTCGATTTTGGGTTTGGTATAGTGTTTTTTCAATTTTAGAGAGATTTTTTTGAATCTTCTTCGCTTGTGCCACCAACCCCTTCAAGTTTGGGTTTGCTACATAGTTTTTTTCAAATGCTGCCAACTTTTGATTGATCGAACGTAAGCTTTTGATCGCCTTGTGCGCTTTGTCATTGGTGGCGTTCACTCGGGTAATGAAATCAAATTGTTGTTGCATTTCTGCCACAGACGCCTCTCCAGAAGGGTTCGATTGTATTGAAAAAGGTTGCTGCTGTTCGATTCCATTAACAGTCAATTGAACTTTATACGTTCCAGGTACTGCCTTTGGGCCGGAAAAAGAAGCGCTCCAAAAAATCATATCTTCAAGAGTTTCAGCACCTTCGTAGCGTGTATCCCACACAAAAGTATTCCCTCCTTTATTGGGAGTTAATGGGTTTTTTTCGTCCTGAGAAGAAAATGTTTTAATCGGACTATTAATGGCATCTACAAAAGTAAGTGATAAACTATCTGTTCCAGAATCCCATTGAGGGAGATAGTAATGTACTACCACTCCGTTTGGTAAATTGGTCCCTTTTAATTTTGAAGATTTTCCCCCACTCCCTTTAGTTCTATAGCTGGTTTTGGGGGCAAATAAATGAACCTCATCTTCACTTGTGGTTGTATCCATCTGATGAAGCACTGTGAGATCATCGATCATCCAAATACTCCTCCCTTGAGTAGCAACAATTAAACTGTTGTCCTTAATGACCAGGTCCGTGATGGGTACCAAAGGAAGGTTTTGCTGAAAAGAATTCCAAGTTTTACCATCATTAAACGAAAGGTACATTCCTGCTTCGGTTCCTGCATACAAGAGACCTTTTCTCTGAGGGTCAGAACGAACAACACGAGTAAAATGGTCTGATGAAATACCTTGAGTGATTTCTACCCAAGTTTTTCCATAATCCGATGTCTTGTACAAATAGGGGCGGTAGTCTCCCATTTTGTAGCGAGTGCCTGCAATGTAGCATACAGCTGGATCGGTATAAGAAGGTTCTATGCTATTAATCTGCATCCACTCTGGAAGTTGTTTGGGTGTGACATTGATCCAACTTTCTCCAGCATCCTTCGTAATATGAACCAATCCGTCGTCGCTCCCAACCCACATCAGTCCTTCTTGCAGAGGCGATTCATTGGCTGCAAATAGAGTGCAATAATATTCCACTCCAGTATTGTCCTGTGTAATCGGACCTCCAGAAGAACGCAGTTTATCAGGATCATTTCGAGTGAGGTCTGGACTAATAATTTCCCAGCTTTGTCCTTCATTTTCAGAGACATGAACGTGATTGGAGAAGGTGTATAATTTCTTCGGATTGTGACGACTAAAAATTATGGGAAAGTTCCATTGAAAACGGTAACGCATGCCTTCTGCTCCATACCCCATGGGATTGTCGGGCCATACATTAATACCGCGTTCTGTATTCTTAGCGTGATTTACTCGGGTGAGATAGCCGCCATAGCTTCCACCGTAAACGATATCGTTGTTCAATGGATCAACAGCAATATGAGCCGATTCTCCTCCCGCTGTTTCCTCCCAATGCTCCTCTTCAATATAATTGGATGCGGTGCGATGCGGAATGCGGAGGGTTGAGTTGTCCTGTTGTGCTACGTAGATCCGATAAGGAAAAGCGTTGTCTGTGGTTACCCGATAGAACTGAGCAGTGGGTTGGTTATGGTAGGTACTCCAATGTGCTCCCCCATCATAACTTATTTGAGCCCCTCCGTCATCGGCAATGATCATCCGCTGATTGTCCTCAGGTGCTATCCACAAGTCGTGATGGTCGCCGTGAGGAGCATTAAAACTTTCGAAGTTTTTCCCGCCATTGGTGGATTTATGATAGGATACATTCATTACATAAACTATGTTCTCATTTTGGGTATCTGCGTAAATTTTGGAATAATACCAAGCACGTTGCCTGAGGGCACGGCTATCATTAATATATTTCCAACTCGACCCTCCATTTTCAGAGTGATAGATTCCTCCTTTTTCTTTGTGTTCTACAATAGCCCAAATTTTTTGAGCGTCCACAGGTGATACGGTGACGCCAATGATTCCCAACGTTCCCATTGCAAATCCATTGTTGTCACTGATTTTACTCCAAGAGGCCCCTGAATCGGAACTCTTCCACAATGCCGAACCGGATCCTCCACTGCTCAAACTGTAGGGTGTACGTTTTACTTGCCAAGTAGATGCGTATAATATCCGAGGATTGGTTGGGTCTAGTTGAAGTTCTACCGCCCCTGCTTGATTCGAAGAAAACAATATTTTTTTCCAGTTTTTCCCTCCGTCCACACTTTTGTATACCCCTCTTTGGGAAGTTGGCTTGAACAAATCTCCAAGCACTGCCGCATATACAATATCGGGGTTGGAAGGATCAATCGCAATTCGGGGTATATGTCGTGATTTGGGAAGCCCAGCAAAGGTCCAAGTTTTACCCGCGTCCATGGATTTCCAAACACCGTAACCTGCTGAGACATTTCCCCTAACAGTGACTTCTCCACCACCAACATAAATCACGTTGGGATCACTCTTTGCTACAGCAATAGAACCAATACTCCCACCAAAATAGCCATCGGATAAATTCTCATAGGTTTTGCCCCCGTCGGTAGTTCTCCAAACACCTCCTCCAGCACTTCCCATATAGAATAATTGTGGCTGTCCAGGGACTCCCGTAACAGCTGCAGATCGTCCTCCTCTAAACGGGCCAATTTCCCGATATTCCAAACTGCTATATAGCTGGCTAGAAATAGAGGGAATCTTTGCTTTCCTTTTTCGCTGCGCTTGTGTTTCGGAGCTGAATAAAAAAATGAGTAATAGACTTAGGAATAAGTGCTTTCCAAATTTTGTCATCTTCTAAATATTTTATGGAAAATACAAAAAACTATCTGACTGTTCTAAGGAGTTGTCTTCTGTAGCTTTTGATATTTTTTTAGTTCTCGATACAAGAAAAATGCTGTGATTAGCGTGGCTAGTGTTTCGCCAATAGGGAAAGCCATCCAAATGCCGTTTATTCCAAAATAATAAGGAAGAATAAACACTAAGGGAATAAAGAAAAATCCTTGACGTGTTAGGGTAAGCAGTAGTGCTGGAACTGCTTTGCCGATGGCTTGAAAATAAGCCGCACCAATCAGTTGAATTCCCAAAATGGGAGTAGCAGCAAATACCCAGCGAAGGGCATGAGGCGTTTCAGAAATTACATCAGGATCGGTAGTAAATAGTTGAGCAATGGGAGCGGCAAAAATAAAAATAAGCCCAAAGACTAAACTGGCCATTACAGTGACCACGATCAGGGTTAGCCGAATTAGACCAATAACTCGTTCTTTGTGCTGCGCTCCATAGTTGTAGCCCGCTATTGGGAGAAACCCTTGTGTAATCCCCAATATGGGAAATAGGGCAAACATTAACATACGACTGATGATCGCATAAATAGCCAATTGAGTAGCACCGCCAAAGTCGAATAAGAGGTTGTTGACAATGAGAACTACCAAACTAACTACGGCTTGTCGAGACAATGTAACCATTCCCAAACTGCCAATTTCAGCAACAATTTTTCTTTTTAGAATTAGGTGTTGAAATTGCACGTTTAGTTCGCTATGAACTATGAAAAAATAAAGTAGATAACTCGCACAAACCCCATATGATAGTGTTGTTGCCCAAGCTGCTCCAGTCATTCCCCAACCCAACAGTTTTATAAAGATTACATCCAAAAGTAAATTAGAAATAGAAGGAAGTAACATGGCATACATCGCGAACTTTGGCTTGCCTTCGGCACGAGCCACATTGTTACCCATCATACAAAACCCGAGTACAGGAACTCCATACAGAACAATTACATAATAAATTTTGGCTAGAGAAAATAATCCCCCTTTTCCACCAAATAGTGGAATGAGTAGATCGGCATAATACAACCCCCCTAGAACAAAACTCAGACACAAAAAAAATGTAAGAACCAATTGGTTGCCAAAAGTGAGCCGAGCCTTTTGAAGGTTGTTATCCCCAAAGGCTCTTGATATTACCGATCCTCCTCCAATTCCTATGGCCATCCCCAAGGCTCCAATAAAAAAAGAAACAGGCAGTACTACATTGATAGCGGCAATCGCATCGGCTCCAATCCATTGTCCCACAAAGATGGTGTCAACAAGGATATTAATTGACATGGCTAAGATTCCGATCGAAGCAGGGACGGATTGTTGAATGAGTAGTTTGCCAATGGGAAGCTGACCCAGTAGAGCCGCTTTTTCAGTGGCCATTAAGAGCTAACCGGTTCAGACATAGCCCATTCATCAACCCAGCGACTCATAACATTTACCCAGTCTTCTCGGTCATTGATACACGGGATTACATGGAGATGTTCCCCTCCTTTTTCTTCAAAATCTTCAACGGCCTCCATCCCAATTTCTTCTAAGGTCTCTAGACAATCTGAAACGAAGGCAGGAGTGACAATTGCCATTTTTTTCACACCTGATTTGGCCATTTTAGCAACGGTTTTGTCTGTATAGGGTTGCAGCCATGGGTCCAAGCCCAAGCGAGATTGGAAAGTGGTCGTGTAGCGGTCGGAAGCCAAATCCAAATATTCTGCAACCAAACGCGTTGTTTCGAAACACTGATGTCGATAGCAATATTGGTGAGCTGGTGAAGCTGTTTGGCAACACTGCCCATCAATTTTACAGTGAGACTTGGTGATGTCAGATTTTCGAATATGTCGTTCGGGAACGCCATGATAGGAAAAAATCAAATGTTCCCACTGTTTGTCCTGTAGGGATTCCTGAATGGACTGCGACAACACACGAACATAATCGGGATGATTGTAGAAAGAAGGTAAAGTCGTGAACTCCATTTGCGGAAAGGATTCTTGACGTAGGGATTCTGCTAGTACTAAGATGGTTTCTGTAGTTGCCATTGCAAATTGAGGATAGAGGGGTACAAGGAGAACTTCGGTCACTCCCTTATCAGCCAATTCCTGTAAACCCTTTTGGATAGCGGGTTTTCCGTAGCGCATGCCTAAAGCAAGAGGAAGCTGCACCTTTTCTTCCATTTTTTGGAGGAGTCGTTTGGATAAAACAATCAAAGGGGATCCTTCATCCCACCATATTTTTTTGTAGGCCTTTGCTGAGCGCTTGGGTCGCGTATTTAAAATAATTCCACGAACCAATATGGTCCGTAGAAATGAGGGCAAGTCAATAACCCTTTGGTCCATCAAAAATTCGTCGAGATATACCTTCACATCCTTGGGATCTGGACTCTCCGGAGAACCCAAATTCACTAGTAACACACCTTTCATTGCATTTTTTTTACGAAGATACAGACATTAGGTATTTTTTGGGTGTCGTACCGAATTTCTTTTTGAAAGCAGCGATGAAATGACTGGAAGTGCTGTAGCCCAACCTAAGTCCTACTTCGTTGACATTGTATTGTTGGGAATCCAACATTCGTCTCGCCTCTTCCATTTTGTGATCCAATAGATAAGAAAAAACCGTTTGCCCATACAGCTGTTTGAACCCTTCCTTCAGTTTCTTGGTATTCAATCCAATTTCGCTAGCCAAATCATTGAGAGATGGCGGTGTCGTCATTCGTTCTAAAATGATTTTTTTGGCTAAATGAATCTTCCCTGCTTGCGCTTCGTCTTCAAGGAAAGGGCAACTTTCAACATTTTCATCCCCTTCTTTATTAAAATACAAACTCAGTAACTCATACACTTTCCCTTTGAAGTAAAGAGCCTTAATACTGTCGTGTAGTTTCGATTGAAGCATTTGACTCAAAACTACTGCCATCGCTGGAGACAGGGGCTTGTTGTCATAGAATTTTTTTGAAATATTGTCGGGACTCAAAAAGTGAATGTGATCCGCATCGGATGAAAATAAAGAATGAAATTTTTTAATCGATAAGATCAAACTCAACATCCAAGTCCCAGGAATCAGGCAGGCATCAATGGGTAGTTCTTTTTGAGGATTGTATAATAAAATCGTCTGTGATTCATTTACAGTAAATTGATAACTATTGGCGTTATAGCTAAATACAGCGCGTCCTTTCAAACAAAAGTGAAATTGAATATACTCTTGTGTCAATGATCGCTTAACAAAGGTTTCTTCATTCAAATTATTCTGATGACGAATAACATAAAATCCATTTTCAATCACTGTCTCCATACCTGCACTTTTATCGTTATTTTTATTAATAATTTTGATTATTATTTAGACCTTTTCTAAATAATGAGGTCTTCTAGAATCCCTTTGATTACTAGTCGAAACACATTTTATTGGCTATTGGAGGTAAAATTACACATTTTGACAGTTTTAGTTCTTCTTGCGTTGTTTTTTAATTTACTCAAAAAGTATTTTTGTAGCGGATATTTAGAATTCGAATGAAAGACAATCCTGCACCAAAGGATTTTTATGCAGTAGGTATTAGCTATAAGAATGCAGATATAGACCTCAGAGGTAAATTTAATCTTGGTCCGCATGAATCCCAATCATTAATTGAAAAGGCTAGAGCCCATGGCGTGGACGAGCTGATGATCAATGCCACTTGCAATCGAACAGAGCTCTACGGCTTTGCCAATTCAGCACAAGTTCTCAAACAACTCCTTGTGGAATCGAGCAAAGGAGATTTAGAATTATTTGACACCATCGGGTACCAGCTCCAGAAAAGCGAAGCCATTGATCATTTATTTAAGGTAGGTACGGGATTGGATAGCCAGATCCTTGGTGATTTTGAAGTAATCAGTCAACTAAAGAAAAGTTTCCTTTTATCCAAAAAGCAAGGAATGGTGAATGGACATTCCGAACGCCTCGTAAATGCTGTAATTCAAGCTAGCAAAAGGGTTAAAACAGAGACCAAATTATCAACTGGAGCCACCTCGGTCGCTTTTGCCGCCGTTCGTTACATTTTATCACATCACAAACAGCCGAATCAAGCCAAAATATTACTATACGGAACTGGTAAAATTGGAAGAAACACTTGCGAAAATCTGATCAAGCACGCTCCCAACAATCATATCACTCTCATCAACAGAACCTCTGAAAAAGCAAATCAAATTGCAGGAAAATTTGACTTAACTGTTAAGCCTTTAGGAGATATTGCCGCTGAAATTCGTGAAACCGATATACTTATTGTTGCTACGGGAGGCAACACATACACAGTCAGTGAAGAACTTGTTCATCTAAACAAGCCCTTGCTAATACTGGATTTATCGGTGCCTAGGAACGTTGCTCCTTCCTTAGAAAACAATCCTTTTGTGACCTTGGTTCACCTAGACGAATTGTCAAAAATTACCGATGCCAATCTCAATGAACGAAAAAAACACATCCCTCAAGCCGAGGCCATCATTGAGGAGGTGAAAGAAGAATACTGGGAATGGGTTCGCCTGCGAAAATATGCCCCTTTATTGCAAGCTTTAAAAGAAAAATGGCAGTTGAATAGGATCGAAGACAACCCCACGCCACAACAACAAAATTTATTGAAAGTTACCGGGCAAATAGCGAGCTTCTTTAGAGAAAACCCAGATAAAGCCGATCATACTGCCGAAGCGCTTCGCGAGCTTTTCGATCTGGAAATCCCCACTCATGTCTAATCCACCCATTCGAATTGGAACCCGGTCCAGTCCCCTAGCGCTTTGGCAGGCCCAACTTGTACAAAATGAGTTGAAAAAAGAGCAAGTTCTTTCCGAATTGATTCCAATTCAAAGCCTTGGAGATCAAAATAGTACTCAGCCTTTATATGAGATGAATGTCCAAGGCATATTCACCAAAGCACTCGACCAAGCGCTTATAGACCAACGCATTGACATTGCGGTGCACAGTTTTAAAGATATGCCTACGCAGTTTCCCAAAGGAATCACAATCCTGGCAGTGTTAGAACGAGGGCCAGCTTCCGATCTATTAGTATATACTTCTAAAGAAAAAGAATGGCCTGAGTCGGCGACTCTAGGTACTTCAAGCCTACGAAGAAGCGCCCAATGGAAAAGCCGCTATCCTCAACATCAGACGACTACCTTAAGAGGCAATGTCCAACGTCGACTCCAAACCCTGAAAGAAAGTGATTGGATTGGAGCCCTATTTGCCAAAGCTGGGCTTGAACGAATTAACCAAATACCAACATCGAGTCAAGTTCTGGAATGGATGATTCCTGCTCCTGCGCAGGGAGCAATTTGTGTTGTTGGACGAACCGATGAAGTAGATTCGTTTGCTGCCGTAAAACGACTCAATTGTGAGATCACTTTTAGAGCAACCCAACAAGAACGTCATTTTCTACGACGACTCGAGGGAGGTTGCACCGCCCCAATTGGAGCTTTACTTCGACCCACAAAAGATGGCTGGCACTTTAAAGGTGGTGTGTTTTCTCTTGATGGCACTGAAAAGGCAGTTTATGAGAATTACTTTTCTAAGGAAGCTTGGGAACAAATCGGAGAGCAAGCAGCTCAGGCTGTTTTGAAGAACGGTGGGGCCGCTATAATGTCCGAACTTAAAACGAAATAAGGTGCAACTGCTTGCTACAAAAATATTAGCTCCAGATTTCAAGGATCGATTGATTCAACAGGATTTTTCTATCGTTGAATTCCCTTTTGTCACGATCATACCACTGCCCTTTCCTGAAGTGTTTTTGGAGAAACATATCATTCTAACCAGTCAAAATGCAACACAATTTCTGCTGGCACAAGACAACATCTCCGAGCTTTGTTCTCGTTCTTTTTTTTACTGTGTAGGAGAGGGAAGTGCCCAACTTTTGCGAGGGCATCATGCAACCGTCGTGGAGGTATACCCTTCAGCAAGCGAGCTTGCAGATCGTATTACAAAGCAACATTCGAATAAACCCTTTAGCTATTGCTGTGGAAAAAGACGTCTCCCAATCTTGGAAAATCGTTTGGAAGAAGCAAAGGTTTCACTACGTATTCACGAAGTTTACCAATCTAAATTAAACTCCAAACCAATGGGATTGAAACCCGATGGAATTTTGTTCTATAGCCCTTCCGCTGTGGATAGTTATGTCCAAGAAAATGAGATTCAAGAATCACATTGTTTTTGTATTGGTCCCACAACTGCCCAAAAAGTACATCCCCATTCCCTAAACTACTCCGTGGCCAAACAACCAAATAATAACTCCATTTATGTGGAAATAATGCAACACTATTATGCTTAAAAACGACTTATTTCTCAAAGCATTGGCAGGAGAAATAGTACCTCGTCCTCCCGTCTGGATGATGCGACAAGCTGGGCGCTACCTTCCCGATTTCATGAAGCTAAAAGCGCAATATGATTTTTTTACGCGTTGTCAAACCCCCGAGTTAGCAGCTGAAATAACCGTTATGCCTATCGATCAAGTAGGGCCTGATGCCGCCATATTATTTAGTGATATTCTGGTAGTGTTACAGGCCATGCAAATTGAAGTGGAGATGAAAGAAGGAATTGGACCCTGGCTCCCCCATCCTATCCAAAATCAAGCCGACTTGGATAAGGTTGTCATTCCAGAAGTGGAGGATGCCTTGGGGTATGTTCTCGACGCAATCAAATTAACTCTAGAACGACTGGATAATCGGGTGCCATTGATTGGGTTTGCTGGTTCTCCTTGGACACTACTTTGTTATGCTGTTCAGGGGCAAGGGTCGAAGACCTTTGACAAAGCCAAGGCCTTTTGTTTTGAGCAACCCCAATTGGCACATGCTTTGTTACAAAAGATTACAGCGACCACCATTGCTTATTTGAAAACTAAAGTAACTTCTGGAGTCCATGCGGTTCAGCTCTTCGACTCTTGGGGTGGTCTTTTATCTCCTTCTGATTACCAAACTTTTTCATGGCCCTACATACAACAAATTGTCAGTGCCTTAAAAGATGACATTCCAGTAATTGTTTTTGGAAAAGGCTGTTGGTTTGCCCTTCGTGAAATGAGCCAATCGGGGGCATCGGCCTTGGGAGTGGACTGGACATGTTCCGCAGAAAATGCTCGATATCTTTCTGGGGGGAATATTACCTTGCAAGGAAACTATGACCCTTCTCGATTGCTTTCCCCAATTCCAAAAATTCAGGAAGATGTACGAAAAATGATCAATGCATTTGGAAAAGATCGATACATTGCAAACTTAGGTCATGGCATTCTTCCCAACATCCCAGTAGATCATGCCAAGGCGTTCATTGAAGCTGTAAAAAATTATTCCTAGAAAATTGAAAGCATTATTCTATCCATACTTACAAAATTTACAAAACCTAATTACTAAAAAGCTGGAACACCAAGATCATTTGGGGAGGTTTGAAGAGGAAATTTGGGAACGCCCTGAAGGCGGTGGCGGGCGAACCCGTATCCTGGAAAACGGAGCGATATTTGAAAAAGCAGGTGTCAATATATCAGCCGTTCATGGAACACTTCCTCCGAGTATGCAAACGTATTTTAAAGTAGAAAAATCTACTTTTTATGCTTGTGGATTGAGCTTAGTCATTCACCCTAAAAACCCTATGATCCCTACAGTTCATGCCAATTTTCGCTATTTCGAACTCTATAATAAGAGGGGAACCCTCAAAGATCAATGGTTTGGTGGTGGATTGGATCTTACTCCATATTATTTGATCGAAGAAGATATTATCCATTTCCACCAATGTTGTAAAAATAGCTGTGATGAATTTGATCCCTCTTTCTATTCCACTTTTAAAGAACAATGTGATAACTACTTCTGGAATGCCCATCGCAACGAAGCCCGTGGAGTGGGTGGATTATTTTTTGATTATCTCAAGCAAACCAAAGAAATAAGTCTTCAAGATCGGTATGATTTTGTTACTGCTGTTGGGAATAATTTCTTGAATGCTTATATCCCTATTGTTCAAAAAAGAAAAGACTATCGCTATACCCCAAAGCAAAGAATGTGGCAAGAAATTAGAAGAGGGCGCTATGTAGAATTTAATTTGATTCATGACAAAGGAACTTTATTTGGTCTAAAAACAAATGGGCGAATTGAGAGCATCCTTATGAGTCTTCCTCCCCATGTCCAATGGAGATACGATAATCATCCCGAAAAAAACAGTGAGGAAGCGGATCTCGTTGCTGTACTTGAAAAACCGAGAGATTGGTTGTAAATCCACTAAATTTATGTTCGAATGGACACAAAATTAATTTTACTCATCCTACCGCTGCTCATCATCTTTTCCTACTTGTTTGATGCTTTCTCTAGAAAAACAAAGTTTCCTTCTGTACTGCTTTTATTGGGAACAGGAATAATAGCTCGAGCTTTTGCAGATTGGTCGGGATTTGTTGGTTCAGAGTTATTGAATGAACTTATTGCTGTTTTGGGGACAGTGGGGTTGATCTTGATTGTTTTGGAAGGAGCTCTTGAACTTCAAATTAAAAAAGACAATGTCGGGCTTCTTTTGAAGGGTGGTTTGGCTGCAGGGATTATTTTAATTATCAATATATTTATTGTTAGTCAGCTGATTGTTTTTTTGACTGATTTGAGCAGTAATTTAGCTGTCTTGCTCGCTGTACCCCTTTCCATTATTAGTAGTGCTGTTGCTATTCCCTCGTCCACTGGTCTTGAAGATAAAGACAAAGAGTTTATTGTCTTTGAATCTACCTTTTCAGATATTTTGGGCATTCTAATCTTCAACTATGCTCTTGGTCAGTACCAAAAACAAGAACTTTTGATCGCAGCAGAGCCTCTTTTTAAATTAGGGATACAGCTCATTGGTATTGTTGTCTTATCGTTTCTAATCGCAATTCTTCTTTTCCAATTATTGAAACGCATCACTCATCACGTTAAGTTTTTCCTCATTATCGCATTGCTCATTCTTCTTTATGCACTTGGGAAATACCTCCATTTGCCTGCACTGGTAACCATCTTTATTTTTGGGTTGTTTTTGGGAAATATATCCGCTTTTTTCCCTGAATCGCTTAGCTCCTATATAGATAGTGAAAAGACAACCAAAGAACTTCGCGATTTTCACGTCTTAACTGGCGAATCTACTTTTTTGGTTCGTACGTTCTTTTTTTTATTTTTTGGTTTTTCTATCACTCTAGACAACTTTTTGTCCCCCGTTCCATACTTCTACGGGCTACTTATCTTAGGAGCCATGTTTTTAATCCGTTATGGCTATTTTGCAGTAAGTGAATTTAAGATACCGCCCAGTACTAAGGTCTATCTTTCCCCAAGAGGACTCATCAGTATATTGTTGTTTTTTCAATTGCGAGAAAGTGGTATTAGTGGATTGGAAAACCAACCAATTGACGAGAAAGTATTGCTGATTGTGATCATATTTTCAATGCTGATTATGATCGCTGGAACGCTTAAAAAATCCCCAAATAAAGAGGAAGAGATTGCCTTTTCCATCACCAATCAAGAAACAACTGAACCAACAAACACAGAACTTATAAACGAAAATGATGTACCCACTTCAGAGGAATAGAAGATTGCGCAGTAGCTCAAGCCTTCGCAACTTAGTTCGCGAATTTGAAATATACCCTAAGGATTTTATCGTTCCTTTATTTATTGTTGAAGGAGAAAATATAAAAGAAGAAATCCCTTCCATGCCGGGTTACTATCGTATGTCACTAGACTTGATAGAAAAGGAGGTTGCTTTGCTATGGGAATTAGGTCTTCAATCCGTCTTATTATTTGTTAAAGTATCTGATACTCGAAAAGACAATAAAGGAACCGAAGCACTCAACCCAGAGGGTTTAATGCAACGCGCCATTCAAACAGTCAAACGTAAAGTCCCTGAAATGGTAGTGATGACTGATGTCGCCTTGGATCCTTATTCAAGTTATGGACATGATGGCATTGTGGAAGAAGGAATTATTGTGAATGACGCTACAGTGGAGGTATTGAGCCAAATGGCTGTCTCACATGCTGAAGCAGGCGCAGATATTGTAGCTCCTAGCGACATGATGGATGGTCGAATTCTATCCATCCGAAAAGGGCTTGAGGCGGCACAACTAGTAGATGTTGGCATAATGAGCTATGGAGCCAAATACGCTTCTTCATTTTATGGTCCCTTTCGGGAAGCCCTAGATTCAGCTCCTGGATTTGGAAATAAAAAAACTTATCAAATGGACTTTGGTAATCGCTTTGATGCAGTGGTAGAGTGTCAAAGAGATCTCGACGAGGGAGCTGATATTATTATGGTTAAACCGGGCATCGCTTATTTGGATATTCTACACGAACTCAAACAGAAGCTGCATTGCCCTCTAGCAGTCTATCAAGTCAGTGGGGAATATGCCATGCTCAAGGCGGCAGCCGAAAAAGGCTTTGTAAATTATGAATTGGTGATGCTTGAACAATTAATGGCATTCAAAAGAGCGGGTGCTACCCTCATCGCTTCTTACCATGCCAAAGAGGTTGCTCTATTTCTCAATAATGAGGCTTAAAATATCCCTTTAGCTGACTCAAAAAGGGAAATTCAATTCTCAATAAGGTTGTTTCAGACTTCGGAATAGGAGCGAGTTTATTGGAACCCCAATTATCTTAAAATAGCGTCTGAAAATCTATCTTTTTAAAACATTATGAATATTTTGTTTAACTTTAGTCCGAAGCAATTGACTATTTTAAGCTCCCATTATCCATGGAAAAAGCGTTGTATAAAAGCCCACTCAGTTGGATTGAAATCTGCACTAGTACAAATGGTGTGACCCATATTCATTTTATTGACGCACCCTCAAATCCCCCCAAAAAGACATCCCCTTTCCTAGACCTCGTCGTTCAACAATTAGACAACTATTTTATCCAACAAAGCAAAACATTTTCTTTTCCCTTAGATCCCTCGGGAACTGATTTTCAGTTGGAGGTTTGGAGAATGCTACATCAGATTCCGCACGGTACTACTTTACCCTATTTAAAAATTGCACAAAAATTTGGTGACATTAAAAAAGTACGGGCCATTGCATCCGCCATAGCTAAAAATCCCATTTTAATCGCTATCCCCTGTCACAGGGTTATTGGTAGTGATCGAAGTCTTGTGGGTTATTCTGGTGGATTGGAGCGGAAACGAAAGCTTTTGGAACTGGAAGGCTTTCCAAAACAAAATTCCCTATTTTAGAGGCCGATTCAATTTTGGTTTATGAAAAAGAAATTATCCGCTTTGCTGATCGGTTTGGCTTTTGCTTATGGGTTATTATTTATTTCAGGCTATGACTGGTTTTTGAGAGGTGTGGGGGTCATCTACCTAACGGGCCACAACACGGCTTTCTTGGATGACTATAAATATTTTGACAATCGTGTGGTGAAAGCCCCTGAGGTTGCCGAGCCCTGGCCAGAACATCAATACTATAATTCGCAGGCCCTTTCGAAGAAACTCGAAAATTATCACAAAGAACATAAAACTGTTGCTTATCTCATTATAAAAAACGACAGCCTTCTTTTTGAAAAATATTACCAAGAGTATGGACCTGCCTCCAAATCTAACTCTTTCTCGGTTGTGAAGAGTATGGTTTCAGCTCTGCTGGGCAAAGCTATTATGGAAGGATATATAAACGATTTGGATCAAAAAGTAATTGATTTTATTCCAGAACTCCAAGGAACTTATGCCCAAGAAGTTACTGTGGGGGATCTTTCTTCTATGGCTTCGGGGATGCAATGGGATGAAAAATACTACAACCCCTTTTCGGTTACAGCTGCGTCTTATTTTATTAGTGATCTGTCTCAATTGATTTTAGACCAACCCATTGTGGATGAGCCGGGTAAGAGCTTTCGTTATCTCAGTGGTGCCACTCAATTATTAGGAATTGTCATTTCAAGAGCCACTCAGAAAAAACTAAGTGATTATTTATCGAAGAGCTTTTGGCAGCCTATGGGAGCGGAACAAGATGCTTTATGGGAACTTGACTCTGAAAAGAATGGGATGGAAAAAGCCTATTGTTGTTTTGCAACCAATGCAAGAGATTTTGCCCGATTTGGTAAGCTCTACAAAAATAACGGCCGATGGAATAACACCCAAATATTAGATTCTACATTTATCGCCAAGTCCATTCAACCGCGTTTTAAAGCGAGTCCAGAGTATGGTTATGGTTGGTGGCTAGAAACCTACAAAGGGCATCAGATATTCATGGAGCGGGGCCATTTGGGTCAGTATGTCATCGTTTTTCCTGAGTTGAATTTGATTACTGTGCGACTGGGTGAACTCAAAGGGGAAAGAACAGAGGGCAATCCCTATACAGAAGATATTTATATTTACATGGATGCCGCACTAGAAATGGCTGAAAATGTTACAAAAGATAAATCTTCATAATGTCCTATTTCTCGATATAGAAACAGTTCCTATTAAAGAGGAATTTTCGGACTTATCCGAAACACAACAACAATTATTTAACGACAAAACCGCTTACCAAAGAAAAGAAGGCGAAGCTGCAGCTTCCTTCTATCACAAAGCAGGTATTTGGGCAGAATTTGGAAAGATTGTTTGCATATCCGTCGGATTTTTTGCGGCCAAACAAAAGCAAAGAGAGTTTCGTGTAAAAAGTTTCTCTGGTGAGGAAAAAGAACTGCTCCTCGAATTTAAGTCCCTGTTGGAAAACTATTACAATGGCTCAAGACATATGCTATGTGCACATAACGGCATAGAGTTTGATTTTCCATACCTGGCTCGCAGAATGCTTATTCTGGGAGTTTCTTTACCTAAAATTCTTTCAATGCATGGCAAAAAACCGTGGCAAATTCCCCACTTAGACACCATGCAACTGTGGCGATTTGGTGATTTCAAGCAATACACTTCATTAAAACTCTTGGCAAATGTATTGGGAATTCCTTCTCCTAAAGACGACATTGATGGCAGTCAAGTTGCTGAAGTATATTATCGAGAAAAGGATTTGAAACGCATCATAACCTACTGTGAAAAAGATGTAATCACGGTGGCTCAAGTATTACTTAAAATGAGACAAGAACCCCTTCTTCATTCTGAAGAAATTGACATTCAATCCCAATGAAAACTTTGCTTGAAATAGAGAATTTACGGATTCAAATCAAAGACAAAGTATTGGTTGATTCCCTTAGCTTGTCTCTGGCCAAACATCAAACTATTGCCTTAGTTGGTGAATCTGGCAGTGGCAAGTCATTGACAGCCCTATCGCTTTTGGGGTTGCATCCAAACGAAAGTACCCTCCAAGCCGACCGCCTAGATTTTAACTCGAATTCCTTATTGGACCTAGATCAAAAAACATGGGAACAATTACGAGGGAATGAAATTGGCATGGTGTTTCAAGAACCACAGTCCAGTCTCAATCCCAGTATGCGGTGCGGTGACCAAGTATTGGAAGTATTACAGCAACACCAAAAATCCAATCCTATTTCAAAAGAAGCTGTCCTAGAGGCTTTTGAAGGTGTTTTACTTCCAAATCCCAATCGTATCTACACTGCTTATCCTCATGAACTGAGCGGAGGCCAAAAGCAACGCGTTATGATTGCAATGGCAATTATATGTAAGCCTAAACTGTTGATTTGTGATGAACCCACAACAGCCTTGGATGTTACCGTACAAAAAGAAATTCTGAATCTGTTAAAACAACTTCAGATACAAAATAGGATGAGTATCTTATTTATATCGCATGACTTGGCTTTGGTCAAGCGGTTTGCCGATAGAGTTCTTGTTATGCAGAAAGGTAGGGTCGTGGAACAAGGCAGTAGCAAAGCCCTTTTTTCTGACCCCAAACACCCCTACACCAAAGGATTATTATCGGCACGACCCCCGCTGAAGCGAAGACCAGTCAAATTGATTACCGTAACTGATTATATGAATAAAACGACCGATGCCAAAGAAGAAAGCAAACAGGGCCGAAAAAAAAGATTAAAAAGCTTATATAATCAGCAACCATTAATGGAGGTGAAGGGTATTTCTAAATCCTTTCCAAGGAATCGGTTTTTTTGGCAAAAAAAGGAAAGCACAGAAGTTTTAGCTCCTTTGAGTTTTGATATTTATCCTGGAGAAACCCTTGGTTTAGTAGGCGAATCAGGAAGTGGAAAATCTACCTTGGGACGAACCCTTAGTCATCTTATTCCTCCAACCACTGGTGAGGTCTTATTTGAAGGCAAGCCCATTGGTAAAAAAAAGTCTTCTAAACGGATGCAATTAAGAAAAGATATTCAATTTATCTTTCAGGATCCTCTAGCAGCGCTTCATCCTAGAAAAACAATAGGCAAGATGCTTGAGGAAGTCCTGCGGCATCACAATGAGAAAGAATTGCTTCCAAGAATTGAGCAGCTTTTGAATCAGGTAGGTTTGGAAAATGAAATGCAGCAACGCTATCCTCATCAACTTTCGGGTGGACAACGCCAACGTGCGGTCATTGCCAGGGCGCTAGCCCCAAGACCCAAACTAATCATTTGTGATGAAGCGGTTGCGGCTTTGGATATCTCAATTCAAGCTCAAGTATTGAATCTTCTCAACGAACTGAAAGAAAAATTATCACTGTCTTATTTATTCATTTCGCATGACATGGCTGTAGTTCGCTACATGTCCGACAGAGTATTGGTTTTAAATCAAGGCTATTTGGAAACCCTTCAAGAAGCCGATATGCTTTTTGATCGTCCTAAAAACAACTATGTACAAAAGCTTATCGACGCCATTAAATAGGAATTAAAAGTCGAGAAATTCCCGTAGTGGAATTTTTAGCCCATCAGCTAATTCCCATAAAGTAAATAGAGTAGGGTTTACTTTTCCACTTTCAATTTTTTCAATGGCCTGTCGATCTTTATCACAGAGTCTTGCAAGTTCTGATTGAGTCCAACCTTTAGACTCTCTAATTTCAACTATTCGCTCTCCGATTTTTTTCTTAATTTCTTTTCGAGTCACGTGGCGAATTTCTGGTTGTTTATTAATAAAATTGTCATACTATAAGTTGACATTTGAGGAAATTTAAGCGTAATTTGCAGTTCAGTTTTGAAAATCCCAAATGAAAAAAGGTAATAGATCCTTAAAATTGGATAAAACGGAGGAATTAGAACTTTTACTGGATCTGAATCCTCCAAACCAACTCAAAGAGAGTGTAAACTATGTTTTTTTGAGTACTTAAAACGAATTGAAGGAAATGATCTTCCAGATAATTTTAAGGAAATCTGTTCTGATATAGATTCGTTGCTTCAATTTCTGAAAACTATTTCACAAGAAGAAACCAAATAGAGGGAATGGTGTTTTTGGCAAGTAATTCTTGATTAACCGGCTTATAGCTAAAGACATATACCGTCTTACTTTAGAGGTCATTTTAGTTGAAATATCAAATCAGTGAGATTATTTTACAGAAAATTCCTACACAGCGGGATCGGGGATGGTATTGTGAATCACATCAATCTCTTTTAAAACAGAAGTTGAAAGAGTGACTCCAGCAGAATTTATATTTTCTTTAAGCTGTTCTATATTGGTAGCACCGATAATATTGGAGCTGACAAAAGGCCGGTCGTTCACAAAAGCTAGCGCCATTTCAGTGAGTGACAGTCCGTGTGCGTCTGCCAAAGCCATATACTGACGAGTAGCTTCCGTGCTTTGTTTACTGCTGTAACGGTTGAATCGAGGAAATAGTTTTAATCGGGCATTCTCAGCAGCTGTATCTCTAATGTACTTCCCCGAAAGTACGCCAAAAGCCAGAGGAGAATAGGCCAGAAGACCCACCTTTTCATAATGACAAATCTCGGCATTTCCAACTTCAAAAGGACGACAAAGTAGCGAATACGGATTTTGAACAGTAATCATTCGAGGTCGGTTCTCATCGGCCGCTTGTAAGAAGCGCATCATACCCCAAGGAGTTTCGTTGGACAAACCTACATGCCGTATATTTCCGGCTTTGATGTGGGCTTGTAGGGCATCCAGGACCTCTTCAAAGTTTTCTACCCAGAGATTCTCCGGATTGTGTTCAAAACCGCGTTGCCCAAAACGATTGTTGTCTCTTTCTGGCCAATGCAATTGATACAGATCGATATAATCGGTTTGCAACCGCTTAAGACTTAAGTGTACCGCCTCATCTATATGTTCTTTACTAAAACTGAGGTTTTTTCTAATATGTTTGGTGTAATCTCCTGGACCCGCCACTTTAGATGCTAAGATAATTTTGTCCCTGTGGCCTGTTTTTTTGAACCAAGTCCCAAGAATTCGTTCTGTTTCCCCTTGAGTTGGTGCCGAAGCAGGTACGGGATAAAGCTCTGCGGTGTCAAAAAAATTAACCCCGTTTTCTAGCGCATAATCCATTTGTTGGTGGCCTTCAGCTTCGGTATTTTGATTGCCGAAAGTCATTGTACCCAAACAGATTTTACTGACTGCTATGTCTGTGTGAGGTAATTTTCGATATTCCATTTAATCATTGTTAAGCAAGTCAGTAATGGCATCTAAGTTGGGGCTAAGAATAACTTCAATTCGACGGTTGGCTGCTCTTCCTTCCATTGTACTATTAGGAGCAATAGGAATAAATTCACCTCGTCCGGCAGCTGTCAAATTTTGTGACAGTATTTCTGGATTTTGTTCCAGTAATTTGACGATCGCTGTGGCTCGCTTTGCAGATAGGTCCCAGTTTCCTTTTAGGGAACCTTTTCCTGAGTAAGGGACGTCATCGGTATGTCCCTCAATCAACACTCCAATGTCGGGGTTGTCTGCCAAAACATTTCCCAGTTGTGCGATAGCTTCACGCCCTTCTTCACCTACTTCCCAGCTACCCGAACGAAATAAAAGTTTGTTTTCCATAGAAACATAAACCTTTCCATTGCGTTGCTCCACGGTAAGGCCTTTACCCTCAAAATTTAATAGAGCATCTGACAAGCGTTGCTTTAGCTCGTTCATTGCTTGTTCTTTATCGGCAATTAGTCCTTCGAGTTCGTTGAGACGTGCTTCCCGTTCTGTAAGCAATTGTTCCTTTTGGGATATTTCAGCCAATAACGCATTGTTTTTATTGATACTCTCTTGAAGTGCTGCCTCTGAATTCTCCTGTAAGGCATCGTAGGCCTTTTGAAGATTCGAAAAATCGTTGCGTTGTTGTACCAAACTATCTAATGTTTTTCCAAGAATTTGCGTTTTTGATTCTAATGCTTTCTCCAAATCCATATGAGCTACTTGAAGGGAATCGTATTTTTTTTTCAATAGGGTATGGGAAGCTTTCAATTCGGCATACCGACTTTCGAGGTCGGTAAATACCTTATTAGAAACGCAAGCAGTCAAAAATAAGCTGGTGATGAGGAATACTAAAATGTGAAATGTTTTCATGGATCAAAAATTTAATTCGACACCAACCGGACAATGATCGGAATGGTAGGCCTCTGGAAGGATGTAGGATCTTGAAATATAATTTTGAAGAGGAGAACTCACCAAGGCATAATCTATACGCCACCCTTTGTTATTGGCTCGGGCGTTGGCTCGATAACTCCACCAACTGTAGTGATGAGGGTCTGGGTTGAGATAACGAAAGGAATCGATAAATCCCCCTTTTATAAAACGGTCTAGCCATGCGCGTTCTTCTGGCAAAAATCCAGATACTGTTTTGTTTCGAACAGGGTCGTGTATATCAATCGGCTCATGACAGATATTGTAATCGCCACAGATCACCAAATTGGGGTATGTTTTTTTAAGTGTATCAATATACATTTGGAAGTCGTCCATAAACTGAAACTTATGGTCCAACCGAGCTGAATTGGTCCCCGAAGGCAAGTAGAGGCTTATGACAGAACATTCCTCAAAGTCTACTCGTATCACTCTTCCTTCAAAGTCCATATGAGCAATACCTGTTCCGTATTCTATATGCTTGGGAATTTTTCTCGTGAGTATGGCCACCCCACTATATCCCTTTTTTTCTGCCGAGAACCAATAATGATGATACCCGGCTGCTTCGAATAAAGCAGTATCTACTTGTTCTTTCATTGCTTTTGTTTCCTGCAAACACAGAACATCAGGGGCAGAAGCTTCTAGCCAACTCATGAAATCTTTTTTTAGTGCCGCACGAATCCCATTGACATTATAGGAGAGGATTTTCATAAAATCTAAAATACCAATTTGTTCGGTATCTTTATAAAGCACCTAATCTTTTAACCTACAAACTATGAACACTTTTGTCAACCAAATCACCCTAAGAAATTTTTCGTTGTTATTTCTTCCCTTTTTCTTTTGTTTATTAAGTAACGCACAAGAAAAAGAAACTGAAGAAAAGACAAGCACTAATCATGAAGTTCGTTTAGATGTCTTTCATCTAATTGTCCTTCCTGGGATCGATGTATCCTATGAACATCTCATTGATAATTTATCGAGCTGGGGAGTGACAGGATTTCTCAATTTTGACAATGCGTTTTCTGAAGGATATCGGTATGAACAATTTGAAATCTCTCCTTATTATCGATTGTATTATGGTAGAAAAAATACACACAATTCAGGCTTTTTCGTTCAGCCATTCCTCAGCCTTACGTCAGGAGAATATTATCATTATGAAGTATATAATACGGATCATTTATCTACCAATATTTCCTATAACAGTGAAAAAGACTTTTTTGGAATGGCCGGAGGAGCCGTTATTGGACGTAAATGGGTGAATGAAAAGCGATATACCTTTGAAATCCACGCTGGTATTGGCCGCTATTTTGTGTTCGAATCAAATGGTAATGCCTACCATCAAGACACGGCTTATCCAAGAATAAACTTTGCCATTGGTAGAAGATTTTAAATCTTCTGCAACCAGTGCTTCATATTGAGTTTCTTATCCAGTAGATCGGGTAGATTGGCAATAGCAATACGATCCTGTTGCATTGAATCTCTGTCGCGAAGAGTAACGGTGCTATCTTCTATAGATTGATGATCCACAGTAATGCAATACGGTGTTCCCAAAGCATCTTGTCGACGATAACGACGCCCTATGGCGTCTTTTTCATCGTAGTTCACCGTATAGTTCCACTTCAAGTCGTTTTGAATTCGACGAGCCCGTTCTGGCAAGCCGTCTTTTTTCACTAAGGGGAGAATCGCAATTTGGGTAGGTGCCAATATTGCAGGTAATTTCAGCACTGTTCGTTGGCTTCCGTCGTCTAAAACTTCTTCTTTAAGGGAATGAGAAAATACCGCTAAAAACATACGATCCAAACCAATAGAGGTTTCTACCACATAGGGGACATAATTCTCATTGCGCTCTGGATCAAAGTATTGAAGCTTTTTTCCAGAGAATTTTTCGTGGCTCCCCAAGTCAAAATCGGTGCGGGAATGAATCCCCTCAAGCTCTTTGAATCCAAAAGGGAATTTGAATTCAATATCGGCGGCAGCATCGGCATAATGAGCTAGCTTTTCGTGATCGTGAAAACGATAATTTTCCTCACCCATCCCTAAGGATTTGTGCCAATTCAAACGGGTCTCTTTCCATTTTTGATACCATTCTTTTTGGGTGCCTGGAGGAACAAAAAACTGCATTTCCATTTGTTCAAACTCCCGCATTCTAAAAATAAATTGACGGGCTACAATTTCATTTCGGAAGGCCTTCCCTATCTGAGCAATTCCAAATGGAATTTTCATCCGACCCGTTTTTTGAACGTTCAAAAAATTGACAAAAATTCCTTGGGCTGTTTCTGGTCGCAGATATAAGTCCATCGCAGATTCTGCGGATGCCCCCAACTGAGTTCCAAACATTAAATTGAATTGCTTGACATCGGTCCAATTTCTGGAACCTGATTCTGGACAGGCAATTTCTAATTCTTCAATCAGGGCTTTGACATCATTCAAGTCTTCCTTTTCAAGGGATTTTCCCAGCCGTTTGAGAATAGCATCAATCTTTTCTTGATAGGCCGTAACTCTAGGATGGGTAGCTATAAACTGTTCTTTATCGAAAGCCTCTCCAAAGCGCTTGGCGGCTTTCGTTATTTCCTTTTCTATTTTCACTTCCAGTTTTCCACAATAATCTTCTACAAGCACATCGGCACGATAGCGCTTTTTAGAATCTTTATTATCGATCAAAGGGTCGTTGAAGGCATCCACATGACCCGATGCTTTCCAAGTGGTTGGATGCATAAAAATAGCG
>DQCR01000066.1 GCA_003533785.1 Flavobacteriaceae bacterium
TCGAACCAAGGACCCTCTGATTAACAGTCAGATGCTCTAACCAACTGAGCTAAGGAGGATTGTTGAGAGGGTAAATATAAAAATTTTTCTATCGCTGTGTTTACTTTTTGAGCCTTTTAATTTTCAGTTTCTTCACCTTGTTCTGCTTCTTCTATTTCTTTTTCTGGATAGAACTCCTCTTGTTCCTCATACCATACAAAATCACTATTTACCTTTCCGTCTAAAGGGTTGTATTTAACTTCTAAATATTTTAGCCGTTGAATGTCAATAACTTTGGTTTGGCAAATGAACGTGTGAAAATGAAACTTATCAAAAGGACTGATAAAGGTCTCATAAGAGTCCCAAATGATGTTGCGCGTGTATTCTACATTTGGGAATTTTTCATCGATAAAAAAGCGAATTTTTTTGTTGATTTCCTTAATATTGATCGGGATGATTTCCCCATCGGCATTTTCTTCAAAACCCTCGTGCTGTTTGATAAAGTCTTCAATTACAACTTTTTTATCTTGAGCAGTAGCTGTGGATACAAGCGTAACGACAATGAATATGGCTAGTAAAGAGAGACACTTTTTCATAAATTATAGTTTGATATTTGTTCAAAGATAAGAAACTCTCTTAGGTTGCTCAAAAGAGGCTTCCAAATTCTAGCTGCCAAAGAGATAACGATACACATCATTCCCATTGGCAAAGAGCACCAAGCCAAGAATCAGAAAAAATCCAATCACTTGTGCATATTCTAGAACTTTGTCATGCGGCTTGCGCCCTGTGACGATCTCGTAGACCAAAAACATCACGTGGCCCCCGTCTAGTGCGGGAATGGGTAATACATTCATAAAGGCCAACATTATCGAAATTAAGGCAGTGCTGGACCAAAAGCCTCGCCAATCCCAAGTGCTTGGGAACAAATTTCCAATAGCTCCAAAGCCACCCACCTGACTGGCACCTTTTTTGGTAAAAATATATTTGAACTGAGAGATGTAGTCGTATAACGTCCAATAGCCGTAGGAAAAACCTTCTACGATGCTTTTACTGATGCCCAAATCTACATGGGTCGTTTCAATGCCACTGTACAGTTTGTACACCCCTATCTTCCCTTCTGCATTGGGGGTTACTTCTAGCGTATCTAGCTGGTAATTTCTAGCAACAACCAAGGCTATGGGTTGCTCAGCTTCTTTGATTTTTTCAGTCAACTGTTTCCAATGGTCAATGGGTTGGTTGTTGAGGGAAATAATTCTATCATTGGCTTTTATACCCGCTTGTTCGGCCGCCATATTAGGAGTTACTGAATCGATAATTGGGGCAATCAGTGGAAAGAATGCTTGTATCTCACCACTTTCAAACATCTGTTTGCCAAAATCGTTGGGGATGGAGATGATTTCTTTTTTCCCATTAGCGTGTTCCACAGCCACAGTTTCTGGATTCCGCAAAAACAGATAGCGATTGACGTCTAAGACATTATCGAGCTTGGAACCATCTACCGAAAGAATTTTATCTCCTTCTTCAAAACCAATGCTTTGGGCCACTGGAGTGGGTTCTAGTCCTAAGGGAACTTCCGTATGGGTAAGGGTATCCTTTCCCCATACAAACAGGATCATCATATAGATAAGAAAACCTAAAACAAGGTTAACGGTAACACCACCCAGCATGATAATCAATCGTTGCCAAGCAGGTTTGGATCTGAACTCCCAAGGTTGAGGAGGTTGTTTCATTTGCTCCTTATCCATGCTTTCGTCAATCATCCCAGCAATTTTGACATACCCCCCTAGCGGAAGCCAACCAATGCCGTAGACAGTGTCTCCGATTTTCTTTTTAAACAAAGCAAAATTTACATCGAAAAAAAGAAAAAATTTTTCCACCCGAGTCTTAAAAAGACGGGCAGGTATAAAATGACCGAGTTCGTGAAGCACAATCAGCAAGGACAAACTCATTAAGAGTTGGATGGCTTTAATAGCAAATGGACTCATAGCAGGTTGTAAAGGAGACCAAAAATAAACTTTTTTTGGAAGCTGTCATTGTTTTATGACCCATAAAATAGAAAGATCAAATTCAGAGCGATCTCGCAACAATATGTACCTTTGTCTCGTAACTGTAATGAATACTTTTTTTCAAAAATACCGTCGTTTCCTCCTTGTTTTCGGGCTCATCAGCGCAGGGATATTGTATTTGTTTTATGAGGCCCTCCAACCCACGCCCTATCTCCCGATTTATCAACCGGCAATGGTCAACTTTGAACTCGTAGACAGCACCCTTCAGCATGTCAAAAAATACCATCGCATTGCCGATTTCCGCTTACAAAATCAGAATGGGGAATGGGTGACTCAAAACTGGGTGGGGGATAAAATCCATATTGCCGACTTTTTTTTCACTACCTGTCCCAGTATCTGCCCCATCATGACAGATAATATGAAGGATTTGCAAATTAAGTTAGGCGAAGAAGATCAAGTTCGATTGCTTTCTTTTAGTGTCACCCCCGATATTGATTCGGTTGCTCAACTCAAAAAATACGCTTTAGAAAAGGGAGTTGACGATCGCAAATGGAACTTACTTACAGGAGACAAAAAAGAAATCTACGCTTTGGCACGTCAATCCTATTTAGTAGCCAAAGAAGATGGTAATGGCGACCCTTATGACATGATTCATACAGAGAATTTTGTTCTTGTAGATCCGATGCAACGCATTCGTGGTTATTACGATGGCACAGATGATTTGGCTATGGAACAACTTTTAATAGACCTGACCATTCTTCAAAAAGAATTTCCATCAACCCAGTAGCGTTTTATCATTTTCCTACTGTAAAATATCCTATTTTTGTTTTTAAATTGATTCTAAATAATGGACTTTCTCGATTCACTAGAACCCGGAGAGCATGCAACGATTGTGAATTTCGAAACCGAAAAGCTACCCTTAAAACTCATCGAGATGGGGTGCCTTCCGGGGAATAAAGTTTGCTTGCTTCAAAAGGCGCCCTTTAATTGTCCCCTCTATTTAGAAATTGATGGATGCCACATGGCTATTCGCAAAGATGTGGCGGCGCTTATTGAGATTGAACGTTACTAGATCATGGCGCACTACCTTAAAGTTGCACTCATAGGAAATCCCAATACTGGGAAAACCTCAGTCTTCAATGCCTTAACGGGGCTGAACCAAAAAGTAGGAAACTATCCTGGGATCACTGTAGAAAAAAAAGAAGGCAGTTGTCGACTAAATCGCACCACCAAAGCACAAATCCTAGACCTTCCTGGAACCTACAGTCTCAATGCTTCCTCTATGGACGAAAGTGTTGTGATTGAGCTTCTTTTGAACAGGAATGACAAGGACTTTCCCGATGTTGCCGTTGTAATTACCGAAGTAGAAAACCTGAAGCGAAATCTGCTTCTATTTACACAAATCAAAGACTTGGAGATTCCTACTCTTTTAGTAATTAACATGTCGGATCAAATGAAACGGAAAGGAATTTCATTAGAGGTGGAGCAACTGCAACAGCAACTGGGTACCCAAGTAATCCTCACAAGCATGCGCCAAGGCGAAGGCATTGCAGAACTCAAAGAAGCTCTTGTCAATTATAGACAACTCCCCACCGTTCCCCTTCTTGATCTGAACAGTATTGACAATGACTATTTCTCTCGCCTTCAAAAAACCTTTCCCTCAGAGTCCCTCTACAAATTGTGGCTGGTTATTACGCAAGACGTCAATTTTTCTTCCCTAGCGCGAAATCGTATCCAAGCGGCAACCGATTTTCAGGTTCAAAGTGATGCGGTATTGAAACGGATGCAACAAAAAGAAACCATCAAACGCTATCAAATCATCAACCAAATACTAAAGCAAGCCTATCGAGTAGATAAGGGCGCTGCAAGGGATTTGAGAAGCCGAATCGATCGTGTTCTCATCCATAAAATTTGGGGGTATGTTTTCTTTTTTGGATTGTTGCTGTTGATTTTTCAATCCATCTACGATTGGAGTAGTGTACCAATGGAATTTATTGACTCCTTGTTTGCTCAGATGAGTCAATGGGTCAATGCGTCTTTACCTGCTGGGCTTTTTACCAGTTTGTTAGCAGAAGGGGTGATTCCTGGACTGGGAGGCATTGTTATTTTTATTCCACAGATCGCCTTTCTTTTTTTCTTTATTTCATTATTGGAGGAATCGGGCTACATGAGCCGTGTTGTCTTTCTCATGGACCGAGGTCTGCGACGATTTGGATTAAGTGGAAAGAGTGTGATTCCTCTAATTTCAGGAACTGCTTGTGCAATTCCAGCAGTGATGGCGACGCGTAACATCGAAAATTGGAAAGAACGCTTGCTCACCATTTTAGTGACTCCATTCACGACCTGCTCGGCCAGGCTCCCCGTCTATCTGATATTGATTTCATTGGTCATCCCAGAACAGACCATTCTGGGGATTAATGCTCAGGGGCTTATGCTCATGGGGTTATATCTTCTGGGTTTTGCAATGGCTTTATTTTCTTCTTGGGTTCTAAAACGCTATTTCAAGACACAATCCAAAAGCTATTTTGTTGTTGAAATGCCCAATTATAAATTACCTCAAATAAAAAATGTAGCCATTACCGTCATTGAAAAAACCAAATCCTTTGTTACGGAAGCAGGAAAAATCATTTTGGCCTTCTCCGTTCTTCTTTGGCTGTTGGCTTCTTTCGGTCCAGGAGACCAGTTTTCTCAAGCTGAAGCCATTGTTACTGAGGCGCATTTAAACCAATCTCTGGAGGATGAAGTATTGGAATCCAAAATAGTGGCCTACCGTTTGGAACACTCCTACATTGGAATTTTAGGAAAAACAATGGAGCCCTTGATTCGGCCCTTGGGATACGATTGGAAGATCGGAATCGCCCTCATCAGCTCATTTGCCGCTCGAGAAGTATTTGTAGGCAGTCTTGCTACGATCTACAGTGTAGGAAGTGAGGAAGAAACCCCAATAAAAAACAGAATGATGCAAGAAAAAAGAGCCAATGGCCAACCGGTATTTGATTTTGCTACGGGTATTTCTTTAATGTTGTTTTATGCCTTTGCGATGCAATGTATGAGCACGCTAGCCATTGTGAAAAAGGAAACCAACAGTTGGCGATGGCCCATGCTCCAACTCGGATTCATGACATTTATTGCGTATCTTTCTGCCCTGAGTGCTTATCAAATTTTGTCCTAATGGAAACTGTACAAGTTCTTTTCGTTTCTCTATCGGTTTTTTTTGCTGTGCGGCTTCTTTATCGTCGCTTTTTTATTCCAAGCAAATCCGACTCCAATTGTGATAAAAACTGCGATTGCTAGATTTTCAATACATTTAAAAAACCCTAATTTATTTTAAGTGCCCTAATGAACCATTGTTGATCTAAACCTATCGATATGCCTAGAATGCGAGTTGACACCTCTATTTTTATTAAAAAACCTTCTAAAATAATTTATCAATCACTCTGTGATTTTAATCACTGGCAAAAGTGGTCCCCTTGGCTGCTAGCCGAACCCGAGGCCAAGGTTGATATAGCTCCAACAGGAGAATTTTATCAGTGGGAGGGAAGTATTGTGGGCGCTGGTCAAATGCGCATCACTCAAACCAGTGAAGCCAATGATTTTTTGGCAATGGATTTGGAATTTATCAAGCCCTGGAAGTCCAAAGCGAAGGTAGCTTTCCATCTAGAGGAAAATGAACAAGGCACAACACTGCGATGGGCAATGGATAGTCGCTTGCCGTTTTATTTATTTTGGATGAAAAAAGCAATGGAGGCCTTTGTAACAGAAGATTATAACAGAGGACTTGGATTATTTAAAGCAGTGATGGAAACGGGAAAATTACCCTCAAAAGTCACTTTTCAAGGGCTTAAAAAACAACCAGCAATCCAATACGTTGGTATCAAACGAAGGGTTTCTATAGAAGAGATCGAATCATTTATGGGGATTGACTATGGAAGGCTAATGCCTCTTTTTCATCAAAATTGGAAGGAGATTCAAGCGGGTCATCCCTTCACCCTCTATCACCAGTGGGATAGGGTTCAAAAAAAAGTAAACTATACTGCAGCAGTTCCGCTAAAAGAAATCCCACCCGCCCTACCCGATGACTTTGTGAAAGGGATTTTGCCTGAAATGGCAGTTTATTCGGTGCTCCACCAAGGACCTTACCGATACGTGGCAAATGCCTGGGCAGCGGGATACATGCATTCGAGGGCCAAGCAATTTAAGCCCCTAGGGAAGCGAGCCCCAATGGAAGTATACTGGAATAGCCCCAAAGACACGGAAGAATTAAAGTTGAAAAGCGAAATCCTTTTTCCAGCTCGTATCTAAGGGTTCATTAAGCTTTCGATTTCATCAGGATTGATAGGAATCTGATGCATTATATTTTTGGGTACCCCGGTGTCTTGAACCACCACGTCGTCCTCTAAACGAATACCGAAACCTTCCTCGGGGATATAGATTCCTGGTTCTACGGTGAATACCATATTCGCTTCCATAGGAAGATCCAATAATCCATAGTCATGGGTATCCAATCCCAAATGGTGGGAAGTCCCATGCATAAAATATTTTTTATAGGCAGGTTGGTTGGGGTCTTCCTTTTGCAGATCCGACTTATCTAGCAATCCAAGCCCCAGCAATTCCCGAGTCATTATTTTCCCAACTTCAACGTGGTATTCTTTCCAAAGTACACCGGGCAGGAGCAATTGTGTCGCTTCTTCTTTAACTCGAAGCACTGCTTGGTATACTTCTTTTTGACGGGCTGTAAAACGACCCGACACCGGAATGGTTCGTGTCATGTCAGCACTGTATCGCCCATAAGCGGCCCCAACGTCCATCAATAACAAATCTCCTGCTTGACACTGTTTATTATTTTCGATGTAGTGCAGTACATTGGTATTGTTCCCACTAGCAATAATTGGCTGGTAAGCAAAACCATCGGCTTGTTGGCGAAGGAACTCATGAATATATTCGGCTTCTATTTCGTATTCCCATACGCCTGGGGTAACAAAGGGGAGAATTCTTCGGAAACCTTTCTCTGTAATGGTGGAAGCTCGTTCGATTTGTTTGATTTCGGGAGCAGATTTTATAGACCGCAGCTTTTGTAAGATCGGATTGCTTCTTGCCGCTTGGTGGCTGGGGTAGTTATGTTGTGCCCATTCAATGAATCGATCTTCTCGGGTTTGAGTCTCCACGCTCGCTCGATAATGTTCGTTTTTGTTGAAATAGAACGTATCGCATTGAGCAGCCAAATCAAAAAAGACTTTTTCAAAATCCTGAACCCAGTATACGGTTTCAATTCCATTCATTTCACGTGCAGCTTTTTGAGTTAATTTGGCTCCTTCCCAAACCGCAATATGAGCATTGGTTTCACGAAGAAACAAGATCTCTCGATGCTTAGGGTTCGTAGCCTCAGGAAATAGAATTAAAATGGTTTCCTCTTGATCCACTCCGGTGAGATATAGCATATCGGTATGTTGGGCAAAAGGAAGGGTGCTATCGGCACTGATTGGGTATATATCGTTGGAATTGAAAACGGCCATGCTTTTGGGTTTCATTTCGGCCATAAACGCTTTTCGATGCTGTTGATAAGAGCTTGAGGGTAGGGGTTGGTAACGCATACTTTTTGATTGACAATGCTAAGGTAGTTTTTTGTACTTTGAATGCCTAAATTCATTTCTTGTGAAAAAGCATTATCTATTTTTTGCATTGATAGTTGCAACAACCCCTGTTTTATCTCAATCACCTTCATATGAAGGGAAAAAAGAAACCTCCCCAATACACGAGCAGTTGCTTACTCAATCTACAGTAAAAAATATTCCTTTTGAAAACATCGGACCCTCGGTAATGAGTGGGCGTGTGGTGGCACTTGCCGTCAATCCAGACCAGCCAACAGAGTTTTATGTAGCCTATGCATCAGGTGGTGTTTGGCATACCCAAGACAATGGGATCAGTTTTACCTCAATCACGGAGAACGCACCCACTCAAAATATTGGTGAAATAGCAATGCATTGGCCAACTCGAACCCTTTGGGTGGGTACAGGAGAAAACAATTCTTCCCGATCTTCCTACGCAGGAATTGGTATGCTTCGGACAACAAACAATGGAAAAACCTGGACCAAACATGGACTGAATGACAGCCATCATATTGGAAAAATATTAATCCATCCAGAAAACCCCAGTCAGTTGGTCGTTGGGGCTACGGGACATTTATACACTCCTAATGAAGAACGCGGTGTATTCATTACTACCGATGCAGGGACTACCTGGACCCAAACTTTGTTTATAAATGAAGCGACAGGAATCATTGATATGGCGCAAGTCCCTGGAGATTTCAACACCCTATTTGCTACTGCGTGGGAAAAAGACCGAAAAGCTTGGAATTTTACTGGAAACGGAAAACACTCTGGAATCTACAAGAGCACAGACGGGGGACGAAATTGGAAACGGATTAGTACAGCTGAGAGTGGCTTCCCTACTGGGGAAGGAGTGGGACGAATTGGAGTGGCTGTTTTTGATTCTAATATTATATATGCGATTCACGACAGTCAATTTCGACGAGATAAAGAAGATGAAAAAACAAAAGAAGGAATCAGCAAGAGTGATTTTAAGGACATGACTCCTAAGGCTTTCTTAATGTTGTCAAATAAAGAAATAGATACCTATCTCAAGGAAAACGGATTTCATGAAAAATACCGTGCTGAAAATTTGAAAAACCAAGTGCGCAATGGACAGATCAAACCCGCTGATTTGGCCACCTATTTAGAAGATGCCAATTCCCAGTTGTTTGATACTCCAGTCATTGGTGCTGAAGTTTATAAAAGTACCGATGGTGGAATTAGTTGGGCGAAAACACACAAAGACTTTTTAGACGGAGTGTACTACAGCTATGGCTACTATTTTGGACACATTCATGTAGCTCCTTTTGATGTTGATAAAATTTATATCTATGGTGTTCCTTTTCTGAGCTCAAATGACGGTGGGCAATCTTTTGAGTATTTATCTAAACCCAATGTGCATTCGGATCATCACGCACTGTGGATAAATCCCACACAGCCCGGACATCTAATTAATGGGAATGATGGAGGAGTCAATATTACCTACACCGATGGTGCGCATTGGACCAAAAACAATAGCCCGCAGGTAGGTCAATTTTATGCGATTAATATTGATCATGAAACGCCCTATAATGTCTATGGCGGATTACAAGATAATGGGGTTTGGAAAGGAGCAAACAATGCGCCCCAAGATAGAAGATGGCAAGCAAGCGGACAATACCCTTGGACAGAAATTCTTGGAGGGGACGGTATGCAGGTGGAGATTGACAGCCGCAATTCCAATATTGTGTTCACGGGGTATCAATTTGGCAATTATTATCGGCTCGATTTGGACCAAGATACCTGGGATAATATTCAACCCAAACACGAATTAGGAGAATCGCCCTTGCGATTTAATTGGCAAACTCCAATTGAGTTGTCAACCCACAACCAAGACATCTTGTATTTTGGAAGCAATAAACTCCATCGTTCTTTCGATCAAGGAAAACATTGGGAAGCCATTTCACCAGACCTAACCCGAGGCGGAAAAAAGGGAAATGTGGCCTATGGTACCCTAACTACTTTTAATGAATCTTCCCTTCAATTTGGATTGATCTATGCAGGAAGTGATGACGGGCTCATTCACGGCACACAGAACGGTGGTGTAAGTTGGGACTTGCTTTCTTCCGATCTTCCTAAAGACTTGTGGGTCAGTAGAATTACTGCTTCGATGCATCAAAAAAATCGAGTGTATGCTGCGCTAAACGGATACCGAAACGATGACTTTACACCCTATCTCTATCTCAGCGAAAATGGAGGTCAGCAATGGAAAGCTATTGCCAACAACCTGCCAGAAGCACCAGTAAATGATATCATAGAAGATCCTGTGAAAGAAAATATTTTGTATGTGGCAACGGATCGAGGCGTCTATGTCAGTTTCAATAAAGGAGACACTTGGGAAGCCTTCGCTAACGGACTGACGTCAGCTGCAGTGCATGATTTGGTGATTCAGCCAGAGGCAAAACACCTTTTAGTGGGAACCCACGGTCGCTCAATATACAAAGCCTCCATAGCGGCGTTGCAAGACAGGGATTCAACCCTTCCCTTACAGCTCTTTGTCCCAAAAGAAATAAAGCATTCCGATAAGTGGGGAACGCGAAGAGCTTCTTGGGCAGAATGGAACCAACCCGAGTTTAAATTTCTAGTCTACTCCCAGAGCGAAACTCCTTATACGTTACGGATTATATCATTCGATGGGGAGGAAGTTCACGAAGTCAAGGGGCAACTGGATTATGGATTCGCTACTCTGGAATATAAATTGCGGGGTCGATCCAAGAATACTTCATCCAAGAAAAAGAAAAAAGGCAATCCTCCAGCAAAAGATGGGAATTATTACTTGACTCCTGGAGTGTATACTATAGAAATAAAAACACCTGCACACATTACCCAAGGAACCTTTAAACTTACTAAAGATTGATTTTCGTTTAGCCTTTTCTCCATTATTAGGATAAATTTCCGCTCAATATTAAACAAAATAAGTAGAGCTCTTATAAATAGAGATTCTTCTCTAAAAAAAATCATTTCGGTTGGGAACAGAAGTGTTTATGCTGTAATTTTGATAACAAATTGAATCTAAATTTTATGATCACATCATCGATAGCAAGGAAAGTTGCCATGGCACTTTCTGGTCTTTTCTTGGTTGTTTTCTTGGGACAGCACTTTACCATAAATTTCACTTCAGTATTTAGTGAAAACACCTTCAATGAGTTGTCCCATTTCATGGGTACCAATCCCGTGGTTCAATTTATTTTTCAACCCATTTTGATGTTTGGAGTGGTGTTTCATTTTGTCATGGGTTTTGTATTAGAAATACAAAATCGCTCGGCTCGAGCAGGTCAGTACGGAACTTACAAAGGTAGCGCCAATGCTAGTTGGATGTCTCGAAATATGATCCTAACTGGAGCAGTGGTGCTATCCTTTCTAGGCTTGCATCTCTATGATTTTTGGATACCTGAGATGAATTATAAATATGTGGAATTTATTCCAGAAGACCCCACCCGTTATTACGATGAATTGGTTCACAAGTTCCACAGTCCAATAAGAGTAGGGTTGTATGCTGTTTCCTTTGGTTTTCTGGCACTCCATTTGGTTCACGGTTTTGGGTCTTCTTTTCAGTCGATGGGACTCAATAACAAATACACCCCAGCCATCAAAACCTTCACAAAAATTTTTGCAATAGCCATTCCCACCGGATTCGTATTTATTGCCTTGTTCCATCACTTAAAAGCATTATAAAATATGGCTCGTTTAGACTCAAAAACTCCCGAAGGTCCGCTATCTGAAAAATGGACACAACACAAGAGCAATATTAACTTGGTGAGCCCAGCCAACAAACGGTTAATCGATGTGATTGTTGTGGGAACCGGCCTAGCAGGGGCTTCTGCTTCAGCCACCCTAGCTGAGTTAGGCTACAACGTAAAAACCTTCTGTTTTCAGGATTCACCGCGCCGGGCCCACTCCATTGCAGCCCAGGGGGGAATCAATGCTGCGAAGAATTATCAAGGCGATGGGGATTCTACCTATCGTTTATTCTATGACACAATCAAAGGCGGAGACTATCGGTCTAGGGAAGCCAATGTACATCGCCTGGCCGAGGTATCTGCAAATATTATCGATCAATGTGTAGCACAGGGTGTCCCCTTTGCACGTGATTATGGAGGCTTGTTAGACAACCGCTCTTTTGGTGGGGTATTAGTCTCAAGGACTTTTTATGCCAAAGGACAGACCGGACAGCAACTTTTATTGGGTGCCTATTCGGCGATGAATCGACAAATCGGACGAGGAAAAATTAAAATGTACAACCGTCACGAGATGATGGATTTGGTGAAGGTAGATGGAAAGGCAAGAGGAATCATTGCGAGAAATCTAGTGACAGGAAAATTGGAACGTCACGGCGCCCACGCCGTTGTTATTGCTTCGGGGGGCTATGGGAATGTCTTCTTTCTATCTACGAATGCGATGGGGAGTAATGTGTCTGCCTCATGGAAAATTCACAGAAAAGGGGCATATTTTGCCAATCCTTGTTTTACACAAATCCACCCCACCTGCATTCCTGTTTCTGGTGATCACCAATCCAAACTAACCCTAATGTCTGAGTCGCTTCGAAATGACGGACGGATTTGGGTACCCAAAAAGTTAGACGATGCGCAAGCTATTCGTGAAGGGCGTTTAAAGCCAACCGAACTCGCCGAAGAAAACCGAGACTACTATCTCGAAAGACGTTATCCTGCTTTTGGAAACTTGGTACCCAGAGACGTGGCATCACGGGCAGCAAAAGAACGTTGCGACGCAGGTTATGGCGTTAACAAGACAGGGGAGGCGGTCTATCTTGACTTTGCCTCAGCAATTATTCGCTATGGAAAAGAAGAGGCGCACGTCAAGGGTCTGGATGAAAATGACGCAACATTAGTAAAAAAATTAGGCCAAGAAGTAGTGCGAGCCAAATACGGGAATCTATTCCAGATGTATGAGAAAATCGTGGATCAAAATCCTTATGAAACTCCTATGATGATCTACCCTGCAGTACACTACACCATGGGAGGCGTTTGGGTAGACTATAATTTGATGACCAGCATTCCAGGATGTTACGCCATAGGAGAGGCCAACTTCTCCGATCATGGGGCCAATCGTTTGGGAGCTTCTGCTCTCATGCAAGGACTTGCCGACGGCTATTTTGTACTGCCTTATACCATTGGAGATTATTTGTCGGATGATATTCGAACGGGTCCTATTGCCACCGATACCACTGAATTTGAAGAGGCTGAAAAAGAGGTACACAATCGATTGGAAGCTTTCATTAATAACAAGGGTACCCATACTGTAGATTATTATCACAAAAAATTGGGCAAAATCATGTGGAATAAATGTGGAATGTCACGAAATGGGAAAGAGCTTAAAGAAGCCATGGCAGAGATCAAAGAACTGCGAGAGGATTTCTACAAAAACGTAAAAGTTCCAGGGAGACTAAATGAATTTAACGAGCAATTAGCCAAGGCCGAACGCGTGGCTGACTTTTTGGAGTTGGGAGAGCTTTTTGCGAAGGATGCCTTGGAACGAACCGAATCTTGCGGAGGTCACTTTCGTGAGGAATCACAGACCCCTGAAGGAGAAGCCCTAAGAGACGATAAGAATTTCACCTTCGTGTCCGCTTGGGAACATCAGGGTGCTCCAGCCAAAGCAAAACTCCACAAAGAAGCTTTGAATTATGAAGAAATTGAAGTTAAAACCCGCTCATATAAATAAGCGATATAAACGAAACGTATGAATCTGACCTTAAAAGTGTGGCGCCAAGCCAATGCTCAAGCCAAAGGGAGTTTTGAAACCTATCCCATCTCTGAGGTGTCTCCCGATATGTCTTTCTTGGAAATGATGGACGTGCTCAACGAACAGCTGATACAAAAAGGGACCGACCCTATTGCATTCGATCACGATTGTCGCGAAGGTATCTGTGGGATGTGCTCGATGTTCATCAATGGAGAAGCACACGGCCCCGACCGTCTGGTAACCACCTGTCAGTTACACATGCGAAAATTCAAAGATGGCGACACCATCACGATCGAACCTTTCCGAGCCAAAGCTTTTCCAGTAGTTAAGGACTTGGCAGTAGACCGATCGGCTTTTGATCGAGTTCAGCATGCCGGGGGGTTTATTAGTGTAAACACGTCTGGAAATACCCAAGATGCCAATGCTATTCCGATAGAAAAACACGATGCCGATCGTGCCTTTGATGCTGCTACTTGCATTGGATGTGGTGCTTGTGTAGCCACTTGCAAAAATGCTTCCGCCATGCTTTTTGTATCGGCGAAAGTATCCCAATATGCCCTTTTGCCTCAAGGAAAAGTGGAAGCTACTGATCGCGTTCTCAACATGGTGAAACAGATGGACGAAGAAGGTTTTGGAAACTGTACCAATACGGGAGCTTGTGAAGTAGAATGCCCGAAAGGAATTTCATTGGAAAACATTGCCCGGATGAACCGAGAGTATTTGTCTGCCTCAATTAAAGGTTAAACGTCCTTTAAAATTGCAAGTAACTCCTAAGTATTTAGCCAGTTTTCAGTTTGGTCATAATTATGACACCTGTTGACCAGTCTATTTTAGTCATTGAAAAGTCTTGTTTACTTTCCAAAAAATGAATCAATTTTTCCACTTTTTCTTGATGTCCTTCAGGCCAGTTAGACTGCGGGTTTATATCATCAATGACATAAAAACCTCCAATTTTTATGTGAACTAAAAGCTGGTCTAAATCACTGAATTTACCGGGCCAAGCATCTGCGAAAACTAAATCAAAGCCAACCCCTTGATAGTTTGAAATCCACTTACTCCCGTCTTCACAAACTAGTTTTATTCGAGGATCATCACCAAAGAAAGATTTGACAATTGTAATAAGGGTTGAATCATTGTCTATTGAAATAATCTTAGAGTCTTTATCAAGCCCTTCAATCATCCAAGAAAGAGAAAGTCCAATGCCTGTTCCTAATTCCAGTATATGTGAACTAGGTTTTGAGGCGATGAGTGTTTTTAATAAGGAACCTACAAGAATATCTGAAGGCATTGTAAAACCAATTTCTTGAGATTTTTCAATAAGGGTATTATATATAGCAGGTAATTTTTGGGAGTACATAGGGGGAATTTTGAAATTATAATTGTAAAACTAATATTTTTAAATTCTGAATCAGAATAATATGGCTTCTGACTAAGCTTGATCTCCTCCAGTTTTTGAGGAATAAAAAGGATGCATTCTCGAGCTGCTAAGAGTAAATCATTCTTTGATAAATATTGAAGGGAACATCTGCTTAATCGAGCAGGAGTTTATATTTAGAGTAAGCTGATTAAAATAGTTAGAAGAAGAAAAAGTAGACTGTTAGAAAAAAAGGTTTTTAAAGAAAATTTCATTTTTCTAAACAAGTAATAAACCATTCCAAAAAAACTTACAGAAATCGATATAGGCCATATTGAAGGATGCATGCCCAATGCAATACCTATTTTAATTTCATCACTAGAAGAAATAAGTCCTTGAAGTATAGCCGCCCAACGAAAAATAGCTGCAGAAAGTAAAATGTTAAAGCCAAAGGTTGCTTCTCTTTTAATGGTTATTACGAACCCCATAACCCCCTGAAATAAAGTAAATAAAACACCACTTCCATAGATAAAAGCATTTTGAGTAGAAGACAGGACCAGTTCCTGAGAAAATACAATTGTATTAATTGTTAAGCGTCCATTAATTCCAATAGAACGATAGGCTAACCAATGTACACATTCATGGAAAAAGTAGGTCATACAGGGTAAAAGAAAAATAAATACGAAATAGACAAGGCGGATTCTAGACATGGTAGATGGGGAGTGGAAAACAAGTTAATAAAATTCTTACTTCTCCCTATTCTACATCGATTGCATTGTAGTCCTTTAAAGCGAAAACACACCCCAAGTCTAATAGTTTTGCAATTGAAAATTGTGTGGCAATTCCTACCACTTGCATTCCTGCTGCTAGTGCAGCGGTAATTCCAGATTGAGTGTCTTCAAACGCCAAACATTTTTTGGCGTCCACTCCTAATTTATGAGCAGTTTGCAGGAAAATTTCTGGATGCGGCTTGCCATGTGTCACTTGATCTCCTCCAGTTTTTGCGGTAAAAAAAGAATCCAATCCCAAGCCACCAAGGGTAAATGAGATGTTGGTTTGGTCACCCATGGTAGACAATCCCATGGGGATATGAAGGTTTTGTACCTTTTGAAGAAATTCCAATAATCCGTCTATCCTACTTAGATGCGGGCGATAGAGATTGCGATATAGTTCTTCTTTTCTTTCTCCTATTTTCAAGAGTTCTTCACGACTTTGTATCAGCGGAAACAATCGCGCCATGACTTCCAAGAGGGTGCCACGGTGATAGTCTTTTTCGAAAGTTTCCATATCAAGGGGTAAGTGGAATTCTTTAAATAAAGCAATCCAAGATAAATGATGGTAGTGCATGTTGTCTACCAAGGTCCCATCCATATCAAAAATGAGAGCGTCATACTGGGAGAGGGATTTCATAGCAAGAAAGAATCAAGTATCTTAGAGATTCACTGTAAAGGTATGGAATCACAATTGACTATCGCTTTGATGCAATCAGACTGTATCTGGGAGAATTCACTGGAAAACCAAATACGGCTTCAAACTCTTTTGGGAACTGTTCCTGCGCAATCGGATGTAGTTTTACTACCCGAGATGTTTAATACGGGTTTTAGTATGAACCCCCAAAAGGTGGCAGAGCCGATGGGGGGTTCTACAGTCCGATGGATGCGAGACTGGGCGTTTCAAAATAAAAAGGTATTGGCTGGGAGTTTGGCCATCGAAGAGGACGGCTTGTTTTATAATCGATTTCTTTGGATAGATCCAGAGGGGAATTGCCACACGTATGACAAAAGACATGGATTTTCTTTAGCGGGAGAAGACAAGGCATACACAGCAGGTACTGCTTTTGCTGTTTTTGAATATCGCGGTTGGCGGATATGTCCACGTATCTGTTATGACCTTCGTTTTCCATTGTGGGCTAGGAATACGAAAGCCTATGACCTTTTGTTATTTGTTGCCAATTGGCCACGGCCTCGCATTCACGCGTGGGACACGTTGTTGCAAGCACGTGCTATTGAAAATATGAGTTATTGCATTGGTGTGAATCGTGTGGGTGTTGATCCCAATGGGAACGATTATCCAGGGCATTCGGCAGCCTATGACGCCCTTGGCACCCAATTGACCGAAGAGTTAAATGGAAAAGAGGGAATTGCTGTTGTCACCCTTAATCGAGAGCCCCTTCACTCCCTTCGGGAACAGCTGGATTTTTTAGCCGATCGCGACGAATTTGTATGGGATCAAAAACTTGGTTAACGTCCCAATTGGCCCGAAGATCAATTTCTTGGGTGAGATAGAAAACTTCTTCCGGTTGAATTTTATCCAAGTAGTTCCCTGTGTCCCATTGGTTATTATCATTGCTATCGATAATGACTCGTATCATATACTGTCCTGGTTCGAGGTAGTCAAAACTATATCGATTGTTCTCCAATGGGTCGGTGACTCTACGAATGACATTGTCTTCTGAATCGAGTAAATCGATCACTAAAGGAACCGCATCAAAGTTCTTAAATTGAACATTTAGGTTTCCATAATCTTCATATTTATTTGTATTTAATTCAAAAGAAAGGCTGTCGTTTGTGGCACCAAAAAAATCAAAAAACGCATTGGGGAGTATTTCAAACTGATAGCGATCGTTGGGTTCTAATGGAATGGTGATCCGAATTTGGTCTTTGTTTGGATGCAAGATTAGTTTGGGTTTGAGATAGAGGGAATCCTGGTTGCGCACCCGAACCCTGGTATCATCCACTTTCACAATGGGTAAATTGGAAGAAATTAGTACAGAGTCTTTGAGGAGCAACGTCTTAGACCCCGATCTTCTTAAAACAAGCGAATCTGGAATGGGTTGTGAATATTTAACCGTATGCATTCTTAGGCTGTCTTTGAAGGGATATTGAAACTGAATGGAGTCTTTAGGACCATTGACAAACCAATAATTCAAGCTGTCTGTTTCACGATTCCTAGTGATGAGGCTTTCAAATCCGTCGGGGACCTCGGATATCATTTCCATGGGCTGTTTATCATAATGCCCAAAATAGGGGAGCGTTATATGATGATCATTGATAAAAAAGGGCTTATCCCAAGAGAAATTTACCCGCTCATTAAAAATTCGTAAATCAACAATACTGTCACCGGGCAATTCGATTCTCTTTCCGACAAAACCAATCTTATCAATGTTTTGGTCAAAGTAATAATTCGATGCATTGTCCAAGAGTGCGATCAATTCGTAAGTACCTGCCTTTAGGTTCTGAAATTGATATAGGGTAGAGTCTAGTGTGTTGGCAACATACAGCGGTTTTTGGGTATATATAGTAGAATCATTGAATGTGCTATCAACAGGGTATAATTGTAAGGAAACATAGGGTGGGGTATCGGCCAAAAAAGCATCGGTCACTCTCCCTCGAAACCCTAAGGAGTCAATGATAGCCCCTGTAGAGAGGGTGTAGCTAAAATAGGATAAGATATTTCCCTCATTGTAATCTTGAATGCTTTCCCCAAAATTAAAAGTGTACGTGGTTTCCTCTTGAAGACTGTCTTTGAATACCAAGCTTACTTTTTTAGATACACCCGTTTGGGGATAAGTGCTGTAGGAGCTTGATTCCATCGGAGGTGAGATAATCAACTGTTTAGTAATGTCTTTTAAGGTAACGTACTCATCAAAAATCAATTCAAATTTTTCTTTATCAAAAAAAACTGTGTTTTGTTTTGGTGAGGCATTGACAAGAACAGGAGGAATCGTATCAAAAGGGCCTCCTGTAGGAGCGCCCCTTTTGGCACACTGCGAGAGAAACAAGAGCGCCACCAAACCGAAAGCAAGGCGAAAAGAAATGAGTTTCATTGGAAACAAAATAACAACATATTCCCTTTACATCCTACAACCTAGGGTCACGATACTCAATTTCGATCCAGGGGTTTCCAAAAGAGTATGGCCACAACTTTGTAATGTTGCACCTGTGGTTATGATATCGTCAACCAATAACCAATGAGGCATACAAGGAACAGACGAACTATTCATTTCAAAGGCTTGATCCATTTCATGGAATCGATCTTTGGTTGTGTTTAAAGAAAGTTGTCTTGTGTTTTTAATGCGCCGAATTACGGAAGGTGTATAGGGCATGGAAAGTGTTGCAGCCAACGCCCGACAGAACAAATGAACTTGATTGTATCCACGCTGCCTTTGTCGCTTTGGGTGCAAGGGTAAAGAAACTAAGGCAGTACATTGCTCATAGGGTGTTTGCAGCAGTTTTTGTCCAGCAAGGATTCCAAGCCAATAGCCAATTTGCTGCTGTTTTTTAAACTTCAATTCATAAACCAAACGTTGGAGCAAACTGTCGGCTTCAAAGTAAAATATAGAACAGGCTTCTTCTAGGGGCGTCCATTGACTTAATTTTTCATAAATAGGATTATTGTGAACGTGTTCAAAGTGGGTGAATGGGAGTGTAGTTTGACAATGAAGGCAAGCAGGGGTTTCGTATGGGAGCAATTCGCTGCTGCAACCTGGGCAAAACCTTGGAAAAAAAAATGAAAGCAAAGAGCCCCACCAGTGCGTTAAGCTGTTTTTCATGGAAAAATCTTTGAGGTTTGTTCAAGATAGATAAAAAGCCCCTATTTTTGCCGCATGGCAACACAAAACGATTCTTTTAAAAAAGTGATCTCCCATGCCAAAGAGTATGGTTTTGTCTTTCCTTCCAGCGAGATATATGACGGTCTCAGTGCCGTATATGATTACGGACAAAATGGGGCAGCACTTAAAAATAATATCAAAAAGTATTGGTGGCAAGCAATGGTGCAATTGCACGATAACATTGTAGGAATTGATGCCGCTATTTTTATGCATCCAACCAC
>DQCR01000072.1 GCA_003533785.1 Flavobacteriaceae bacterium
TACGAAAGCAGCTATGTTGATGCCATTGCTTCAATTCAATATTGAAGCGCTTATTTGGGGTTATAGATGCGTTGTGCCTCTTTATAAACGGTCTCCTTATCCAAGGTCATTTTTTTGGTTTTAAATTGTGCGTACAATTCCATTTGGTCGTTGTAGTGGGGAGAGTCTGGGTGGTCTGAACTTCCATAGGAAATGACCGATTCAATTTCTGTCCCCTCAGGTGTAAAGCGAACCAACTCGATATAAGATTCTCCACTGACCACTTTCACTTTCCCCTCTTTATGGGGTCTTGCAGCCATCGCCGTAATAACATCGGGAAGCCCAAAGATGGGAAGTTCTTTTGTTCCTCGAACTAACTTTTGATACTCTCCCAATGTGACCTCTGTGGTTTTAAAATGTTTTAGGAGGTATTTTTTCGTATTGTGCAAGGCTTGAACGATAAAGGCTGCTGGAATTATTTTCGGTTCAGGAACTTTTCTATAAAAAGGACGTAATTTATTATAAAATACAGCGAAGGTACCCGCCCCAAGAGAAGTTGCTGTGGCTTTTCTATCCCAAGTTTGTAAACGCTCGATTAAAACGGCGATATCTGGATAGAGGCTAGAATCCAATCGATCTAAATAGTTGATATTCATCCAGCTAAACGTATAAGGGTTGGGATATTGGTGATCGTATTTTATTGTTTTAAAGTCTTTGTAATCCAACCGATCATACTGATCGATCAACTCTTTTAATCGGGTGGATCGATTGTTATCATAGGTTTCAAAACCCATAGCTTCATCAAAGTTTTTTTGAATGGGGTTGTCCTTCTGCCCCGAGGATCGGAAGGGAGTGTGATTGGCGTTGTATACATAGCCCGAGCTAGGCTGAATGACTTGGGGAAGTTCTTCAATATCATAGGTCTTCGTCCACAAGGTTTTTCGCGTGTTTCCTGGGACTACATTTTCCCAATCATAGCCTTTAGCTCGTTTTGGAAGCAGTCCGTTGGAAATATAAAATATAGTGTCGTTGCGATCTGCATAACCGATGTTGTATCCCGGCAAGGCTTTCATTTTGAGGATCTTGTAAAATTCACTAAAATTTTTGGCTTTGTTCATGCGCCACCATTGTTCTAAAGCACGAATTTCAAAAAGGGCTGGAGTACGTACGGCGTAAAAACCACTTTTATTTTTGAGGGTAGGTCCGTAGATGCTTTGATAGTATTTTTTTTGAATTTTAATGGAGATTCCCAAAAGGTTGATTTGCAGTTCTGCCTTTCGCTTTTCAAGTGTCAGATAGGTGTCATCTATTCGGTAGCTCAATTTATTTTTTGGATGCATTTCCAAAGCAAAAACGTCGGTTTTGTCTGGCTGATTCACAGTGTGGGCCCAAGCTAGATACTCATTGGCACCAATTAAAATATTGGGGCTTCCTGCAAATAAAGCACCTAAAATATTGGTCCCCTCTTCACTGCACAAATGCGCTTCATACCATGAAACGGGCCCATCCAGAGGTTGGTGGGTATTGATCGCTAAAAACGTGTTTTTGTCCTTGGTTTTAGCACTATTAAAAGCAAAGGTATTGGATCCCTTGGGAGCTTCTTCTTTTGGAAATGTAAAGTCAAGTTGATTGTTTACAATTTTACTAACCCATTGATCCCCTTTAGATGAAATAAAGAGTTGAAGTTGCGCATAGCGCATCATTTCTTTTTCAGTAATTGGAAACAGTTCATTCACCAAAACTTCTTCTGGATGTGTTTCTGCGTAGCGATTCAAACCCTGGGCATAAGCTCTAATTATTTTTTTGTATTCCGGACTGATCTCGGATTCATAGCGCTCTTCAAAAAGGGCATCGGAGCCGATGAATTGGGAGATAAAATCTGCTCCAAGGCCAGCATTGCCCAAGTAGTTACTAAGCAAATTGTTTCCAGCTAAATATGCGATTTGAATGGTCTTAAAATCATCTTCAGCGTGTGCCCATGCCAAGCCGTAGGCTACTTGCGCATCTGTTTTTGCAAATATGTGCGGTACGCCATACGCATCGCGTACAATCTCTACTTCTGTTGGATTTATTTGTGTAGCTACACTCCAACTGATAGAGAAGACCATAAGAATACGAACTATTTTCCGCATCAATTTTTTTGTTTGAAGATATTGTTTTTGAGTTAAAAACAACTTTGCACCTTGAGAAAATTATATATCTTGAAAAAAAACTTTAAACGATGAAAACATTTTTCTTATTTCTATTCAGCCTTTTCATTTCACTTCCATTAGTTGCTCAGGAATCTTTATTTAATGGTAAAGACTTAGAGGGATGGAATATTCATGGAACCGAACTTTGGTATGTTGAGAACGGTCTTCTGGTATGCGAAAGTGGACCTGACAAAGCCTATGGCTATTTGTCCACAACAAAGTACTACAACAATTTTGATCTGACCCTTGAATTTAAGCAAGAAGCGAATGGAAACAGTGGTGTTTTTATCCGCTCTACTGTGGAGGGCACCAAAGTGAGTGGTTGGCAAGTAGAAGTCGCTCCACCGGGATATGATACAGGAGGGGTGTACGAATCCTACGGTCGTGGATGGCTAATTAAGCCTGAAAAAGAAAAAGACAAAGCGCTCAAGATGGGGGAGTGGAACACGATGCGAATTCGTGTTGTCGGAGATCAAATTGAGAGTTGGCTCAACGGTACTCCGATGATCACTTTAAAAGATGAAAAAATAGGTCAAGGAAAGGGTTCTATCGCATTACAAATACACGATGGGGGAGGGATTAAGGTTCGTTGGAAAAATTTAGTAGTTACTCAGTTGTAAGTTCTATTCTGTCAATTGCTTTAGCTAACGTAAAATCTTTTTCCGATATACCGTTTACGTCGTGAGTATTCAATTGGATTAGGAGGCGGTTGTAGCTGTTGGTCAACACCGGATGGTGTTGTTGCTCCTCTGAAAGTGTAGCAACGCGATTTAAAAAAGCGATCGCTTTTGTAAAACTGGAAAATTGAATTTGACGCTCCAAAAATCCGTTTTGATAGCTCCAGTTGGGGATTTGAGGTAATTGACTTTGGATTTCTGATTCTGTCAATGCTTTCATATTTATTCTTCTTCGCAAGCTCCTTCTTCAAAAGTTAATACACCATTGGTAGTAGCGACACAATCATTCGAATAGGTCGTTCCATCACATCCACATACCGGTGCATAAATTAAATAACAGGCTGCTGTTTCATCGATTAATGATTCGTCTATACATTGTGTTTCTTCTTCTATTTCAGTGTTTTGAACACAGGCAACTAAAAGAAATACAATAAGCAACGGGATAAAGTAGGAGTTTTTCATGGGGGTAAATTTAGGTTAACTAGTGCTAAGTTTTTTCATTGCATCAATAAAAGTATCCAATTCTTCCTTGGTAGTAAACACATTGGGAGAAATTCGACATCCCCTTACATTGGCATAGTCTATGGCGACGGTAAAGACTTTAAATTCTTTAAACAGGCGTTTGGCAAGGGTAGCGGGTTTCATGTTTTGGAGTCCTACATTTCCAATACCACAACTGCGCTGCGGGTCAAATGAAGTATTGATCAAAACATTTGGAGTGTCTTTTAGCGCCTGTTGCCAATAGGTTTTTAGATAGCGCAAACGGGTTTCTTTGCGCTCCACCCCGATCCAGTTGAGATACGAAATGGCATCGACTATTGTCAGGTCGGTAGCCACAGGATGGGTGCCTGTATGGCTGAGCCTTCTGATTTTAGTAGGATCTTGCTCATGATCTGCAAGTAGCGGCCAAAGAGTGGGTATGTGTTCTGATTTGACATATAAAAGCCCTGCACCTAGTGGCGTAGCAAGCCATTTGTGCAGGCTGGACCCATAATAATCACAGTCCAAATCTGCTATTTTAAAATCAAAATGTCCAATACAATGCGCGCCATCTACTAG
>DQCR01000022.1 GCA_003533785.1 Flavobacteriaceae bacterium
TGGTGACGAAATCATTATTCAACTTGATTTATTCCCAAAAGATCCTAACGAATGGGAAGATTTTGACGGTGATGGAATTGGGGATAATACTGATTTAGATGATGATAATGATGGTATACCCGACGCAATTGACCCTATTAGAGTTATTGACCAAGATTTTAGTCCATTTGGTGAGGTAGTTGATCCCGATCCAGAAGAAATTGAAAGAGTGTATACAGATCAGTCAAATGATTTTGATAAAGAAGTTTACGTCTCTCCTGTCCTAACCCCTGGATCAATGAATGACCTTGAATCAAGGTGGACTATTCGAGGGCTAGAATTCTATCCAAATTCTATTGTAGAAGTATATAACAGAAATGGTCAAAGAGTATTTAAGAAAACAAATTATCAAAACGATTGGGAGGGTGAATTTAATAATAGTAGACTTCCTAGTGGTTCTTATCTATATAAAATATATCTACCCGAAACATCGAAAACTATGGTAGGTTGGTTGTTTATTACATATTAATTATGAAAAATAGTATCAAAACAAAGATCATTGAATTGTATCCAAATTTTCCAAAGAAAATACTAGAAATTCATCCAGACATTACTCCATCTGAATTAGAACTTTGTATTTTAATTAAATATAACATGGGTGTCAATGAGATCGCTAGTATCTTAAGTAAGAATAAAAGGACAATAGAAACTAAACGTTATCGTTTAAGAAAAAAGCTCCAATTAAATAGAAATGTTAAGCTAAACAATTATATAATTAAAATATAACATGAAAAAGTATATTCTTTTACCAACAGTTTTGATACTTATAGGATGTCTTAATAAGGACGCTCCCTCGGTAAATCCATTTTCTCAAAATGAAATATTTTTAGAATTGCAATTACAGTCTGAAATCCAGTTTGTAGGTAAATGGAAAGTTAGAAGGGTGTCTTCAACATCAAACACTAGTGACAATACACAAAGTAAAAATAATAATCAGACATGCCAGATATATAATTTTGAAATGTTTAATGATAATACTTTTATTATAAAATCAGTTGATGCTGATGGAAATTATGGATTCATTACCGGGAAATATGCAACATATTATGAAGAAATAGTTGTTCAAGATGAAATACCATTTATTTATTTATTCCAAGATAATTTTAATATAAGTGGTTTAATAGACTATAGTCAGGCATTCGCGACGATTGAAAACCTTGTGTTTACTCCAGAAGGTGCCCAATTTGATTACTTCCCTATTGAGGATGATTATTGTTTGAATTCAAGTTATAACTACGAAGCAGAAAAAGAGGAGCTTGTTTTACCTCAAGATGAAGGCGATGTACTAAACTCATTATTTAATAATTGGAACTTAAGAAATCTAATTGTTACAGTAGATGACTCTAGCCAAACAGGCTTCCAATGTGAAGTTATACGCCAAACTTTTGAGGAGTGTTTTAATTCAGGTTGTGAAATTCCTGAACGGATTAGTTTAGATTTAACTCCTTATGGAAGTTACTATTGGAAGTATTTAAGTTCTGATGGCTCAATAACAAAAATAGAAGATGCTTTTTGGAAATTTGATGAAACCGATACCACTGGAAGAAGCTTATTGATTAAATACGATGAGCAGACGCCTTGGTTAGATAGCTATCCCATTCTGATTGAAGAACTCAATGAGACCGATTTAATTTTAATTGAATCAAGACAGGACATAACATATACCTACAGACTCACTTTGAATGAAGTAGAAAGCTGTGAGTTTTAAATAAAGATTCTCGAATCAATTCATTGGGTTGTAGCTAAACATTCTATCTCAACCCTAGCGCCTAAAGCCAATCCACTCCCTGCAAAAGCACTGCGTGCCGGGAGTTTGTTTGGTGGGAAAAAAGATTTATAGGCTTTAGACATCGCAGGCCAATCGGCAATATCTGCTAGCATGCAAGTGCATTTAAAAACGTTTTCTAATGACAAGTCCAAGCTTTCTAATAAAGCTTGAATATTACGAAGGGTTTGCTGGGTTTCTGCTTCAATGCCCCCGGCTACTAGTTTACCCTGAACATCCGTCCCAATCTGCCCTGACAAGTACAGAATTCCGTTGACTTGAGTGGCTTGGGAGAAGGGGTAATCTTTACTCAAATGCGTCTCACTATTTATATATTCGATGGTTTGACTATGCGCGGTTCCATTAAAAAAAAGATAAATTAGAATTCCTTTTTTGATGACTCCAAAGGCCAACAGCCATCGATAATTTTTTTTGTTAAACCTCATAAAGAACGACTTTTAAACCTTTTAATCCGTTAAGACCGAAATATAAATTAAACTTAGGAATTTGAAGACGTGTTTACAAGGAAAAAAATATGATACCTTTGAGATACCCAAATCAATAAGACAATGAAAAAAATACTCCTATCAACATTCCTTTTATTTTCTTTGGGACAATGTTCCAAAAATGAAGCTAGTGATCCTTCTAATGAAAGTGGTATAATCAAAGTCTTTGGCAACCCAATTGCGGAAAAACCCTTCCCAGGGGATTACACTTTTTTCAAGGATGCCTCCTACGGCAATAAAGTTCAAAACAAACTAGATCTGTTACTACCCAAAAGCGAAAATCTGAAAGGTGTAGTGCTTTATTTTCACGGGGGGAGCTTTTTATTTGGCAGCAAGGAAGACCTCTACCAAAGCCCCTCCAAAGAGTTTATCATAGCACTCCTTACATCCAATATTGCTGTGATTAATGCAGAATATACTTTCATAGATGATCCGCTTTCAGAAGGAGTATTCACCGCTTTGGAAGAAGGATCTGAAGTGATTCGATTCACGGAGGAAAATGCTTCACTTCTCAGCATCCCACCACAAAAAATAATCTTGGCTGGGGTATCCGCAGGAGCTGGAATTGCACAATGGAATGGATTTCAATCAGACAGCAATTCTTCCATTGCTGGGGTCTTGGCTACCATCGCTCAAAGCACCTACGACCTTTATGATTGGCAAACTATTTTTCCAGAATTTTCTATAACAGCGCTTCGTAATGAATTTGTGGAATTAGACGATTTATTTCTTCAGTTTTACAACGGAGAGGCCACCGAAGAGAAAAGAACGCTATTGGATTATCGCGGTTTTATGGATGCCAATGATCCTCCCCTATATGTTTACAATCCTGTCTATGAAGAAACCCTTTTAAATTCGGAGGGCAATCTAGATTTTAATATTTTATTCCACAGCGTGAAACACGCCGACTATCTTCGCCTTAAAGCGCTTGAGGTGGGACAAGAGTTTTCGGGAGCCTACCAAGAGTCCCCCGAACAATTTGTGATAAGAATACTATCCCAATAGAGTCTCCTTACCCTAAAGTTGAAATTGAACTCCCGTGTAAACGCCAAAAGGATGACCCGGACGATATCCAGCCGGAACCCGAGCCGTTAAATAGGTAACGTCGAGTAGATTAACCATCTGTGTGGTCAAGCTAAGCTGTGGACTCAAATGATATTTCGCAGTGAGGTCTACAATAAAGTTAGAAGCGACATCTTCAGTGGCCGAAGGGGACCCGTTTCCTGCCTGCGTCCCAAAGGCTCCATTGAAGCGCATGCTTAGATTTACCTCATATTTTTGATGTTCCAGCCGGCCCGTTAGAGTCCATTGGTGTTGTGGAATATAGGGAATACGATCACCACGACTCACGATCCCCCAGATATCTTCGGCACTCCCAAAATTACTTTGAAATATCGGATTGGTCAAAGTATAGGCCAGGGTAAAGGGAAACTGCACAGCGGCATTTTCAGCCGCCCAATTGTAATTCAACAGAAGTTCGGCGCCACTAACATGTGCTGCCCCTGCGTTGAATTGATCCAGCGAACCTGTTCCTCCTGTAGCAGCCAAATCACTCCCCAATAGATTGCTGTAGTTGTTGAAGTATCCAATAATTTCTCCACTCAAACGCCCGTTGGAAAAACGGGATCCCAGCTCAAAATTGACGCTCGCTTCTGCTTGCTCGCCTGGAGCGCTCCCTGGTGGAGAAAATCCTTTGTGGATCCCACCAAAAAGAGACAGCTTATTGCTAAAAGTATAATTGAAGCCAAGTCCAGGAATCCAAACATCGATACTATTTTCTCGGTTACTCAAAGCTCCGCCAGTTCTGTTGGGATCGGTTTTGCCATATTCGTCACGTTTTAGGATCACGGATTCAAAGCGTATCCCAGGCGTCAATGTCAAATTATTATACTTGTATTTATATAAGGCGTAAGCCGCAAAAGCAGTAGCGCTTGCAATGCGGTTTCCCTTAGCTCCACGCGCCCCTTTTGAAGTTAATAGCATGTCAGCGTTTTGAATACGATACCCGTCTTCCCATTGAAAACGATCTTCTTCATCGTAGTGATAGCGTGCTCCTACTTCCAAATCGTGAAAAGCGCCAGAGGCTCCGTACCAATGGTAGTCTATTTTGGTCTGCATCCCTTGAGCAGAATAGACTCGATTGTTTGCCTTAACCAACAACGCATCTTCCTCCGAATCTGTGGTGCCCTTGAGTACAGCTAAATGGTCGGAATAGTCCAGGGGGTCCGAAAGTACAGCATCCAATCCCTGTTTCTCCCCTCCAACCACAACGCCACTGAGTTTGTACCAATTTCTTGAAAAAGTATTATCGTAGGCATTAGTAACTATTTTAAACCGTTCATTGAGTTTCAGGGTATGGGTCAACATCCATTGTTTCTGTTCCGCATCCATAACATCCTCTTGAGAAGCAGCATAACGAATAAAAGGCGTCGCGTTAAAATCTTGTTCGGTTATTCCCAAATAGGTTTCGTTGGAGAGCTCGTCGTAAAAATGATATTTTATTTCTAGAGACTGAGGCATATTCGCATCTGGATTGGTTTGGAAGCGGATTTTACCCATCAAATCTGAAGTGTCAAATCCAGTATTATCACTGTCATTTAGTTTTTTAAAACCATCTGAATTAAGGGATAGATATTCCAGCATATACCCTACATTTTTTGATGAT
>DQCR01000052.1 GCA_003533785.1 Flavobacteriaceae bacterium
TAAAGAAAAGGTTTCTAAATATGTGTTTTTTTATTAAATGATTGTTACAACAAAAAGCGTAACTTTCTTCACGTGGAATTACGGAAACAAGGCATCCTTTTTTTAGGACCTCTGCTATTTTTTTCGATTTTGTTTTGGGGGCCTATAGCCGGTTTGCCCGAAGCGGCTCAGGCGGTCTTGGCGGCTACCGTTTGGATAGCGCTTTGGTGGGTTTTTGAGGTGGTCCCTATTAGTGTGACAGCCCTACTTCCAATTATTTTATTCCCCATGGCTGGTGGGGTAGATCTTTCCACCACTACGGCAGCCTACGGGCACAAGTATATTTTCTTATATATGGGAGGTTTTATGATCGCCATCGCCCTCGAAAAATGGAATTTACACAAACGAATTGCCTTATCCATTATTAGTGCGGTAGGGACCAACATTCAGCGAATTGTATTGGGTTTTATGTTGGCGACGGCCTTTTTGTCGATGTGGATTTCTAATACGGCAACTTCTGTTATGATGCTACCAATAGGGATTTCCATTGTGAAACAGCTCAATGACAATCCGTTGACCTCAGAAAACGAAAATTCGGTTTTTGGTAAAATGTTGATGCTGGCTATTGCCTACAGTGCGTCAATAGGAGGAATCGCTACCCTAATTGGTACACCGCCAAATTTGGTATTGGCAGGGGTAATCAGTGAAATATATGGGGTAGAAATTAGTTTTTTACAGTGGTTTATTTTTGGTTTTCCAGTAAGTTTAGTTTTGCTTTTTAGCGCGTGGTTTTTTCTGACACGGATCGCTTTTAGCATGAAGATGAAAGAATTCCCTGGAGGGCGAGAAGAAATCAAACGGCTTCAGTTAGCTTTGGGTCCAATGGGCTACGAAGAAAAGGTTGTTGCAGTGCTTTTTGGGCTTACCGCATTCTGTTGGATTTCAAGATCCTATCTCTTACAGCCCTTATTTCCTGCCTTGGACGATACCATTATTGCACTTTTCTTTGGAATTCTCTTGTTTCTTTTCAATGCGCAAAAAAAAGGACAAAAACTCTTGCATTGGGAAGAAGCTGTTAGAATGCCATGGGGGATAATTCTTCTTTTCGGAGGAGGCATGGCATTGGCCAAGGGCTTTGATAGCAGCGGATTAGCAGTATGGATCGGGAATCAGCTCAATGCAATTCAAGGCATGTCTTTCATGCTTATCGTATTGTTTGTGATTGCAATGGTCAATTTCTTAACGGAAATAACATCGAACCTAGCCACTACGGCTATGTTACTCCCCATTTTGGCACCCTTGGCTCTTCAATTGGATGTGCATCCCTTTGTCCTTATGGTGGGAGCGGCTACGGCAGCTTCTTGTGCATTCATGTTACCAGTGGCAACACCTCCTAATGCCGTTGTATTTGGGTCGGGATATCTTAAAATTGCCGACATGGTTCGCATTGGGGTTGGCTTAAATATTTATTCTATAGTGTTGCTTTGGATGGCTGTTTATTTTCTACTCCCAGTTCTTTGGGGAATCGATGGACAAGACTTTCCAGGCGCATTTCGTTGAAAACAATTTTAGGAACGGGATAAAAAAAAACCGTTAGATGTTAAGTCCAACGGTTTATAACCATAAACCAATTCAATGAAAACACTGAATGGTAATGTAAACATAGCGATGTTTTAACAATATTGCTAATTATTAAACAAAATAAAGAAGTTCCGACAAGGGAAAGTCAAATGATAGAATAGGTCGAACTGCCCAATTTATTAATCTTTTTATCGACAACTAACTTCTTCAGCGTGCGAGTGATGACTTCTCTAGAAGTTGCGAGATCTTTGGCCATATCGAGGTGAGATTTTTTGATATCGACCAACCCTTGTCCGTTTTTGTTTTTATCCAAATAGGAGAACAAGCGCTCGTCTATTTTTTTAAAACTCAACTCATCTACAGTATTCAAAAGGCTTTGATATTGGCTGACAAAAAGGTCTAAAATAAAGTCATTCCATTTGGGGTATTTTTTCTGCCAATCGCGAATGTTCTTATTTGGAATTTTCACAATTTCACAGGCCACTTCAGTTCGTGCCGACACACGACTCCGCTTGTTGCCGTAACTAGCAATAATGGACATTAAGCAGGTTTTTCCTGAACCCAAATAATAAAGCAACTGTTCTTTGTCTACATCATTATTTTCGATGTAAACACGAACCATTCCAGATTTCACAAATGGGATAAAATTCATTTTCTGACCCGTAGAAACCAATTGTATATCGGCTGGAACCTCCATGACTTCGGCGGATTTTTCTATTTCCTCAATTAACTCTTTGGGCAAGGATAAACTCTCAAACATAGTTAGTCAGTTTGTGACTAAAGATACAAATGTTTTTAAATCAACCGTTCTATTGGAGACGCATCCTTATTGCTTTATTATTGTTAGCCCTATAAAAAAACCCCCCTGTGGAGGAGGGTTTTTTCTCAATGGTTGGTTTCAATGGGAATCAGAAAGAAGGGCTTTCTTATTCTGATTTTGGCTTAGGAAAGTTGGATGTATCGTAGAAGCCCCACTCGAAATCAACTTGATTTCCCTTCATACCAAAGGAAAGCGAAACTGGAATTTTAACGTCCTCTTCGGATTCATACCCCCTAACAGTAAACTCAATCCATACGTGCCCATATTGATTGCCATTTTCTTGAGTGATAATTTCATAAATACCCTCATTGACGCTGATTTCTTCAAAAATATTTTCTCGATTGAAGATATGTTGTTCTAGCATTGCATCAATAGAAATACCTGCTTCCTCATCTAGAAACCAAGCGTTGTGTACAATTCTAGCCTCATCGGTGAAATAACTTCGATAGGTTTCAAAGTCGCCTGCCGTGAAACTTGATATAAGTCCCTTTAGCGCATCAATTTGCTCCCCCTCATAGGTGAGACTTGATGAAGGTGCTGTGTTTTGACATCCACATAAAACCAGCGCCATACTGAATAGAATTAGTAATTTTTTCATTGAATTAGATTTATAGTTATACTCACAATATACAAATAAGTCGAAAATTTTATATTTTTGCATCAAAATTCAGATTATGTTTTTCAAAAAATTTATGTTGCTAGGCGCGTTCCTAGCTTTAATTGGTTGCTCAAAAGGAGACTCGTTTACACTTGAAAGCTTTTCTTCACGAATTGTTCAAACAGATACGACATCAAAAAAAGCAGCACAGACTCAAATTGTTACTACGATCAATGGAGAAAGTCATACTTTAAATCTGGATCAAGATTTATTTTATGACTTAGGTGAAGACGAATTCATTCACTTGCTTCAAAACTACCGCGTAGAATTTGAAGTAGAACAAGAATTCATTACCGTAATTGTTTTCTTTGATATCCTTACTGATCAGAGTTTAAACCAAACGGTAACTTGTTTGGAATCCGCAGCTGACTCGCCTTGCATTCCAGTAACTAATACAATGACAATCAACATCAATGGAGAAGAAACAATTGTCAATGTAGACGCAGCCACTGTGAACGGCTTCGATGTGAGTTATAATGACGGAAAGTTTGCTTTCGATATTTCAATCTAAGATTGTTGTAGGTAAAGCGAGAAATGGCATTGGGCGTTGCTACCCCAATACCATTTTTTTATTTCCTAAGATATAAAGAGGCTGTTTTAGATTCAATGCCATAATCTATCTGCCGAACCAACAAACTGTCTTTGGATAGGAGCATGTATTTGTTTTGAACATGGCTTTGTTCATTAATCGTATAGACAATCCAATCCTCACCGGAAGACGATTTGGATAAACTCACTCGATCGCTCATTTGTTCGTCACGAATAAAGATCAATTCTCCTTTTTTAAATTCAAAACAGGAAGTGTCATTAGTGGCACTGCACCAAGTATTTGAAAACAATAGTTGTTCGGGATCGGACGATATAAAAACAGCCATTGAAAGGAAGGCAATAAAAAGAAAAAGAGTTGATTTCATTTCAAATCCGTTTATGGTTTTTCTAAAGATATCAAAAAAAGAAAACCTATCATATAATTTGTTTATAGGTCCTGCTTTAGAGCTAATTTGGGAAACAGAATAATTGGGACATAAAACAATTGTAAATACCTTTGCAAACAATGAAATGGATACTTCACAAAGCAGCCACGAGAGGACACGTCCAACAGGGATGGTTGCAGTCCTATCACAGCTTCAGTTTTGGGGGATATTACAACCCAGAACGAATGAACTTTGGTGTTCTTCGGGTGCTCAACGATGATACAGTGGCAGCGGGGATGGGTTTTGGCACGCACCCTCACCGTGATATGGAGATAATTTCTATTCCATTGGTAGGGAATTTGGAGCACAAAGACAGTATGGGAAATACCGCTGTAATCCGCTCTGGTGACATTCAAGTTTTAAGTGCTGGAACCGGGATTTCACATTCAGAGTATAATAAAAGTAATGAAATTCCAGTGAAATTTCTTCAAATATGGGTTCTTCCTAATAAAATGGGGGTCACTCCCCGTTATGATCAATTGTCACTGAAGGTTAGCGACAGATATAATCAATTTCAACAAATCCTTTCTCCTAATCCAAAAGATGAAGGGGTTTGGATATACCAAAATGCTTGGTTTCATCAATCCCATCTGGAATCTGGCAAGGAATTAACCTACACTTTGAAGCGGAAAAAAGAGAATGGGGTTTATGTTTTTATAATTGAAGGGTCTGTAGAACTTAATGGACAGAAACTAACTAAAAGAGACGGATTGGGCGTCTGGGATATAGAGTATTTAAATATAAAAGGCATCCTTAAGTCAGAATTGCTTTTGATGGAAATACCTATGAAATGACCACATTATTAATTTGTATATTCGACAGAATTCAGGAGTAATGATGGTATACAATAGAAGAAAATTTTTTCAGAAAGGGCTGAGTGCATCTATGGGCGTTGTTGCTTCATCATCGGTTTACCCTTTTGAGCTCTTTACATCAGAGTTGGTAAGTAAAGACAGTATAAAGATTTCAATTCAATTATATTCTTATGGATTAGACCTTTTAAATGGTAAAATGGATGTTTTAGATTTTCCAAAAATTGTGAGAGAGGAATTTGGTTTAGGTGGAGCTGAATATTGGAATATACCGATGCTAAAAAAAAGGAAAAACAAAAATTATCTAGGCGAAATTCGCAACCGAGCAGCAGATTATGGGATAAACAACACTCTTTTGTTGGTTGATTTTTTTAGTACTGAAAAAGGAAAACTACCCTTAAGTCTTTGTAGCGAAAAAGTTGAGGAACGAAATAAAGCAGTTGAAGCTCATAAGGAATGGGTAGATATTGCAAATGAAATTGGTTGTTCAGGAATTCGAGTCAACCTAAGATCACAAAATACGAGTCCCTCAGAAGTAGCAAAAGTAAGTGAGGAAAGCTTAACAAAATTAATTGAATATAGTAGTAAACAAGGATTAACTATTGTAATTGAAAATCATGGAGGGTATACATCCGATCCAAAATGGGTTGTGGCATTAATGAAAAAAATAAAAAATAAATTTTTAGGCACCCTGCCTGATTTTGGAACAAGCAACTTTTGCATTAGAAAAGAGACTTCTCAAAATAAAGATTATTTTTCTTCAAATTGTGCAGATCAATATGACAAATACCTAGGGGTAGAGGAATTACTCCCATATGCTAAAGGGATAAGTGCCAAATCACGACAATTTGATAAACTTGGAGAAGAAACAGAAACAGATTATAAAAAAATGATGTCCTTGATAAAGAAATCTGATTTTGAGGGTTATATGGCAATCGAATATGAGGGTGGAATGATGCAAAAATTTGGGCATAAGGGAAAATTTTTATCATCTAAAGAGGGCATTATGGCTACAAAATCATTGATCAATAAATATCTTTAAATATATTCTATTTGTTATTTTACACCCGTTACTATTAGGCTTCCTGCCCAACCATCTTTAGAACCTAACTGCCAGCTTCGTACATCTTTGAATCCTGCTATTTTAAAATAGGTTTCCCAGCTCGCTATGGGCAATAAGGTCATAACTGAAATTCCACAATCTTCGGGCCAGCTATGAGATACTTTATTTTCCGTGTAAAAATCCAAACCAATGATTAAGCGTCCTTTGTCAGATAGCCAATAATCATTGATATGGGATATCAATTCTTCAGGGTTTTCCAAATAATAAAAAACCTCCATGGAGTGAACCAAGTCTACTTTTGTTTGTGGAATCCATTCCAGTAAATCGCTGTGGATGTAGGTGTTGTTGGGGTCCAGTTTTTTTGCTTTGGCAATCATATTCTTTGAACCGTCAATTCCTATTGCAGACTTGCAATTGGCAGCTTTGGCAACTTCTCGAACCACCCAACCATTGCCACAGCCAGCGTCAATAAAAGCAAAAGAATTGAGCTCCTTTGTGGCATAGGCTAGCATCGCCTCTACAGCTTTTCGGTGGTTTTTTTCCATACCTTCGTCTTTCCCAGTTTCTACCCACTGACTGAATACTTCAACCGGTTTTTTTCTTACTTTCATAAATCACAATTAAAGATCTAAACTACAAAACAAAACACAGTCGTTAGAAAACCCGTTATATCCGATTGATAAAAATCAACATTTTTTTAAATGGGTTAACCGACTGCTATTAACTATGGATTGGGGAATCCTTTTTGCCTTTTTTGGAGCTTCTTTTGCTTTAACGGTTCTTCCAGGGCCAGACCTACTCTATGTATTGACCCTATCATTTAGTAACAACCGACGTGCTGCTCTGCAATTGAGTTGGGGATTGACCACTGGGCTCTTTTTTCATACTGCTTTTGTGGCTTTAGGGTGGAGTCAGGTACTGCTTACATTCCCACAATTTGTTTGGGTGATTAAGTTCACAGGGGCAGGATATTTGTTCTTTCTTGCCCTTAGGGCGTTCCGTGAGGCCCCAAGTGTTAATTCACAAAAAGAGCTACCAAGCACAGGCAAAAATTATTTTTGGCGAGGTCTTATCATGAATTTGACGAATCCTAAAGTGACTCTTTTTTTTATGATTTTTTTCCCTGGCTTTGTTTTTTCACAAGAGTGGACTCTCCCCCTGCAATTTACTTTATTGGGAGTTATTTTTTGGGGACAATCTCTTTTCGTTTTCTGCGGCGTGGTTTTTTTAGGGAATCAACTGCAACCGTTCATTGGAAAAAAAAATTGGTATCAACACAAAAATAAAATTCAGGCCATTGTCTTGATTGTGATTGCACTTCTTATATTATATTCAAATTGAAACATTGAAAATCATCCCAATTCCATTGTGACTGTGTATACTAGAAACGGTCAAGTTGTGTTTGAAAAAATAGGGTATCAAAATAATTGGAGGGGAACAAATTCTTCAACAGGAGATCTTTTACCGGCTGGTTCATACTATTATAGTATCTATTTAAATGATTCACTTTCAACCAAAACAGGGTGGATCTATCTGACGTATTAGTCAAAACGAGCAATATCATTTGCTGAGGTCAAATCTGGGACATTTTCATTCACTTTGATTGTCCACACAGATTGCGGTTGTTCTTGGACAAGGTTGGATAAAGCAACTGGGATTTCTTTTTCCAAACGCCCCGGATGAATCGGACAGTTCTCTAAATAGGGTTGGATGAGCTTCCCCGAAAAACGAAATAAGTTCATACTCACAAAGACCTCCCCTTCTGGATCGGCAAAAGTTTTTCTTTCTGTAGGTGTGGGTTTCTCTAGGATTCCTGTAAGGTATCCATTTGAGTCATGCTTTAGCAAAGCAAATCGAGCAATGCGTTCTTCTGAAAATTGAAGCCCAGAACGGGCATAACTAATCATGGCATGGGCAGCAGGAAAGGCTTGGAGCAAGAGTGCCAAGCTTTTGGTTGAATACAAATTGTCGCCATTGCATAATGTGAAGGATTGTTCTTGCAGGACGGGATATTGTTTCATAGCCTGAAGAACAGCATCAGCGGTTCCCAAAGGCTTTGTCCTTTCTTTTGGTACGACTTGTATGGCATAGTGTAGCTCAAAATCCGATATTGAAAATAAGTCCGGATAACCGGCAAGAATGGTTTTAAAGGAACTATTTTCAGGTGCAGTGATGAGGTAGATTTTTTGATACCCTGCTTTTTGAGCATTTCTAATCAATTGAATGAGTAGAGGAGTCTTGTCTTTTCCTAATGGGATCAAACTCTTGTGAGCCTTCTCAGCAATACGTCGCGTTTGGTCATTGAGTGGAATGTTGACCAGCGATTTTTTCATTCGGGAAGAGGCACCCCCTGCCATAATGACTAGACTATTGGCTTTCATGGATAGGTGTAATTGTGACTTCATAAGCAGTTTTGGCTCCATGAGCCAAAAAGGCTTCAATCACCGTTTGTTTTGTAGCTGATTCCACTAAAGCAACAAGGCAACCACCTCCACCAGATCCAATGATTTTTGATCCATAGGCCCCAGCGACCTGTGCAGCCTCTATCATAGCAACCAAGGCAGGAGGGGTATTTTGAATTTTGGTTGCAAGAATTTCCTGATGGGCCTGCATCAAAGAACCCAATACTTCAGGATTGGGATTGTAAAAAAAAGCGGTTCGAGCGTCCAAGGTAATGGCATAATTGTGAAGGCAGGCATACCAATGATCGTGAAGGAATTTGGGCAGTGCTTCCAAAAACTGATTGTAGTCATTAGGAGTGCTCTTTTTGAGGTCAAAATTTGGAGCTATTTGACTAACCGTGGCTATCGCTTTTTGTTGCCATTCTTTTGCGTTTTTAAGCACTTCAAGGGTTTTTTTTTCTATGCCCGATTCGGCCACTACCCAATGAAAATTGGGAAGTGGGAGAGGATGGGATTGCTGGCTATCGGTGTCGATATACAGCAATCCTCCTTGTGCAATGGTGTACTGATCCATAAGGCCACCGGGTTGTTCAAAGGCCAATACTTCAACTTCATAGGCCCAATGCCCTAGGGTTTCCGAATTTGGAAAAGGAATATCTTCTTGTGCTTCCAATAAAAATCGCAGCCAGGCAACGACAAGAGCAGATGAACTCGATAATCCCGCTTTAATCGGAATTTCACTCCATATACGGATAGCATACCCTTGGCTAAACCCAGCTCCTTTGTTTTGTAAGTATTGCAGCCCCGATTCAAAATAATTCTTTGGTTTCTGACTCAAGGGAAAAGACAGGTCAAGGGAGTAGCTTTCTTGAGTATCAGACAATTCCACTTGAAAATTAGTTGGGTTGATGGGATTGGCTTCTAAGTACAGAAATCGGTTTATGGTCCCGGCAATTACAGGCAATCCCAAATAATCCTGATGATCACCAAAAAAACAAATGCGGCCGGGTACCTTCAAGGAGATCATACAGGCCTATTTTACAATCGATAAAGGATTGGTTTGTTCCCATCTGCCTCGGGTAAAGTCAGGAAATTTTTGAGGATGGCCCCCTTCAGCCACAGAGGCTTCACTAAGAGGTCCAACAGCACTCCAAAAGCATCCTTCATAAATATTTTGATCCAAAGCTAAGCCTTGTTGCAAACACTCGATAATGCGATAACGCATAATGAAATCCATACCTCCATGGCCTCCCATTTTTTCAGCTAACGCGCCCAGGCGTTTATACATAGGGTGCTCATACTGGTCATAAAGTTTCTCGAGGGCTTCCCCCTGAATCCATTCTAAATGTGTTTCACTCACCCCTTCAAACCCACCTTCAAATGCAACTCTAGGCGGGTAATCTGCTAAGGTCCCAAGAGTACCTTGAATTAAATTGTGTCGGGTATAGGGACGGGGGCTGGTTTCGTCCCATTGCACCATAATGGTTCGCCCAAGAATGGTTTTAATCACTGAGGTATTGAGGTCACCTCCTTTAAAGTCATACTGATTCCACTGATGATCTGGGAGATAGTTTTTTTTGGCGTGAAGGTTACGACCTAAACTAGGCGTAGAAAAAGAGACAATGTGACTGAAAAGATCTTCTCCTCGTGCTAGATTCATGTACTGTGCAATTGGGCCAAGCCCATGGGTTGGATACAAATTCCCATTTCGATTGGCATAATGTTTGGTTCTCCAGGATCCGGTTCCCCGAGGAAGTTCGTCCATTTGCCATCGTAATTCGTGGATGTAAGCCGCCTCTCCATGGAGTAAGTTTCCTATTTTTCCTTGTCTACAAAGATTGAGATAGAGCAATTCCTCACGTCCGTAATTAACGTTTTCCAGCATCATACAATGTTTTTGGGTCGCTTCTGAGGTGTCCACTATTTCCCATAATTCATTCAAATGTATTCCCAAAGGGACTTCAACAAAAGCGTGAGCTCCTGAGCGCATAGTTGCTATTGCCATCGGTGCGTGGTTTTTCCAATTGGTAGCAATGACTACAGCATCGGCATCCACTTCTTCCAACATTTTTTTCCATGCGGAAGTACTGCCCGAATAAGCAGCAATATTTTGGTGTCGATTGCCTTCACCCTGTTGTTTGCACTCTAAGATAGTTTTCTCTACTAGATCTTCAAAGACATCACAGACAGCAACAATTTCCGTTCCCTCAATTTGTGCCCACTGCTGAGCGTGGTAAAATCCCCGATAACCAACTCCTACAAAAGCCATTTTCACACGGTCTATTGGAGCTGCTTTGTAATCACCCATGTAGCTTTGATTTTTTTGCGAGGGAGGAGACCACATTGGTGCGGGTATAACTGGAGTGAGAGCCAGGGCAGCAGAACCGAGCCCCGATTGTGTTAAAAATTTTCTTCGGTTGAGGTTTTTCATGGTTTAGGTGTTTCGGTTTTTTGTTCCCACTTCCAAGCACTTTGTAAGGCTTCTTCCAAACTATGAGTAGCCTTCCAACCCAATTTCGTTTCGATTTTTCGAACTTCTGCGTAGGCCTGAACAACATCTCCTGGCCTACGAGAGCCTATGGTATAGGGAACTTTTTGATCCGTAACCTTTTCAAAAGTTTGAATGATATCCAATACGGAATGCCCTTTGCCCGTGCCCACATTATAAACCTCAACAGCCTCCTCTTGTTGTTTGGAATGCAAATGTTGCAAGGCATGGACGTGTGCTGTGGCCAAATCCATGATGTGAATGTAGTCACGAATGCAAGTTCCGTCGGGTGTGGGATAGTCATCACCAAAGACTTCCAGTGGAGGGTGTGTCTGGGAGACAGCTCCCACAAGGTAGGGGATTAAATTTTGAGGAATACCTTGGGGTGATTCTCCGATTTTCCCGCTAGGATGAGCACCAATAGGGTTGAAATAGCGCAATAAAATGGCTCGAAAATGGGGATGAGCCCGGCCACAGTCTTGAATGATTTGTTCGCTCATTTGCTTGGTGGCTCCATAAGGAGATATTGCCTGCTTTAAAGGACTTTTTTCATGAATAGGAACTTGGTCGGCATTACCATACACCGTACAGGAGGAACTAAAAATTAAGGGAGTCTTTTTAGGAAGAATCAACTCGAGTAGATGGAGAAGCCCCATCAGGTTGTTGTGATAGTATTTTAAGGGTAGTTCAACACTTTCTTGAACAGATTTGTGGGCGGCAAAATGAATTACGCCATCCAAATCAGGATGCTTATGGAAAATATCTTCCAGTGCTGTTTTATTGCATAGATTTATTTCATAAAAAAGGAGGGATGGCCCAGTGAGTTCCATCAATGATGTTAGATTTTTATCAGTGCTGTTGGAAAAATCATCTAAGAGAACCACGCTATGACCTTGGCCAACTAGAACAGCACTTACATGAGAACCAATATATCCTAAACCACCAGTGATAAGTACTTTCATGCTTGAAATTTACTCTAAAATAAATAAATTAAAACCCAAAATGATGAACTAAGATTAAGTGTTTTTGACTAGTTTGCGAAATAAAGCGAGAAGATGATGAAGAATTCTTTAATGGTATTGATTTTGGGCTTAATATTCTGCTGTAGTCGTGTAGAAACTCCAAAAAATTATTTAGCCCTTGGGGATAGCTATACTATTGGTGAGGGGGTGGCGGAATCGGATCGTTGGCCGGTACAGTTGGTCGAAGACCTTGAAAACAGAGGATATTCCATAGATTCTTTACAAATAATCGCAAGTACAAGCTGGACAACAGATGAACTAGTGTTGGGTGTGCTGGAAACACCGACACTCCCCGAATATGATCTGATCACAATAATGATTGGTGTCAATAACCAATACCGGGGAAGAAGTCTCGAAAACTTTAAAGAGGAACTAGAGATATTAATTAAATTGAGTCTCAAAATGACAGGAGGGGACCCCAGTAAAGTATTTCTTATTTCGATTCCCGATTGGGGGGTTACGCCCTATGCTGATCGATTTGACGGAGATTTAATTGCTGATGAAATCAATGCTTTCAATTTGGAAATTATCCAAGCCAGTCAAGAATCAAATATCCACTACATTGACGTGACTGAACTTTCGAGACAGGCAGCTCAAGACAGTACCCTACTGGTTGCAGACGGTCTGAATCCGAGTGGATTAATGTATACTCAATGGGTTGAAAAAATGGCACCGATAATTTATGAAGCCGTTAATGATTGATTGGAAGTCTAAGGCCTTAGAATGGGATCTCGAGGATCCTTTAGCTTCCTTCAGGGAACGTTTTATTCATCCGCCTGAAACCATCTATTTGGATGGAAACTCTTTGGGAAAGTTGCCCCATGGCGTAGCACGAGACCTAGAGGAAACGATCCAAAAGCAATGGGGACAAAAACTTATACGTTCTTGGAATGATCATTGGTTTGGATTGAGTAATAGAGTATCCAAAAAATTGGCAGAGCTTCTAAGGGTGACTCCAACAGAATTGATCGTTGGAGAATCCACTTCGGTGCGGTTGTTTCAGATAGCACAAGCTTTGGCTCACACCAAGTGTTTTCCTTCACGATTGGTGACAGATTCACTTAATTTCCCAACGGATAGCTACATTCTTGATGCTATTAGTAAACAGACATATGATGCTCCAACAGTTAGAGTCAACTACAAGGATACCCTTAGAGCGGATTTGAATGCATTGAAGTCTAAAATAGATAGCCATCCCGGTATTTATTGTTTGAGTTTGGTTAGCTACCAAAGCGGTTATGCTTATCCGATAAAACAATTAAATCGCTATGCAGCCTCAAACAATAGTTTAATTATTTGGGATCTCAGTCATGCCGTAGGTGTTTTGGATATTGATCTGAAAGAGACAGAAACAAAAGCAGCGATCGGTTGCACCTACAAATACCTCAATGGGGGCCCTGGAGCTCCCGCTTTTTTGTATGTAGATGCTCACATATTAAAGCAAATAGAAAACCCCATTGCTGGTTGGTTTGGACATGCCCGCCCCTTCAATTTTGAATCAGAATATCAACCGGCTTCCACCATCCAAAAAATGGCAGTAGGGACTCCTTCCATTCTTTCTCTAGTAGCACTCGAAAAAGGATTGGAGCTTACTCTAGAGGCCGGAATATCAAAAATCAGACACAAAAGCGTATTGCAATCCACCTTTCTTTACGAATTGGTAACAGCTCGTTTGGAGCCGCTTGGTATTGCCATTGAAAGTCCCCCCGAATCCGATCAGCGCGGGTCTCATATTTCCATTTCTCATCCGGAAGCCTGGCGCATTACAAAAGCGCTTCAAAAAGGGACCCCTTCTATCATTCCAGATTTTCGACCCGATCGATTCATTCGATTGGGAATTGCCCCGCTCTATACTCGATTTTCAGATCTTCTTATTGTAATCGATCGACTCGAGTACATTCTCTCTACAAAAGAATACCTCCAATTTACCCTAGAAAAGCCACACGTTACCTAAAAGCGTCTGGGACTAATTGAACTGTTTTTTCTATTTTTACCTTCAAATTGAGTTTATGGATTTTAGATGGAATAAATGGATTACTCCCGTGGGGATGATTCTTCTTCTCAGTGCAATCTCTTGTGCAACCCGCGATTCGAATAAAACGAATTCTACGGATCAGAAAGTCGCTGAATTACTGACCCAGATGACCTTGGAAGAAAAAGTAGGTCAAATGGCACAGATCAATCTCACAGTACTGGCCAAAGGCCCCGATAGGTTTAATTCTATTGAGCCCTTACAACTGGACGAAGAACGCCTTGCAAAAGCAATTGATACATACCACGTGGGGTCCGTTCTAAACACCACCAATAACAGAGCACGAACGCCAGAAGTCTGGAATACTACAATCAACGAATTACAAAACCGAGCGGCTAATACCCGATTGGGGATTCCTATTATCTATGGTTTGGATGGAATCCATGGAGCAACCTATGTAGCGGGAGCCACCATGTTTCCTCAGCAGATTAGCGTGGCGGCAACTTGGAACCCCAAGCACGCCTATGAAATGGCTCGTATAACGGCCTATGACACCAAGGCAAGTAGTATTCCTTGGAATTTTTCTCCCGTACTTGATCTAGGGCTGGAATCTCGATTTCCCCGACAATTTGAAACATTTGGAGAAGATCCCTACTTGGCAACTGTGATGGGACAACAAGCGATATTAGGTTATCAAGGTCCCGAGAATGACATCAGTACTCCCTATACTTTGGCGGCATGTATGAAGCACTTCTTAGGATACCAGATCACCCGGACTGGCAAAGACCGAACTCCCGCCTTTATTTCCGAACACGAACTTCGCGAAATTCATTTGCCTTCTTTTGAAAGAGCAATTAAGTCAGGTGCCAAAACGATTATGATCAATTCAGGGCTTATTAATTCCTTACCGGTTCACGCCAATAAATATTTATTGACTACTCTTTTGAGAGAGGAACTGGGCTTTGAAGGGGTTATTCTAACAGATTGGGAAGACATCAATAAACTTCACGATCGCGATAAAGTGGCCGCGTCACGCAAAGAGGCAGTGAAAATGGCCATTAATGCTGGAATTGATATGTCAATGATTCCCTACGATTATGAAGAATTTTGTGATAATCTTGTGGCTTTGGTTAAAGAAGGAGCCGTGTCGCAAGAACGAATTGACGACGCAGTAACTAAGATCCTTCGACTAAAATTTGATTTAAATCTCTTTAAAAAGGCAACTAGCAGTCCTGAAGATTACCCTGATTTTGGAAATACTAAACACGAACAACTGGCCTATAACGCGGCTGCGGATGGAATTACTTTATTGAAAAATAAGAAAGGGATTCTACCTTTCAAAAAAGGTCAAAAAATATTGGTTACCGGACCCAATGCCAACAGCATGAGAACGCTAAACGGAGCATGGACCTATTCTTGGCAAGGTGAGAAAACAGATTTTTTTGCTGCAAAATACAACACGATTTATGAGGCCGTTCGTAATGAGTTTGGTAAGCGCAATGTCCAATATATTCCAGGAATTAGTTATCCCATCAACGAAGACTACGACCAGGAACCCAAATTTGAATACTACGATCAGGACAAAGATCAATTTGAGCAGGCCATTCGTGCGGCCCGTTATGTGGACGTAGTTGTCCTGTGTTTGGGTGAAAACAGCTACACAGAAAAACCCGGAGACCTAAATGATTTGTCGTTGCACCCCCTGCAATTAGAGTTTGCCGAGCGGATTATCCAATCAGGAACACCCGTGGTGTTGGTGCTGAATGAAGGTCGTCCTCGTCTTATTAGCTCTATTGCTAATAAAGTAACGGGGATTATTCAAACCTATCTTCCCGGAAACCACGGGGGGGATGCCCTAGCAGATATCTTATCTGGAACAGTCAACCCATCGGGAAAACTCCCATATTCCTACCCATTATATCAAAATGCATTGACCAACTACAATTACAAACCTTCACAAATTCAAGACAATGCACAAGGAGCTTATAATTATGTCGGAGAAGTCAAGAATCTTTTTGATTTTGGTTTTGGCTTGTCCTACACCACATTTGAAACTTCGGGGCTCCAGCTCAACGCTACTAAGGTAAATGCCTCCGATACATTGACTATATCAGTACAAATTAAGAATACAGGTAAGGTTAGTGGAAAAGAAACGGTTCTGCTGTTTTCCAAGGATCATTACGCTAGTTTGAGCCCAGACATACGACGCCTCCGCCGTTTCCAAAAAGTAAGTTTAGAAGCGGGTGAAAGCAAAAACCTTAGCTTTACTCTTCCCGTACAAGAATTGGCTTTTGTCAACACTAACCTGAAAAAAATGGTGGAGCCTGGAACATTTGATTTGGTGATCGGGAACGAAAAAGTTGAGATTACTGTAAAATAGTTTATTGTGTATGAGATTTTAATGCATACCCATCTATGGACCATCTCCCCATGTGTTCTATTGGGGGCGTACCTCCTAGGTTTTCCAAAAGGGACCTCTTTTCATAAACGTCTAGGGAAAGGGTATATGTTTCTTATGTTTTTTTCCTCTTTCATTTCCTTATTTTTGGAAGCCCAAGTAGGTCCCCAGTTTTTAAACCATTTCGGATGGATTCACATTTTATCAGTAGTAACTATGGGGACAGTTCCTGTCAGCATATTTGCAGTGAGAAATGGAAACATCAAGCGCCATCAACGCACTATGGTATTGCTTTATTTCACAGGACTCCTTGTCGCAGGAGGATTTACCCTATTCCCAGGGCGCTTCCTGCATAGAGTGTTTTTTGCTTAGTTATTGAACGGCTTTTTAAGAGCGTTCGGAAGACTTTCTTCGGCTACTTCATAAAGTACCTCATTGCGTCTATTGAATAGGGTATAGGGACTGTCATAACCAAGAACTTTTAAAGAGCTGCGTTTTTGAATCCCGTGTTTGTCCATTATTTTTTCTAGTTGATCGCGGTATTTGGCCGTTTTATAGGCATTGTTATAGCCACCAAATTCAAGAGCAATAAAATAGCCAGCAGACGATTTGTATACCTTTATATCTGAACGAATGGGTTGGGGAGCTTCAAGGGATAAATATTTAGAAGGAAGGACAAACTCCATTTGATTTCCCTTTGATGTGGCTTCTATATAGACGGGTGTTGTCATTGCAATTTTTGTCTTTGAAGCGTTCCCTTTGGCAATATAACTGAAGAGTTTGGAAAAATTTCTATTGTTTCCTTCAGTGGCAACTGTCTTTACTTTAATCGCCTCTGGATAGAAACGAACTTCGGCTCCGTCTAGTGTTCCAATTGACTTATAATTTTGAGTTTCGTATTCTTGCGAAAGCAATCCCATAGGGAGGCAAATTAAAATATAAAAGAGACGCATTTTCTTTGCAAAGTACAGAATTGTTAATTAAAAGGGAATGGGGAAGTCACAGCTAAGGGGTTTTTGTACTTTTGCAATAAGCCAATGAATAAGTTAACTATATTATTGGGAGTCCTTATGGTGACCGCCTGTTCAAAAACCACTCTGGTTCAAGATACAGAATCGGGAACTTCATCAATTATCGCTAAGACAAATTATACGGACGGAAACTCAGGAGGAATAACTATCGATTTTGTTTCATCAGAAAACAGAGTATCTTTTTCTCAAAATCTTTTTGATGATAGAGACACGCTAGAGGTTACTTATATCACAAAAACTCAAAATTTTGATAGTCTTGTTTGGGTTTTTCAGGGAGCCGAACCATTTCTTCAAACAGCCAATACAACTTACACAGTCAGCACAACACAGTACATCGAAAGCAGTAAAGAGGAGCAAAGTGTATTTGGAGGGATCAAAAGTGCAGTTCCTTATAGTATGACCGTTCCCTACAGGACTTTTGGGAAATACGATGTGCTTCACGGTGCTTCTAATAGCCGTTTTGTTGATACGCGTCTATTTAATGATTATGTTGAAATCGTTTATGAAGACAACCGAGAAGATTGGGAGGCCTGGGAATCCAGTGGTGCTGTAGGTTGGGTTTCCACCGAGGCAGATACATTTTCATTGTGCATGGAGAGCTTGGTTGCTTTCTATACGAATCGAGAAATTGCAAGAATCAAAAAACCGTTTACAGGCTTCGGAGGCATACGCAAAAATCTCATTTTTGAGTTTAAGTATGTATTTCAAGTCTTTCCCAATCAAGATTCTGGGGCCCCCAAATTGGGATTAAGCCTTTATCCTAGCGAGTCTATTCCCGCGGGACTTTCGGCTGATGATATTCCCAATCTCTGGGAAAATTCAAATGTCGAACGAACCGAATTTCGTCAAGTAGTAATCGAACTTCCCCAAGTTGAGGAGTTTTCCTTAATCTTCACCAAATATCCGGGAGACCTCAATGAAGATGGGCAACCCCTTTACCCTTTTACTGCATGTATTCGTAACCTACGGATTATTCCTTCAGAATAGAATATCCATAATTCTTACGTATACCTTGACCTATTTTTAAATGTTAAGCAGAACACTTCAAAGAAGTTAACCCAAAATAACTTTACGAGTCGCTTTTGAATTATGAACAAAAAAAGCAGACCCATCGGCCTGCTTTGTAAATAGTAGATAAGGATATAATTCCTAAAGGACCTCAGTGAAGAGGGCCTGAAGTCTTGAACTATTCCTTAAATAATTATCATAAGACATAAGACACCTCCTTTCTACATTAAGTTAAACATCACTGTTGTCACAGTGCTCACACTTCTTTATCAAATTTAGGAATAGTTTTGAAGCGTTAAAACTTAATCCACTAATTTTTTTAAGGTAAGTCCCTGTCCTAAAATAGTGAACAATACAACGGCGTAGGTGAGGATCAAAATCAAGGACTTTCCACTACCCATAGAATCGGGAAGGTTTAGAGCGAGTGCAACACTCAAGCCACCTCGCAATCCACCCCAAGTGATAATTAGTGCAGTTTTCTTCTCAAATTTTTTCCAAATGGATAATATAGCTATAGGCACGGAAACACCAATCCACCGTGCAATGACCACAACTAAGATGGTGATTAGCGAAACGATTAAATAGGAGAATTTAAATCCTTCGGCAACAATAATTATTTCAAGTCCAATTAATATAAAAAGAATAGCATTAAGGGTTTCATCGAGCAAATGCCAAAATTTATAGACATAGTCTCCCATGGCGCGCTGCAGTCCTTCTTGGCGATTGTCTGTATCGATATTTTGATTTAAGAAAAGCCCCATAACAACGATCCCAAGTACTGCCGAAAAATGGAAATAGTGAGAAATAATGGGAAGGAGTAAAACAAGCGACAGTGTGATTAACACTTCCAGTTCTACATACTCATTTTCCACATATTCAACCAACTTAAGTCCAAGAAACCCCATGATAGCCCCTAAGACTACCCCTCCAATAACTTCTGTAGCAAACAAAACAGCAACGCTGCCGGCAGTGATATTTTCCACACCGTTTTC
>DQCR01000049.1:0-2493 GCA_003533785.1 Flavobacteriaceae bacterium
CATGCGGGAAGGGACTACAAAATCGCGTGCTCCTTCAGGTGTTGATTTGATTAAATAAGGGGTTTCCACATCGATAAAGCCGGCATCGGTCAAATAGTTGCGAACGGCCATCGATACTTGAGAACGGAAAACTAGTTTTTCTTTAACGGGATTTCTGCGAATGTCTAAATAGCGGTATTGCATACGAAGTTCTTCCCCTCCATCGGTTTGGTCTTCAATAGTAAAAGGTGGGGTTTGGGCTTCGTTTAAAATAGATAACTCTTCTACCAGTACCTCAACAGCCCCAGTATTCATATTGGGGTTTTTGGATTCCCGTTCGATGACGCTCCCACGAATTTGAATCACAAACTCACGTCCCAGATTTTGCGCTTTTTCAAACACGGCCTTTGGGGTGCGTTCTTCGTCAAAAACCAACTGAGTGATGCCGTAGCGGTCGCGCAAGTCCACCCATACGATAAAGCCTTTGTTTCTGCTTTTTTGAACCCATCCCGATAAGGTAACCGATTGCTTTAAGTCTTCGATACGGAGTGCACCGCAGTGGTGTGTTCTAAACATAAGTTCTACTGTTGTGACAAAAATAAAAAATCCTGAAGCGCGAACCTCAGGATTTGATCTACTTTATAAAATCTTCTTGATCCAAAGTTTAATCGAATAAATAATGGAGAAGGTTGCGGGGACAATGACCAAAGTCAAGAAGGTGGCAAAAGTCAGTCCAAAAATGACGGTCCACGCTAGTGGTCCCCAAAAAATCACATTGTCTCCTCCCACATAAATCTTCGGATCCCATTCAGAGAAAAGAGAGAAAAAGTCAATATTAAGGCCTATGGCAAGTGGAATTAATCCTAAAACAGTAGTAATTGCCGTAAGTATTACGGGTCGCAAACGTGCCGTTCCCCCTTCGATAATGGCTAAGGTAGCCTCGTTTTTTCCTAGTAGCGTTCCCGGAGCAATATTGAGTTCCGCACTTTTCCGATCGATTAAAAGCTGGGTGTAATCTAGAAGTACTACACCGTTGTTTACTACAATTCCCGCTAAGGCAATAATCCCCATCATGGTCATCAAAATAACAAAGGGCATCTGAAACGCCATCAAGCCGAGGAAGACTCCTGTAAAACTTAAAAAGATTGACAATAAAATGATAAGTGGTTTGGAGATGGAGTTGAACTGGAATACCAAAAGCAGCAGAATTAATCCCAAAGCAGCTAATAAGGCATTTGATAGGAAGGACATATTTTTCTCTTGCTCTTCAATTTCTCCAGAAAACTTAAACTGAACCCCTTGTGGTAATTCATAACTAGCCAATACACTTTTTACTTGATCCACCACCGCATTGGCATTGTATCCAGCGAGAACGGGGGAGTACAAAGTGACCACCCTATTGAGTTGTCGGTGTTTGATGGCATTGAAGCTGGTACTGTTTTCCCGCTCGATGACGGCGGTGACAGGGATCTCTTTGATTTGCCCATTGGCGGGATCTCTAAAAATGATGTTTTGATTGAACAGCGCATTGTCATCGTAGCGGTTGGTTTTGTTAAACCGTACGTTGATATCGTAGTCATCTCCCTCTTTTTTAAAGATTCCTGCTTTGGCTCCAAAGAGGGAAGTTCTGAGCAGTTGTCCTACTTGAGAAGTAGAAACCCCGAGTTCTCCAGCTTTCTGACGATCGATAGTGAGTTGTACCCCAGGCTTGTTTTTATTGACATCAATTTTCAGTTCTTCCACCCCTTCCACATTGACACGGTTCAGGTGTTCTTTCATTTTTTCGGCGGTTTGGATCAACCCTAAATAGTTGGTTCCTGTAATTTCAATGGTAATGGGATAGCCCGCTGGTGGACCATTGGCATCTTTTTCAACAGAAATGGCCACCCCTGGGAATTTACCGTCCAATTGCTTTTGAATGTCCATCCGTAAGGCTTCACTGGAAATCCCTCCGCGCATTTTGAATTCGCGCATGGTGAGTGTGATTTTTCCTTTGTGAGGAAGCTCGTTGGTATTGCCGCTATCGATAAATGGGTTCCCGGCTCCTTCACCCACTTGTGCCACTCCGGACTCTACCAATAAATTGAACGTCCCATTGTTGTACTCAGGGCGCGCAATGACATCGAAGATCTCGGATTCTATGAGTCGGGTGGTTGTATTTGTTTTTTTAATGGCCGTGCCTTCAGGGTATTCTATAAAGACTAAAATTTGCTTGGGTTGATTTTCAGGAAAAAACTCAACACTGGGTGGGAAAATACCCATTAAAGCAAAAGAGGTAAAAAGTAAAAAGAAAGTTCCCCCGAGGAATAATCCTGGTTTGTAGCCACTTAGCGCAAAACTCAAAAATTTGCGATACCCATTTTCCAAACGCACCAAAAAGGTGTTTTGAAAAGTCTGCGCCCACTTCTTGATAAACAATTTATACATCCAAAATAAAAGGGGTGTTAAAATCATCAAATTCCCAAAAATCCGAACACTGGGACTTCCAAATAACAATAGAATCCCAAGACCTCC
>DQCR01000049.1:2875-8403 GCA_003533785.1 Flavobacteriaceae bacterium
ATTTCCATAAATCGTGAAACCAGCATGGAGTTAAAAAAGATGGCAACTACAAGCGAAGAGCCCAATACGACCGAAAGGGTAATCGGAAAATAAATCATAAACTCTCCCATCAAACCGGGCCAAGCACCTAGTGGTACAAAAGCCGCAATCGTAGTGGCTGTAGATACGATGATTGGAAATGCGATTTCTCCAATTCCCGCTTTTGCTGCAGCAATTCGGGACATGCCTTCTTTTTCCATCAAACGATAGACGTTTTCTACGACTACGATTCCATTGTCTACTAACATTCCTAATCCCATGACTAGACCGAATAAGACCATGGTATTCATGGTATAACCTAGTGCAGAGAGAATCATAAAGGACATAAACATGGACATGGGAATGGCAAAACCTACAAATAACGCGTTGCGGAATCCTAAAAAGAACATTAGGACTGTTACCACCAGTAAAATTCCGAAGATGATGCTGTTGACTAGTTCACTTACCTGATTTAGCGTCATGTCAGATTGATCATTGGAAACGGTGATTTCTAAGTCAGCGGGTAAACCAATTGCTTCAGGTTGTTCTGTTATTTTACGTATGTCTTGAGAAGCTAAGATGAGGTTTTTTCCTCCCCTTTTTATCACGTCCAATAGGACGGCTTTTTCTCCAAAAGAACGCGCAAAGGAGGTAGTTTCTTTTTCCTTAAAGGAAATTTCTGCTAGGTCTCCCAAGTAAACGGGGCCTCCGTCGGTTTTAACCACAAAGTTTTTTAGCTCCTTGGGGTCACTGATTTCTCCTGTCAAACGGATGTTGCGGCGTTGCCCTCCCATAACAATATTTCCGCCCGAGATGGTTGAGTTTTCTTTAGAAATAGCACCTAAAATGTCATTAAAGGAAACCCGTGCTGCAGTCATTCGATACACATCGACAGCAACTTCAACTTCGAAAACTTGAATCCCTCGGATATTGACTTCTTTGATTTGAGGTAATTGTTCAATCTGGTTTTCAAGCCGTTCTGCATAAATTTTGAGTTGCTCGATAGGATAATCTCCAATCAAACTAATGTTGAGAATAGGTTGTAATTCCGAAAAGTCGAGTTCAAAAATATTGGGTTCAACTTTTGCATTGTTGAATACCGGCCAATCGGGACCTCCCTTTACTCCATCCACCAAATCTTTCACTTTCTGTTTGGCATCGTCGATAGTAATGTTTTCGTCAAATTCTACCTCGATTACGGAAAAGTCTTCCGAAGAGGTAGACCGAATTTCAACCATGTTGGGCACCCCCTTTATGGCTTCTTCTAGGGGATCGGTTACGATACGCTCAATGTCTTCTGCTGTATTTCCAGGGTAAACCGTACTGACAAAAACTTTGGTGTCGTTAATTTCAGGAAAGGCTTCTCTAGGCATAGAAAAATAAGAAGAGATGCCGAGTATAAAAAAGAGTGTCATGATCACGTAGATCACCGTACGGTGTTCTATGGCCCACGAAGAAAATAAAAACTCTTTGATTTTTGTAGTGTTCTTTTGCTTTGCCATTATTCTAGTATTCTTTTTACTTTTTGGTCTTCTACTAAAGTACTTACGCCCTCATCTACTATGAGATCTCCTTGACTTAATCCTGTAAGGACTTCAATCAATTCCTGCTTACTTTTACCGAGTTCTACGATTCGTTTTTCAGTGGTATACCCATTGTCCGGCTCTGGTTGTGTCAAGACAAAAACATAGGTCGATCCACTGGCATTTTCTCGTATTACACGCAGCGGAACCATAATGGCTTCTGGGTTGGTGTAGTCCACCACGCTCAAACGTGCATTGAGGTTGGGTTTGATTAAATTATCTGGATTTTCCAAGGCTGCTTCTACACGAAATGTTCGATTACTCGGAGTGATAAAGTTCCCTGTTTGTTGAATTGCTGTGGTTTGGATTTGATTCACTACAGGAATTGTGACTGTTGCTTTACTTCCTTTGATGATATTGGTCAGATAGGTCTCAGGGACGTCCGCTTCAGCATACATACTTTTGAGGTTTACAATTCTCAAGATGGGCGTCATTCCAGGCACAAGGTTGCTCCCTAGTCTTGCAGGGATTTCATCAATAATTCCATTAAAGGGGGCATAGATTTTTGTTTTTGCCAATTGTTGTCTCATCTGATCGACTTGTTTTTGTGCGGCTTTGTAACGGGTCTGGGCTTCCAAAAACATCATTTCTGAACCAATTTGTTGTTCCCACAGGCGTTGGGTTCTTTCAAAAGTAGTCTTTGCCAATTCCAGCTGAAGCTTCATTTGTTCCAGTTGATCTTGAATACCCGCATCGTCTATTACAGCGAGGAGCGCACCTTTTTTAACAGATTGACCTTCGGATACATAGAGTTTAATTAGGCGTCCAGTAAATTCAGGATACATCAAAACATTTTGACGGGTTTTAATATTGGCCTGTACTTCGATATTGTGTTCAAAAAGAGAAGTTTCTGTAGCAAATGCGGTAATCAACGCTCGTTTTTCGGATCCTCCTAACGTTGCTATAGCCGTATTGACGGTTTCCAATTTTGTAGTGAGTTCTTCAATTTGTTGGGTATAGCTTGTTTTTTGCGCATTGAGCTCTTCAAGATTACTGTTTTCAATTGCAGTTGAATTGGAGACTTCGGCAGTTTCTTGAGCGCAACTAACTAAAGCGAGGATAAGTCCGAGTAAATAAACTGATTTTTTCATGATTTTATTGTTGTGGTGTATTGAGAAGGGTTTCTAAGGCTAACTTTTTTTGGATTACATTTTGAATTGCTTTGATGTAGTTATTTTGGGTACTGTAAAGCTGTAATTGGGCTTCCCGTAGCTCAAAGGAACTTGCCACTCCTTCAAAATACTTGGTTTGATTTTTTTGTTCAATCCGATTGGCCAGGGCAAGATTTTCCTTATTAGTAAAATAATTTTCTACGGCTAATTGATATTCATTTTCTGCAGCTTGTACTTCAATAGCAATACGTTCTTGGGTTTCAGTGAGACTTTTTTCTGCCTGAGATACGGCAATTTTTGCTTTTTGAGAATTGGCACTTCGTTGTAGAGAACTGAAAACAGGAACTTGTAGATTTATACCAAATAAAGCCGCGCCAAACCATTTTTGACCGGATTGGGTAAACGAAAAGGTTTCACTGTTACCCGTGTAGTTTCCATTTATGAAAGCAGACAAACGGGGTAGACTTTTTGAACGCTCATATCTGTAGAGCAGTGATTCGGATAGAAGATTATTTTCTGCAATTTTGATGTCCACATTGTTGCTCAAGCTAATATCTTCAGAGATTTGAAGGCTGAATAAGCTGTCATCGGTTAATTTTTCCAACGTATCTGATAAAAGTAACGGAGACTGGGTAGGAAACCCTATCAAAAGTTTAAGCATATTTAGGGTAATGCGTTCTAAGTTCTTCGCATAGCGCAGTTGCGTTTCCACTCCTGAAAGTGTGAGCCGAAGTTGCTCTACACTTTCCTCTTCTTCAAAACCGTTTCGAAACAATTGATTCAATTCTTCGAGGGTGTTCGTGAGGTTTTTTTGATTTTTTTCCAAAAACTGGATGTTTTCCCTAACCAACAAAACAGAGGAGTAGGTGTTAACAATGTTTTTACGTACTTCCAGCAGTGTTTTTTCCAAGATATTTTCAGAGATGGTAAGGAATACCCGAGAGGCCTCAAGACCAACAATGTAAGAACCATCAAAGATTAACTGTTGTACAGTCACTCCCGCTTCCATAGTTTGTGGTGTCCCAAATTGGACTTCGGCAAAATCACCTTCATTTCCACCAAAAAATTGGGCTGGGATTAACGAGGTGGGCAATTCAATAAAATTTTGATAGTTCGCATTGGCACTGATTTGCGGAAGACCAATGGCAATGGTACTCCACTTGTCTTTGTAGGCTTTCTGAACGCCTAAATTTGCATTTTGTATAGTTCTGTTATTTTGCTCTCCAAAGGCAAGGGCTTCTTCCAGGGAAACGGCATCAGGAAGCGTTTGTGAAAAAACATACTGTAATCCTAAGAAAACAAAGAAGATGTAAAGGGTTTTTGAGGTCATAGGGTCAATTCTTTTTTATAGTTGTTTAGTTTCTGAATTCCATCAGGGGTGCAGATGGCACGTAGGTGGTATTCTGAAAAGTTGATTAGGAGTTGATCAATTTTGAACTCTTCTATAGGGAACAGTTCAATGTCTTGAATGCCTCGGATACCATTAAAAAAAATCCGAGTGACAAAGTTAATATCGACTTCGGGCCGAAAAAGACCTGTCTCGATTCCTTTTTTTATGCTTTCTGAAAAAAAACTTCCCAATACCTCAAATTCCTTTGCCTTCAACTTTTGATAAATAGTTTTATAATATTTTTGCAGCTGATATACTGGAGAATTTTTTTCATTCGAAAGGTGATTTAAAGCCTCCTTTTTTATAAGGTACAATTCGATAATGGGATCTTTGGAATGCTTCGCTATACTCAGGATCTTATCCATTACAAAATTAAAATGTCGCATCGCACTCGTTTCAACGAGTTGTTCTTTTTTCGGGAAATGGGTGTAAATTGTTTTTTTGGAGACACTCATCTTTAGGGCTATATCGTCTACGGTCACACTTTTGAAACCGTATTGTAAAAATAAGGGAATCGCCTCATTAATGATAGTCTCTTTCATTAATTTTTTTGCAAATGTAAATAAGGGAAACTTTAAAAACAAAAAAAGTTTCCAAAGTTTCTTTTCTATTTCTTAATGGATAAAACCCTATTTTTGAAAAAAACGAAAATGGCTGGGCTTACTAAATACCAAGGTTCTTTTGAAACTTATTTAAAACAGACCGTTTCGGTTGGGTCACCTGCAGGTTTGTACCTTCCTATTCAGTACTTGTTGGAGCTCGGTGGAAAGCGTTTGCGTCCTGTTTTGGTTTTAATGGCAGCAGAGGCCTTTGGGAACCAAAAAAAGGAGGCCCTTCCTGCAGCCCTGGCAGTAGAGATTTTTCACAATTTCACTCTGATGCATGATGACATTATGGACGAGGCCCCGTTAAGAAGAGGTGCTGCTACGGTACATCAAAAATGGAATCTCAACACAGCCATACTTTCCGGTGATGCTATGATGATCCAGGCGTATCAGGCCTTAGAATCCTATAAAGCCCCCTTATTTGGTAAATTGACCCGATTGTTGAGTAAAACTGCAATTGAAGTTTGTGAGGGACAGCAATACGATTTAGATTTTGAATCAGAGCAGGAGGTCAGCCAAGAACAGTATTTGGAAATGATCCGACTAAAAACAGCAGTTCTGGTGGGTTGTGCTTTAAAAATGGGTGCGTGGATTGGTGGCGCTCAGGACCACCAAGCCCAATTGATATTTGATTTTGGAGAACTTTTGGGGACTGCTTTCCAAATCCAAGACGATTATTTAGACGCTTTTGGAGACCCCGCTTCTTTTGGAAAACAAGTGGGAGGAGACATCATTGAAAACAAAAAAACCATACTGTATCATCAAGCGATGTCCAAAGGTTCTCAAGAAGAGCAAAGAAACCTCAAGAAGTGGTTTACTT
>DQCR01000046.1 GCA_003533785.1 Flavobacteriaceae bacterium
AAGGTAATTGAAATAGGAAAGCCAAAAAGAAACCACTCCAAAAAGGTAATCTCATATCCATAGGTTTCTGAAATCACACCTGCCAAAACCAAATTGGGTGGGGTTCCGATGAGGGTAGCCACTCCACCAATGGAAGCGCTGTAGGCAATTCCCAACATGAGTGCTTTTCCAAAAATTTTGTTTTCGTCTTGTACCGTAGCAGGGTTGTCTTTGAGTTCTTTAATAATGGCAATCCCAATGGGTAGCATCATCACCGAAGTGGCCGTGTTTGAAATCCACATCGACAAAAAAGCGGTAGCTACCATAAAGCCCAAAATAACGTATCGAACATCGGAGCCGATGAAAGAAATGATATTAATGGCGATGCGTTTGTGCAAATTCCATTTTTCGATTCCAATCGCAATTAGGAATCCTCCCAAATACAAGAAAACAAACCGGTGCCCAAAGGCTGCTGTAGTTGTGGAAAGTTCCATTCCCCCAGAGAGTGGAAAAAGCACAATGGGTAAGAGTGCTGTCGCCGCAATGGGAACCGCTTCGGTAATCCACCAGATCGCGACCCAAAAAGTTGTCGCCAAAACGGCTTGCCCTTCCTGAGATAGTCCTTCAAAAGGACCGATAAAAAGTAAAAGAAAAAACCCTAAGGGTCCTAATAGAAAACCAATCCTTTTTTGCATAGTCTTACTTAGATGAAGAAGTATGATCTGTAATAACCAACCAACTTCCGTCTTGTTTTAACCAGGTTAATGTAAAGTATCCACTGCTGTCCATAATTTCTCGGGTCAAATAAAAAGCCCCTTGGAGTTGCACCACTTTGGGGCTCAACTGCATCATACTCAATATGTCAAACTTCAACTCCCCCATAAGTACCCGATTGGAATAGCTTTTTTTATAACGATCGCGAGTGGCTTCCCAGCCATAAATAGGACCAGAGGCCCCCGAAAAAACCAACTGATCCGTTTTGATGTATCCTTCCATAAAAGCGTCAATATCCCCACGGTTCCAATCTTCTTGTTGCTTAAACAATGTTTTTGTAATTTCTAGAGAGTCCGACTTAGAAACGCTTTTTTGGGCAACAACCAAAGTAGTAAAAAACACTAAAAAGAGACCCAAAAAACGCTTCATCAATTTTTATTTTAAGGTTGGATATTGAATGTTAAGTTGCTCTAAGTAGGTGTCGTATTTCGTTTCATCAAAATAAAATTGTTCCAATTCAGAGCGGTATTGCTTCATAATATCTTTGTTTAAATAGATCGGTGGGGGATCTTTTTCTGAAATCATGGGACGGTATTGGGTTTCTTTACTTTGGATATTTTCAAAATACACTTTTGCGTCAGAAAGAAGTTGAGGTTGAGTCAAAAAATCAATGACTGTAGTCGCAACCGCTTTAGCTCCAGCTGTAGCACCTTTGTGGGCTATAGGAGTTGCCATAGCAATGGCATTGGACCAGTGGTGCCCTTGTAAGCCTGGAATATTAGACGGAAATCGCAGGGTTACGGTAGGAATAGTCCAGGAAATATCTCCGATATCATCAGACCCTCCACTCACAGGATTCTTTCGTGGTTTTCCCAGCTCGGACAATTGGACAGCTAACCCTTCTAAATTATTTGAACTAACCTCTTGCTGTACTGCTTTAGCAAGTTGTTGATCTTCCTCTGACCATTTAGGAAGTCCTATGCTTTGGATATTCTCATACATCTTCTCTGCAATGACTTTATTAAAATGTCTAGGCCAAGCACTCCCCAAAACACGAGAACTTACTTTCGTCTTGGTCATCAGTGCAGCACCTTCAGCTATGTGGTTTGCGTCGTCGTACATTTCCATAATTCCTTCATAAGTAATGTCCCTAAGGTAATACCAGATGGAAGCTTTGGAGGGTACTACGTTGGGTTGATCTCCGGCATCGGTAAAAATGCTATGAGACCGCTTTAATGGATGCAAATGCTCTCTTTTGTAATTCCAAGCCACGTTCATCAGTTCTGCTGCGTCCAATGCACTTCGGCCCCTCCAAGGTGCACCCGCAGAATGAGCGGATTCTCCATTAAAAGTATATTCAACGGAAATCAATCCTGTCCCTGTGGCTTGTCCATAAGATACAGAAAGGTTGCTACTCACATGAGTGAAAATACACATGTCAATTTTATCAAAATAACCATCACGTACATACCACGCCTTAGATCCCAACTGTTCTTCTGCAATCCCAGGCCAAATAACTAAGGTTCCACCTAACTTATTTTTTTTCATTTGCTCTTGCAGGGTTAGTGCTGCCGTAATGATCACTGGAACTCCCGAATTATGGCCTTCCCCATGTCCTGGAGCTCCCTCTACCATCGGCTTATGGTAGGCAACTCCCGGATATTGAGAGGCTTTGGGGATACAATCCACATCACTACCCAAGGCTATCACAGGACCTTCTCCTGAAGACCATGTCGCCATCCAAGAAGTGGGAATTCCTGAAAGTCCTGTCTTTAGTTCAAAGCCGGCTTCTTCCAAAATTTTTGTCAAATAAGCCGAGGTTTCAAATTCTTGAAAACCCAGCTCTGCAAAACTAAACACCTTGTCTATCATGACTTGCGTATTCTTGTGCTGCGCTTGGACTTGATTTAGAGTTTCTGTTTTTATCTTTTCGATTTGGCGCTTTGAATATTTTTGTTGCGCCTGAGAAGTCGTAACTTGAAAAACGACTGCCAATAAAAGAAATCTCGTGAGCAGTGATAATTTATAGTGCATAATCATTATATTTTAGCTTCTAAAGTACAAATAAATTGGTACGACATCCTTATTTAAAAATCTTTGGATTATTCCTTTTGCTTGGTCTTAGTTTAACAGGGTGTGAATCCGAAGACCCTTCCGCAGATTTCATTCTTCAAAAAAGTTTAGAAGCTCATGGAGGAAGGGAACGATGGAAGAAAATAAAATGCATCCGTTATCGTAAAACCACAACTTTCTATGATCCTACGGGAGTGATAGAAAAAAAGAATGTTCAGCAAATCACGCATCAATGGAGACCCAATAAAACAGAAATGATCTGGGAAAACGAAGGAAAACCATATCGAGCCCTAAAAGATCCTACCGGAATTTCACTATATAAAGAAGGGATTTTACAAAAAGACAGTTTACTTTTGGCACAAGCCAATACTAATTTAAAAGCTGCGCTTTATGTGTATTGGCAGCCGTTCAACCTTTTAGAGAACAAAGCACAACGGAACTACCTGGGAATCCAAAAAATATTGGATTCCATTTCTGTACATGCGGTACAAATTCGCTACTCGGAGGAAAAAAATGCCGACGTTTGGACTTATTTTTTTGACACACAAAATTATAGGCTTTGTGCCGCCCAAGTCCTTCATTATAAACGCATCAGTTTGATTGTAAATGAAGCCGTAGAATCGGAGACCGGTTTGTTTTTAAATCACAAACGCAAAAGTTACTTTTTGGATACCCTGGGAAAAATAAAATACCTCCGCGCTGCCTATAGCTATGAGATCGACAGCTTTACAACCGACTAATAAAAATAACGCTTAAAGGCCTCCATAGCCTCGTAATCAGCTAGACCCATGGCCTTGTATTTTTTTGCTGTAGCCGCATTTCGTTCTTCTGCACGAACCCAAAATTCACGGTGGTCATTTCCTTGGAACATCACTCCATCCTTTTGAGACTGGTGGTAAAAGATGGCTTTGCGCTTTCGCAATACCTGATCGGGGCTCATGGGAACCGCCATTTCAATTTCGTGGATTTCCCATTCATGCCAAGCTCCTCTGTAGAGCCAGACCCAACAATCTTTCATAAAAGCCTTGGACTTGAGCTGCTTTAACGATTCAAAAATAACATCTAAACACACCTGATGCGTCCCGTGTGGATCTGCTAAATCTCCTGCGGCATAAATTTGATGAGGCTTAATCTCCTCAATCAATTGGACGGTTAAATCAATATCTTTTTCTGAAATTGGATTTTTGGCGATCAATCCCGTCTCGTAAAAAGGAAGATTCATAAAATGCACTTGTTTGTCAGGAATCCCAAAATAGCGTGTCGCTGCTAAAGATTCTCTTTTTCTGATACTCCCTTTTAAATCACAAATTTCTCTAGGTGCAGCTTGTTGTGGATTCAGTTGATTAAATACTTTTTTAAGATTGCTCAAGACCTCACTTTTGTCCGTTTTCAAAACATCTTTCGCTACCTCCAGATACCGAAGTGCATCGTGATCAGAAACTGCAATATTCCCTGAGGTTTGGTAGGCAATATGGACCTCGTGACCTTGAGAAACAAGTCGATCAAAAGTTCCTCCCATAGAAATGACATCGTCGTCGGGGTGGGGGCTGAAAAGGATTACCCGTTTGCGCTCGGGAGTTGCTCGTTCGGGACGATACGCATCATCTGCATTGGGCTTCCCTCCCGGCCATCCTGTGATGCTGCGCTGTAAACGATTGAAAACTTCAATATTTAAATCATAGGCAGATCCATAATGGGCTAGAAGATCCGACATCCCATTTTGGTTGTATTCCTCATCGGTGAGTTTTAAAATAGACTTCCCTGTTTTTTCGCATAACCAAGTAATCGCTTTAGCACGCAAATCTTCCGTCCATTCACAACTACTGACCAACCACGGAGCTTTGATCCGTGTCAATTCCGAAGAGGATTCTTGGTCTAGAATTAAAGTCGTATTGCTGTGAAGCTGAAGATAG
>DQCR01000024.1 GCA_003533785.1 Flavobacteriaceae bacterium
TACTGTAGCAAACCTTTGGGTTTGGAAAATTGAAGAATCAGAGGAAGAATTGAAACAAGGTCTTAGATTTCATCCGCACCTTCAAAAACGGTTGAATACCTTTAAAACCCAATCCAAACGGGTAGGGGTATTAGCGGTGCAACAATTGCTTTTGAAGGCTGGAATTAACCCAGATGACATGCAACACGATGCGACTGGGATTCCTAGATTGCCTAGTCAACACATTTCAATTTCCCATGCCCGAGGGTATGCTGCTATTGGTACTGGACCAGGTCCCATTGGGGTGGATGTGGAGCATTTGCGTGAACAGGTCCAACGCATCAAAACTAAATTTGTCCACAATTCAGAAGATTTTGCTCAGAGTACCTCGGAACTGATTCAGCTTTGGACAGCCAAAGAAGCCGTATACAAGGCCGCCGAACTTCCAGGGATTCACCTCAATCAACAGCTATTGGTGCAACCCTTTGAACAAGGATTGGCTCAGATAAGTCATCCCCAAAAAAAACAATCCTACTCCCTTTACTTTTTTGATTTAGACCATCACAAGGCCACAGTTGCCGTACAAAACCACTAACCCATGCAACTTTCAGTAGAATTAACCCTCTCTCCGCTTCAAGACAACTTTGAACCAACCATCAAAGACTTTATCAAAAATCTTCGTGCTTCTGGGTTTACAGTTAAGGAAACCCCTTTGAGTACCCAAATATATGGGGAATACCAAAGCCTTATGAACTTTCTGACAACAGCCATTCAGGAGGCTTTTGAAAATGAAAAGGCAGTGGTGCTTCAAATGAAATTGTTTAAAGGAGATCGCAGCAGTTATGTCCCCAGTTTTTGAATTTTTGTTTGAGCCCTATAAAGCGTATAGTTGGGCAACGATAGGTATTGAAATCACAGCGGTGCTTTTCGGTTTTGCCAGTGTGTGGTATTCCAAACAAAATAAGATTGCCGTTTTTCCAACGGGAATGCTCTCCACAGCACTTTTTGTCTATCTTTTATGGAAAGCGGGCTTATTGGGAGATATGCTTATCAATGCCTACTATTTTATTATGAGTATTTTCGGCTGGTATTACTGGACTCAAAAAAAAGGAAATCAACGTATAAATCCAATTTCCATAACCTCTATTAAAGAATGGATACAAGCACTTTTATTGTTCATGGGTACGCTTATTTTTGTTGGTTTTATTTATAGCTATTGGGAGCGATGGACCTCTTGGACAGCCTATGTAGACACTTTCACTACCGCATTATTTTTTGTTGGGATGTGGCTCATGGCCAAACGAAAAATTGAAAATTGGATTTTTTGGATAATTGGGGATTGCATCTCTATTCCACTCTATTATTATAAGGGCTTGACTCTAACCAGCCTTCAGTTTGTTATCTTCACCTTTCTGGCCTTTTGGGGCTATCAATCATGGAAACAATATCTCAACAAACAGTCAAAGACCTCTATCGCATAGTTCTATACGGTCCAGAGTCTACTGGAAAAACAAGTTTGGCCCAAGGCCTAGCAGCCCATTTCAAAACCCAATGGGTACCAGAGTTTGCCCGCACCTATCTCCAAGAAAAATGGGAACGTGAACAAGCTGTGTGTGCCTTGGCCGACCTTCCCCATATCGTTCGTGGACAAATACGCTGGGAAAATGAACGCCTTCTTTCGGCCGAGAAATGGTTGTTTTGTGATACGAATGCATTGGTGACACAAGTCTGGTCTCAAACTCATTTTGAGGGCTATTGCGCCCCAGAAATCAAAAAAGCGGTTCAAGACTATCACTACGATTTCTATTTGCTCACCCAACCAGACCTTCCTTGGGTTAGAGACGACCTGAGGGATCGTCCAGCGGCACGCGAAGAAATGTTTGAGTCTTTCAAATATCAATTGGATAAACACAACCTTCCCTATGCTCTGGTAGGGGGTAAACACACCTCTCGATTACAAAATGCGATTACTGCACTTAAGAAATGGGAAAAATCCTTGATTTAAACTCAAGGTTTATTTAGCTTTACTCCATCTCAAAGGGGTGCCCTAGTGGCTGAGATTATACCCATTGAACCTGGGCAGGTAATGCTGCCAAGGGACATTTTTCGCAATTTATTAACTTAAGAATAACGACCCCTTTTATTCGAATAAAAACATTCGAATGAAAACAGTTATACGTTTTTTAGTTTTATTTGGAGCTTTGCCAACCTTGGTTGCTCAAAACACAGCAATACAAGACAGTGTTGCCACCGTTTCGCTAGAAGAGGTGAAAGTATCAGGACTTAGAGTGAACGAAGATACACCCGTAGCCTTCACAAATCTCACTCAAGAGGAAATTGCCTCGCGCAATTTAGGACAGGATATTCCTATTTTGTTGAACTATCTGCCAGCAGTGGTGACCACCAGTGATGCGGGAAATGGAATTGGCTATACGGGCATACGCGTTCGTGGGGGAGATGCACGATCTGTTAACGTAACCATTAATGGGATTCCGTACAATGATGCTGAATCTCAAGGTACTTTTTGGGTTGATTTACCCGATTTTGCTTCTTCTGTCTCTAGTTTTCAACTCCAGCGAGGAGTTGGTACTTCAACGAATGGTAATGCGGCTTTCGGGGCTAGTTTAAATTTATTGACACAAGCGGTCGCTTCTGAATCGTATGCCCGCTGGTCACAAAGCGGCGGGAGTTTTAATACCTTAAAAAACACCCTTCAATTCTCAACCGGTCAATTCGCCAATGGGTTTGAAATATCTGGGCGTTTGGGAAAAATTGTATCTGATGGATATGTAGACCGAGCAAGCGCAAACCTTAAGTCCTTTTTTCTTCAGGCGGCCTACCAAGATGAGAATACACTCATCAAGCTACTTGGTTTTGGAGGACATGAGATTACGTATCAATCTTACTGGGGGGTGGATGCTACAACATTGGAAAGCAATCGCACCTACAATCCTACTGGCGAAATATATTCTAATAGCGGTGAATTAACAGGGTTTTACGACAATCAAGTGGACAATTATCAACAAGATCACTATCAATTCCATTGGACCCAGCAACTCAATCCCAATTGGGATTTTTCATTAGGTTTAAACTATACTTATGGACGTGGCTATTACGAGGAGTATTACGATCAATGGGAAGATGAGAACATCACTTTTGGCGGAGATACATCATTTGCTTATTTGCAACTGCCCAGCTTGACCATTGGGGATTCCCAAATAACAGCCACAGAGAATGTCCAGCGCAAATGGCTAGATAATGATTATTATGTGGCGAACCTGGGGTTAAATTTCCAAAAAGAAAAGACCACTCTGAATTTGGGTGCCTTCTACAGTCAATATATTGGAGACCATTTTGGGGAATTATTATGGGCTCAGCAAGCAGGGGAGGTACTCCCCAAGCATCGTTTTTATGAAAATACAGGAACAAAAATTGAAAGCAGTATTTTTGCGAAGTGGACCCAAGCCCTCTCAGACCAATGGATTGGCTACTTGGATCTTCAGCTACGGAATGTCAATTATGAAGTTGCGGGTCAAGTAGCAGGGCCTTCATCATTTACGGTAGACGATCGCTTTTCTTTTTTCAACCCAAAGGCTGGAATCACCTATAAAGCTTCTGAAAACCAACGCTTCTTTTTTTCCTACGCACGAGCACAACGAGAACCCAATCGCACAGACTATGAAAATGGCAATCCTGTTCCTGAAAAACTAAATGATTTCGAATTGGGGTGGCGTTATAATCAGCCCAAACTTCGATTGCAAGTCAATGCTTACTGGATGGCTTATAAGGATCAACTTGCATTAACGGGGGCGCTGGATGAAGTAGGTAGTCCTATTAGGGAAAATATAGGAAACAGTCGAAGAATTGGGTTTGAAATGGAAGCCAAAGTGCAGCTTGCTCCCCAATGGTTCTGGCAACCCAACCTGGCGCTCAGCAGAAACGAAAATTTGGATTATTTTTTCCAACGCGATGGACAACTTTCCAATCTGGGGACTACCAAATTGGCATACTCCCCCAGTGTAATTGCAGGAAACGCTTTGGTTATTGTACCCAACACAAATTTTCAGTTGGCGCTCCTCTCAAAGTACATCAGTGCACAGTATATGGGAAATATCGACTCAAAAACCTCTGAATTACCCGCTTATTTTGTGTCTGATTTGAATGCGTCTTACCGCTGGACACCCAATAAGTGGTTTCAAGAGGTACAGCTCAGTTTATTGGTAAATAATTTGTTCAATGAACAGTATGTTTCCAATGGGTATTTTTATACGTATGACGATACTTGGTCCAATGCAGGAGAAACCACAACCATTGAGGGAGCAGGATATTATCCTCAAGCAGGGACAAACTTTCTCATAGGAATGACCCTGACCTTTTAGTTGCGGATTGTTAGGAAGGAATTGAATACTTCTACTTGGTAATTGATCAGCGGGTAGGCGGTATTGGTGTTTTCATCCCCATTCAGGAGTTGTCCATTGACTAGGTTGTATTCAAAGTTCTCACAGCCACAACGTGCTAATGGGACATCCAGTTGTAATTGAGAGCACTCTCTTGGAATGTGGTTGGGACAAGTGGCCTCCCAAGCAAGGAAAGTTTGCCCATTCAGGTTGTACAGCAAGACACCTTTCAAGCCTGCCTGATAAATAAATGCACTGCCTCCCACAAAACGTAGGGCATCGTACTGTGGTAAATTTAAATTGACTTGATAATTGATAGGGACATCCGACACATATGGGTTACGGATAATATTATTTTTACTACAGGAGATTGCAGAGGTAAGCCAGCATATCACTATAATCCAATGTCTTTTTTCTATAAAAAAATCCAATTCCTTATATTTGTTTGATGTCCCAAAGACTTTTTGGGATTTTTATTTTCAAGCCAAAATTATGAGTAAAGTATCATATTATACCCCTGAAGGGTTGAAAAAATTACGAGATGAGCTCAATCAGCTCAAGGATGTTGAGCGTCCCAAAGCCTCCCAAGCCATCGCAGAAGCACGCGATAAAGGGGATTTGAGCGAAAATGCAGAATACGATGCCGCTAAAGAAGCCCAAGGACTGCTTGAGATGCAAATTTCCAAAATGGAACAAACCTTGGCAAATGCGCGTATCATCAATGAATCCGACTTGGACACCTCCAAAGCGTTGATTCATTCCACCGTTGAGGTGATGAATCAAATGAATAAGCAAGTAGTTAAATATAAATTGGTTGCTCAATCCGAAGCCGATCTTGCCGCTGGAAAAATCTCCGTTGAGTCTCCCATAGGTAAAGGACTACTGGGTAAATCTGTTGGAGAGGTGGCCGAAATAACCGTACCCAACGGAACGATTGGTTTAGAGATACTCACCATTAGTCGCGATTAGATGCCAAGTCTTTTTACCAAAATAGTCAACGGCGAAATCCCTTGCTACAAAGTCGCAGAGGATAACCACCATTTGGCTTTTCTAGACATCAACCCGAATGCTGCTGGGCATACTTTATGCATTCCTAAAGAAGAAACGGATCGGATCATGGATATGAAACCTTCTGCTTATATGGCTTTGATGGCCTTTTCAAGGACAGTTGCTTTGGGACTTCGAAAAGCAGTTCCCTGTCAACGCGTTGGGATGAGTGTTATTGGATTAGAAGTGCCCCATGTCCATGTACATCTCATTCCCTTGAATAAAATGGACGATGTGAACTTTCAAAAAAAAATAGTCATGACCTCAGAAGCCCTGCAGAAAATGGCTGAGAAAATTTCAGCTTCAATCTAGTCTGCCAAAGATAGGCTGAGACAAAAAGTAGTGCCTACTCCAATTTCCGTTTTTTCAATCCTCAATCGCCCTTGATGATAGTTTTCAACGATTCTTTTGGCCAAAGAAAGTCCCAAACCCCAGCCTCTTTTTTTGGTACTATAACCAGGATTAAATATTTTTTTTCGGTGCTCTTTGGCTATGCCTTGACCCGTATCCTGAATGTGGACATGTACTTTCTTTGACTCCAATTGCATCCAAATTCGAATAGTACCCACTCCTTTCATCGCATCAATTCCATTTTTAATCAGATTTTCAAAAGTCCAGCTCAGTAGCTCTTGATTTCCATCAATCATCACAGAACATTCAGGAAGCCTAGCTTCAAATTGGATCTGATCAGCGCTGCGATTTTTTAAATAGGTGAGTGTTTTTTGAGTCAAATCTACTAGATCTAGAGGGAGAAGTTGCGGGAGAGAACCAATTTTGGAAAAACGCTCAGAGATCAACTGCAAACGCTGCACATCTTTTTCCATTTCATTAAAGGGATTGGTGTGTTTCGATAGCCCTCCTTCCTTACCAAGAGCAATCCATCCTAGCATGGATGAGAGAGGAGTTCCAATCTGATGAGCAGTCTCTTTAGCCATTCCAGCCCACAACTTGTTCTGTTCCGAAATCCGGATGGTTTTGAAAACATAATAAAGAACCAAGCCAAAAAGAAAAATAATAAGTAGCAGCGCCAATGGATAGTATTGGAGCTTGAGTAAAGTACTCGAGTCTCCATAATACAACTTTTGATCTACCAAGGGGGTGGGAATGTCTGGGCTTTTGTAATAAATAGGAATGGGTTGATTTTGATCTTTGATTCTTTCTAGCTGCTTGTATAGGATCAATGAATCTTGATTGTTTTCCCAATCAATATTTTTGTAACCAATAATTTGCCCTTCCGAATTAACTTGAATCATGGGGTTGGTACCTGTCTGAAGCAGTACCTCAAGGGTAAGATTGCTTGGACTTAGATTCTGAATGGACTCTTTTTGTGCCATGGCCCAGAGTTCCATTTTTTTTCGTTCTTCGGTCTTGAGTCGGTCAAATAACAAATTTGTATTCCACAGGATCAGTGCTACCACACCAAAAACAATCAGAAGCCAGCTGTTTTTAATTTGTATTAAAAAGGAAACACTGCGCATGAAATAAAGTCCTTAAGCCCTAAGATAAGTCAATTTGAAAAAAGGGCTGCGAACCCAAAGTTTTGTTATTTTTATAGCAAATACGATTCTATGGAAATTGAAGGAAAAATTAAGTGGCTCGATGAAACAAAGACCTATGGGAACAACGGTTTTCGTAAACGAGAAGTGGTAGTGACTACCGAAGAACAGTATCCCCAACACATAATTGTGGAGTTCGTTCAAGACAAGTGTGAACTACTCAATGCATTCCAAGTGGGGCAAAATGTCAAGATTGGAATTAATCTTAAAGGGAGAGAATGGGTAAATCCTCAAGGGGAAACCAAGTATTTCAATTCCATACAAGGATGGCGCATTGATGTTCTGGATTCCTCCCAAGCTCCTTCAGAGACTCCGCCCATGCCCCCTCCAACTTCTTTTGAGCCTACCGATGAAAGTCCCAATGAAGTAGAAGACGACCTGCCGTTCTAAGCTATTTTTTGTATCTCCTTGTATCGAAAACAGTCAACCACATGATCGTTGACCATTCCCGTAGCTTGCATGTGGGCATACATCACCGTAGGCCCAACAAATCGAAACCCTCTTTTCTTCAAATCCAAACTAATTTTTTTAGCCAAGACCGTAGTGGAGGGAATTTCGGAGTGATGCGTATAGCGATTTTGAATGGGTTGGTGCGCAACAAAACGCCAAATATAATCTGAAAAGGATCCAAATTCCTCTTGAATATTTTGAAAGTGTTGTGCGTTATTTATAGCAGCTCGAATTTTAAGAGAGTTACGGACGATTCCAGCATTATGAAGTAAAGTTTGAATTTTGGTTTCGGAATATTTTGCGATTTGTCGATAATCAAAGCCGTCAAAAGCCAGTCGAAAATTTTCACGCTTGCGGAGAATTGTAATCCAACTGAGCCCTGCTTGAAAAGTTTCCAATGTAAGAAACTCAAACAAGCTCTGATCTTCTTGCAGCGGAACGCCCCATTCCATGTCGTGATAGGCTTCGTAAATGGGGTCGCCCACGCACCATTGACAACGTTTCTTTTCTCTCATACCCACCCAAGGTACAAAACAAAAAACACCCTCTAGGGGTGTTGTTTTAGGGGGACTAAAAAAGAGTTGTTTTTAGACCAAAGCGGCACGCTCAAAAGCGGTCACTGTTACTCCAGGAGCAGCAGATTCCACATAGGCTGCTACGGATTGTTTCCCGTCTTTGATATAATCTTGATTTACTAGAGTATTGTCTTTGAAAAAACGCTTGATTTTTCCTTTGGCAATATTATCTAGCATGGCCTCGGGCTTGCCTTCTTGTCGTAATTGATCTTTTGCAATTTCAATTTCTTTCTCTATCACCGAAGCATCTACACCTTCCTCGTTTAAGGCAATAGGATTCATTGCTGCGGCTTGCATAGCTACATTTTTAGCTACCTCTGGTGCATTGTCCGAAGGGGAAGATAGGCCTACTAAAGTAGCAATTTTGTTTCCAGCATGTATGTAAGAACCTACAAAGGGAGCAGTCAGACGTTTGAACGCTCCAATTTCGATTTTCTCTCCGATCACTCCCGTTTGTTCTGTTAATTTTTCAGCTACTGTCATTCCTTGAAACTCGGAAGACAAAAAAGCTTCCAGCGTATCAAATTCTAAGGCATGATCCACTAAGCTTTGGGCCAAAGCCAAATAGGAATCATTTTTTGCGACAAAATCTGTCTCACAGTTTACTGAAACTACGACACCAACACTGTGGTCATCATTAACTTTGGCCAATACAGCGCCTTCTGTTGAGTCTCTATCTGCGCGATTGGCGGCTACTTTTTGACCTTTTTTACGCAGTACTTCCACTGCTTTATCAAAATCTCCCTCCGCTTCAACAAGGGCTTTTTTACAATCCATCATTCCGGCGCCTGTGGCTTGCCGAAGTTTATTGACTTCTGATGCAGTAATTTTCACTCTGGGTATAATTTTAGTGTTAATGTTATTGATTAATTATTCAAGGCATTGATCAAGTCAGCTTTCTTCATAGAAGAGTAGCCCGTAATCCCTTTTTCTTTAGCCAAGGCTTTCAGTTCTGAAACTGTTTTGCTAGATAAATCCTCTTGTGGAGCTTCCTCTACAGCTGGAATTTTTTCTTCTGTTGTGTCCGTTTTAGCTTCTGATACAGGGGTTTCCACTACGGACGATGATTCTGGGGCAGCTTCTTCAACTTTGGCTTCAGGCACTTCTGTTGCCGATGAAGTCTCAGCAGCTGGAGTTTCCATATCCTCTCCTTTGGATTCAGCATCTTTTTCTTGCTTGCGTTGCTCTAATCCTACGGCAATTGCCTCTGTAACTAGTCCTAGTATTTTTTCAATAGACTTCGAAGCATCGTCATTGGAAGGGATCACAAAATCTACCTCTCTGGGGTCAGAGTTGGTGTCTACCATGGCAAAGATGGGAATCTTTAATTTTCGTGCTTCTTTAATAGCGATGTGTTCTCGCTTGATGTCTACCACGAAAAGAGCCCCTGGCAATCGAGTCATGTCTGTGATGGATCCCAGATTTTTTTCCAATTTGGCACGCAATCGGTCTACTTGAAGACGTTCTTTTTTGGATAAGGTTTCGAATGTACCGTCTTTTTTCATTCGATCGATAGCTGCCATTTTTTTAACAGCTTTGCGAATGGTTACAAAATTGGTGAGCATTCCACCAGGCCAGCGTTCAGTGATATAAGGCATATTGACATTTTTGGCCTTATCCGCAACGATGTCTTTGGCTTGTTTTTTGGTTGCGACAAAAAGGATTTTTCTTCCTGAAGAAGCGATTTTCTTAAGCGCTTCCTGGGCTTCTTCAATCTTAGCCGCAGTCTTGTATAAGTTGATAATGTGGATCCCGTTGCGCTCCATATAAATAAAGGGGGCCATGTTCGGATTCCATTTTCGGGTAAGGTGTCCAAAGTGGACGCCTGCATTGAGTAAATCTTTTACTTCTGTTTGTGCCATAGTTTTTAGTTTACGTTCCTTGGTATAGCAATAAGACGATGGCCTTATTTAGATGCTAAACTAATCCCCGCCTTAGCGGTTCAAGCAACTGGTTCAATATATAAATGAGCAAGGTTTCCGAAGAAACCTTATGGGTATTATTAACGTTTTGAGAATTGAAATTTCTTTCGCGCTTTTTTCTGTCCAAATTTTTTGCGTTCCACCATTCTTGGGTCACGGGTCAATAAACCTTCTGGCTTGAGCGAAGCACGATGTTCTTCGTTATGCTGACAAAGGGCTCTGGAAATGGCCAAGCGAACAGCCTCGGCTTGCCCAGTTATACCGCCTCCCTTGACAGTGATTTTTAAATCAAAAGCACCTTCAGTTCCTGTGAGCATCATCGGCTGTTCGATCTTGTACTGCAACATGGAGGTGGGGAAGTGTGTTTTGTAATCTTTTTTGTTAACCGTAATGCTTCCTTTTCCTTCAGAGAAATAGAGACGGGCTACTGAGGTCTTTCGACGTCCGATCGTGTGAATGATTTCCATTAAATTTGTTCTTTTATAGAAATAACTGTTGGATTTTGAGCTTCGTGCGAGTGTTCACTTCCAGTAAATACCCTTAAGTTGCGGAACAGTTGCGCCCCCAATTTGTTTTTGGGTAACATTCCTTTAACGGCTTTTTCTACCAATCGGTGCCCTCCTTTGAGGTGCAGCTGGGTGGCATTTAAACTGCGCTGACCTCCTGGGTAGCCTGTGTAGCGAATGTATTCTTTCTGCTCCCATTTGTTACCCTTCAAAGCCACTTCGGCAGCATTGATAACAATGACATGGTCGCCACAGTCAACATGAGGGGTGAAATTGGGTTTGTGCTTTCCACGTAAGAGGCGTGCAATGACTGCCGCAGCGCGTCCTAAGGGAAGGCCTGCAACGTCTACCAGTACCCATTCTTTGGTTACTGTATTGGCATTGGCAGAAATCGTTTTGTAGCTTAATGTATCCACAATTGTTTATTTTGATGGCTGTAAATATGTTTTACAGGGCTGCAAATGTACAAATTCAGTTGATTATTTGTCAAGAATCAGCTATTTTTTTTAGCGTTTAAATGCTCTTTTTTGTCTTCGAGGAACTCCCTATCTTGTCTAGTGAGAATTTACATAATTGTACTTTTATGTGTTTCCATGCACAGCAAACTCATTCTGAAGCGTTGGTTCAAGAACGATTTAGAGCCAAAGGACCAGTCACCAAGGGAACTTATAACGGCTTTGCTCATCCCGAATTAACGGGCCTTTGCGCCAGTACGCCGCATCAACTATCTCTCCTTCGGTGGGGTTTGATTCCCCATTGGGCCAAAGAGGATTCTATTCAACAGTATACCCTCAATGCACGATGGGAGTCAATGACAGACAAGCCCTCTTTTCGGCAAGCTGAGCGATGTTTACTCATTGCAGATGGCTTTTTTGAATGGCAATGGTTGGATACAAACGGGCGTAAAAAGAAGAAGTATTTGATAGGAAAACCTGGCGGGAGTTTATTTGCCTTTGCAGGTTTGTGTGATCAATGGGCAAATCCAGATACAGGTGAGCTTATTCGAACAGCTGCCATTGTAACCACCCAAGCAAAAGGGATCATGCGAGAAATTCACAATTCTAAAATGAGAATGCCGGTGGTGCTTTCTGAAAGCGAAGAAAGCGATTGGTTGGCCGGGTCTAGTGTGCGCCCTGAAATTGCTTTTGAAGCAATTTCTATTTAGGTTCCCAAAGTACTGCCACCGTCAACGGCAATGCAACTGCCATTGGTAGCTGCGGCCAGTGGACTGCAGAAATACACTAAGGTGCTAGCTACTTCGTCTACCGTAGCAAAGCGCTGTAGTGTTGAGGCGGGTCGTTGTGCTGTAAAAAACTCTTCCGCTATTTCCTCAACAGTTTTTCCAGCGGCTTCGGATTGGTTTTGGAGGAAGTTTTCAGCCCCCTCTGTGAGCGTTGAACCCGGTTGAATACAATTCACAGTTACGGCTGTATTTCGAGTCAATTTGGCCAAGCCTTTTGTTAGTGTTTCTAGAGCCGCTTTGGTCGTACTGTAGGCAATTAAATCTTCGGGTACTAATTGGGAACATTCGCTGGATACAAAAAGAATGCGTCCCCAACCTTTCTTTAACATTTTGGGCATGAAATGACGACAAAGACGCACCCCACCCATCACATTTACTTGGTGTTGTTGAAACCAGCCTTCATCCGACATATCAAAGAAGGGTTCGGATCGATAGATGCCTAAATTATTTACCAAAACATCCATTTCAGGTAAGGCGTTTATCCATACAAATAATGCCTCGTTATCCAAAAAATCGCAAGGAGATTCAACAATGGCAGCCGAAGGGTACTCGTTCAATAATTTTATTCGTGCTACTTCACAACTTTTTTTGTTGCTTCCATGAATCCAAAGTTGAGCACCTGCTTCAGCAAAGCGGCGTGCCACACCAAACCCGATCCCTCGGGTCGCACCGGTTATCAATATTTTTTTGTCTTTGAGTTGTAAATCCATCTACCAAGGAGTTAGCCCTAGCAATTTTTCTCCCAAAGCATTCAATTTGGCTCTACTGTAACGCTCCTGTTCCCAGTTGCGGGGATCACCAGGAAAAGCATAGCCTTCAGGAGCAATTCGGTTTTTCCAAGACTGGATTCGCCAATTTTTTAAAGATTCGTTTTCAGGCTCTGCAGGCATCATGGAAATGTATTGGGCCATGCGCACCTTTTTTTTACTGTTATTGGGTCGAATGCCATGGGCCAAGCCCGAATTAAAAATTAACAAATCGCCTGCTTGAAGCGGAACTTTTTCGATTTTGTCCTCAAGTCCTTTCAAATCGGGTTGAAAAGGATTGCGGTCTTCAGGTTGTGTTGCCCGCCACATATCATAGTTTTGAAACAGCCATGGAATGCATTGAAAGCCACCCATATCAGGGTCAGTCTGATCGCCAAGAGCAAGCACCCCTTGAACATTTTGAGGTTTGGTGTCGGGATCGTAATCCCAGTGGATAAATCCTTTTTGAGGTTGCTCCTTGCGAGCTGGAAAATTCAAATTGGCTCGGTCGATAGTCACCCATAGTTCTTCAATTCCCCAAACATCGACGAAAGCATCATATACTCGTTGGGTTTGACGATTGGTCCACTGGTGTTGGTGGTTGTACACTTCCACCATACCCGTACCCACCAATTCTTTCATTTCCATTTCGGCTCGAGGGGGGACATACCATGTACTGGAATCATTAGGATTTTTTTCTTCAAATTCCCAAAGCAATTCTTCTGTTTGCTGCACCTGTTTGGTAGAAATGGCATTGGGCACTACTACATATCCTTTACTAATCCAATGCGTCCATTGGGCTTCGGTAAGTGCTCGCAATGGCTCATTATTAGAACGCTGATTTAATTGATGCCGACTGCTTTTGGCAGTAGAAGGATTCCCTGGAATGTTTTTGTGCTCACTTTCGTAGGTTGGTTTCATCACTTTAGCATTTTTATCTACGCTAATATCTTTCTTCTCGTTAAAGATGGCTTGTAATTCTTTAACCAAAAATTGAACTATATTGATATTTAAATAGCTTGAAAATAAATAATAAACTAATTTAGTTAAATGAAAGTGCAATTGGAATCGCTTAAACAGGATACACCTCAATCTTTTTCCCTGATGTTTAATCCAAGATTGAGTGATTTATTTTTTTGGCACTTCCACCCCGAATACGAATTGGTGTATATCGAAGCTTCCCAAGGCACCCGTCATGTAGGGAGTCATATTAGCAGCTATAGACAAAGTGATTTGGTTTTAATTGGCAGTAATATTCCTCATTTGAATTTCGACTTCGGATTGCAAACAACCTATCGCAAAGTAGTATTGCACCTCAAACCCAGTTTTGTAACCAACAGTTTGGCACAGACTCCAGAACTTTCATCAATTCAAAATCTTCTACAACGGGCCCAACATGGTATTGCTTTTACAGGGGATGTTAAAGATCGAATTGGGGCGCAGTTATTTGCCTTGGAGCCGCTTCCCGCTTTCCAGCGTTATCTTCAAGTACTGCGTCTTCTGGAAGCGCTGACTCAAGCCGATACTTTTGAATTGCTTCATAGTAAACCGGTGGAGAGTCACTTTGGACACAAGGAACAAGAACGACTCCAGCGAATTTATGCTTTTGTCGATCAAAATTATCACCGTAAGGTTACTTTAGACGAGGTTGCCGCTTACAGTTATTTGACTAAGGAAGCGTTTTGTCGCTATTTTAAAAAAAGAACGACCTATACGTTTACTGACTTTTTGAATCGTTATCGAGTGACTCATGCCAAACGCGAGTTATTGGCAGGAAGAAGCAGCTCGGAGGCTTGTTTTTTATCTGGCTTTGAAAGCCTCTCGTATTTCAATCGTGTATTTAAAAAGATAACAGGAAGAACTCCTACAGCTTTTCGAAAATCGGTTGCCCATTAAAAAAACCCACCGCAAAGGGTGGGTTTGTGATTGAGAAAAAAGAGATTGTTATTACATTCCAAAAGACAAGTCGGGGCGAAACATGATTCGTTCACGAAGTTGCCAAGTTTCTAAGGCTTCATTTGCAGCTTGAAAATCAGTCTCCCAGGCACCATCCCCAAACATATCATCATACATTTCTGGAACCATTTTTCCTTCAGGACGTTGGGTCCATTTCATGTCTCCTTCATGGGCATCATAGCCGAGAACGGACATGAATTTACGAGGGTTATCACCACTCTCTGCTCGGAAAAGGGCACGCTCACCTGTAAAACCATAGGCAGTTGAAAGTTTCGCCAATCGCTCCTGTAAAAGCATGAAATGATCGGTTTGTCCAGGTTTTACGAAGTATGTAGTCACTCGATAGTATTTTTTGGGCATTCGATTGGGATTGTCAAAGTTGTGGCTGGCATTGAGATAGCGAATCCAAACCACTTGTCCTGATTCTTCTCCCACATAGGGGCCTACATTTTTAGACCAATAGTTTAGCTCTTTGCTGCTATCCTGATCAAAAAATGCACGTGTTTTTCGCGGTACAAACCGCCAAAGGGTTCCTGTGTTTTCCCCATTCATAATCTCAAAGGTGAAGATTGCGTTTTCAGGGGTTTGATTGAATTTTTTGGTTTTTTCCTTGACAGCTTTTTCAAAAGCGGCTTCTTGTCCTTTGGCCGCTTTGTAGGTAAAACTTACCCAGTATTCACGGTCCCAAACCTGACCTTGAACGCCTATGGAAAACAATACTAAGAGTACGATTAGTTTTTTCATTTGAATAGTGTTTATGGTTAATGAATAAATATAGCCAAATTTGAAATAGAAAGAAACAATCAACAGGGCTTTATGACGAGAGTTAAGAACGCCTTTAATGGGCCTCTAACCAGTTTTGCCCAACGCCTAGATCCACTTCCAAAGGAACATCCAGTGGGTAAGCATTTTCCATTTCTTTTTTCACAACGGCTTGAAAATCATCGAGTTCATTTTTGGGAACTTCAAAGACCAATTCATCATGAACCTGTAAGAGCATCTTGGCTTGCCAGGGACCTTCTTGTAGACGATTATGCAACCGAATCATGGCCAGTTTAATTATGTCAGCGGCACTCCCTTGAATAGGAGCATTGACTGCATTGCGTTCAGCAGCTCCTCGAACAACGGCATTCTGTGAGTTGATGTCCTTTAGATAACGGCGACGGCCAAGAACTGTGCTAACATAACCATTGTCTCGAGCAAAATCGACCTGTTCACTCATGTAGTTTCGCAATTGCGGATAGCTGGCATAATAGGTGTCAATCAATTCTTTGGCTTCTGTGCGATTTAAGTCAGTTTGTTGGCTGAGACCAAAGGCAGAAACCCCATAAATAATTCCAAAGTTGACAGTCTTTGCCTGACTTCTTTGGGCACGACTCACGGTTTCTTGAGTCACATCAAAAACACGTGCCGCGGTGGCAGTATGAATATCTTGTCCAGCTTGAAATGCAGCGATCATTGCTGGGTCTTTACTCAAAGCCGCTATGATACGTAGTTCAATTTGGGAATAATCGGCCGCCAAAAGAACATGTTGATCGTCTTTAGCAATAAAGGCTTTTCGGACTTCTTGTCCTCTTGGCGTTCGAATAGGAATATTTTGTAAGTTCGGATTGTTACTACTCAATCTTCCCGTGGCAGCAACGGCTTGATTGTAGACTGTATGGATGCGTCCCGTTTTGGGATTGATTTCATGAGGAAGGGCAGTGACATAGGTATTTTGTAGTTTTTGAAGAGATCGCCATTCAAGGATATTATCGACAATGGGGTGGTCTTTGGCCAAATAAGAAAGGACGTCTTCAGCGGTGGAATACTGACCTGTTTTAGTTTTTTTGGGTTTGTCAACCAGTTTGAGTTTATCGAATAAAATAGGTCCTAGTTGCTTGGGCGAAGCCAAATTGAAAGTTTCTCCTGCTTGCTCGTAAATTCCTTTTTCGAGTGCATCAATATCGGTTTGTAATTCAACCGAAAGATTTTTTAAAAAGGGAGTATCCAAACAAATTCCTTCCGCTTCCATGGCCGTTAGTACAGGGACTAGAGGCAATTCTACGCTGTCGAAAAGTTCTTGTGTTCCACCACTAGCTAGTTCCTGGCTAAAATGCTGCTTCAATTGAAATGTAACGTCGGCGTCTTCCACAGCATATTCAGTTTGTTGGGCCACAGGAACTTGTCGCATAGACAATTGATTTTTTCCTTTTTTCCCAATGAGCGCTGTGATAGATTGTGGAGTATACTGCAGATAAGTTTCGGCCAATACATCCATATTGTGACGCATATCGGGATTGATGAGATAGTGTGCAATCATAGTATCATAGATTGGGGCAGCCACTGAGATACCGTATTTAAGTAGTACTTTGATATCGTATTTGAGGTTGTGACCTATTTTCTCAATACCTGGGTGATTAAAAAATGGTTGATACTGTTGTACAATTAATTGGCAGGAGGAAAAATCATTTGGCAGTGCTAAGTAATACCCTTTTCCCTTCTCCCAAGAAAAAGCGATACCCACCAATTCCGCTTGCAAGGAATCTAGTCCCGTTGTTTCGGTATCGAAACAGACACTCTTTTGATGTAATAATTTTTCCAACAATAATTGATGTGCTGTGGGACTGTCGATTGTTTGATACCAATGTTGGGAAGCTTCTAGTCCTGAGGGAGTTTTTTCAGATGCTGTACCAGTTCCGGGTTGATTGAATAGGTCAAAACCACTCGTAGGCGTTGGGGGTTTTTCTGTGGGTAGGGAATCGGTAGTGGTGGTTGCTTCTGTTGCAGCACTAAAAATTTTATTGAAATTCTCCTGCATTCGGCGAAACTCCAATTCTTCAAAAAGCTTGGCTACAGCCATATGGTCGGGGTCAGTGAGGCGATATGCTTTGGCATCAAAAGTAACAGGGACATCCAAAAGGATCGTTGCCAATTCTTTGGAAAGTCGTCCCATTTCTTTATTGGCTTCTATTTTTTCTTTGAGCTTGCCCTTCAGCTGATCTGTATTATCGAGCAGGGCCTCCATGCTGCCATATTCCTTCAAAAATTTTTTGGCTGTTTTATCCCCCACACCGGGCAGTCCAGGGATATTATCAACAGCATCTCCCATCATGCCAAGGTAGTCAATGACTTGTTCCGGACGCTCTACCTCAAATTTTTCTTGCACTTCGGGGATTCCCCAAATTTCGATTCCATTTCCCATTCGTGCTGGGCGGTACATGAAAATGTGCTCTGAAACCAACTGGGCAAAATCTTTATCTGGCGTAACCATATAGGTGTCAAAGCCTTCTTTTTCTGCTTGTTTGGCTAGAGTCCCGATGATGTCGTCTGCTTCGTAACCTTCCTTAACCACTACTGGAATTTGCATCGCTTCCAACAATTGCTGAATGTAGGGGACAGCAATCTGTATGGCTTCTGGCGTTTCGTCTCGATTGGCTTTGTAATCGGTGAAGAGTTCATTCCGAACTTGAGAACCGCCTTTATCAAAACAAACGGCTAGGTGGTCGGGCCTTTCTCGTTTGATGACATCAAGTAGGGAGTTCATAAAACCCATGATCGCTGATGTATCCATCCCTTTGGAATTGATCCTTGGGTTCTTGATAAAAGCATAATATCCTCTAAAAATCAGCGCATAAGCATCGAGAAGGAAAAGTCGGTTTGGAGTAGCCATGATGAAATTTCTTCTAAAATACTCTTTTCTCAGAGGATAAAAAGCCCGAAATCAAAGCTTTTTAGAAGCAATCTGTTCGAGTCGGTTTCGGACTTGTTCGACATTCAAGCCTTGATCTTCTAGTTGGATTTCGGTTTTCCCCTGAGAGATAAAATGATCGCTAATGCCTATGCTGTGTATGGGGCATAGATAGTTGTTTTCCTGTGCCCACTCCATCAATGCAGAAGCAGCTCCCCCTTGGCGAACTCCTTCTTCAATGACTACCACTTGCTTGTGCTCGCCAAAAACAAGATGCAGTAAAGCCGTATCTAAGGGTTTAATGAAGATCAAATCAAAGTGGCTCCATACGTCAGGATCACTCAATTCTTCAATTGCTTTCTGACAGGTATGCTTTAAAGTTCCGATACTAACAAGCGCCAATAGACTCCCTTTTTTGAGTTGTTTTCCTTTCCCCCAGGGGAGTTTTTGAAATGGTTTTTTCCAATCGTTTCGATGTACATAGCCCCGGGGATAGCGCAGTGCTACTGGACCTATTCTAGTGTCTTGGACTGTATATAAGAAATGTCGAAGTTGTTCGACATCAGAAGGAGCAATTAGCGTCATGTTGGGAATGGCCCTCAAAAAAGCGATATCAAATACACCATGATGGGTAGGGCCATCGTGTCCTACCAATCCAGCCCGATCAATGCAAAAAACGACAGGGAGTTCTTGCAAGGCAATATCATGAATAAGTTGGTCATATCCTCTTTGCAAAAAGGTAGAATAAATGAAGCAATAAGGGAGCATCCCCTCAGCGGCAAAACCGGCAGCAAGAGTGAGGGCGTGTTGCTCAGCAATTCCTACATCAAAAGCTCGCTCTGGATACTGGGTAAAAAAATCACTCAATCCACTTCCAGTTACCATAGCAGGAGTAATGGCGATCAGCTTTTTATTCGTTTTGGCCAATTCCACTAAGCTTTCTCCCACTACTTGTTGGTATTTAGCGGAATTTCCTTGCACAATTCGATTGATTTTTCCTGTATGAGGATCAAATCTTCCGGGAGCGTGATAGCGAACCTGATCTTTTTCTGCTTCGGCAAGCCCTTTGCCTTTGGTGGTAACAATATGGAGTATTCTTGGCCCCTGTGATTTGGATAAGGATTTCAGTTCATGAATCAACAGTTCAAGATTATGCCCGTCTATTGGACCTGAGTATGGGATGTTAAGCGCTTGAAAAAGATTGGTTTCTGTTGTGGTCTCTTTTTTAATTTTTTCAAAATAAGCATTGAGAGCACCCACGCTGGAATCGATACTATGGGCATTATCATTGAGGATCACCAATACATTGGCTTGTGTGATACCTAGATGATTAAGAGCTTCAAATGCCATCCCTGTTGCGATGGAGGCATCCCCAATTACAGCAATATAACAAGGAGAAGAATCACCTTGAAGACCGGAAGCTAAGGCCATACCCAAGGCGGCAGATAGGGAAGTTCCTGCGTGTCCTGTGCCGAAACTATCATGGGGGCTTTCTGATCGGACAGGGAAACCACTAAGCCCTTCCCATTGGCGGTTGGTTTCAAAGGCACTATTTCTACCTGTCAATAGCTTGTGACCATAGGCTTGGTGGCCCACGTCCCATATGATTTTATCTTGAGGGCTATTGAAGACAGTGTGCAAGGCAACGGTGAGTTCAACGGTGCCCAAACTGGCTCCCAAATGCCCTTCATTTTGTGCAACTACTGCGATAATTCGTTCCCTAATTTGAACACACAAATGCGCTCTATCTTTAGATGAAAGTTGTTTTAAAATGGCAGGTTCTGTTATTTTTTCTAGCCGCATCCGACAAAGATAGGATATCCCATTTTGGGAGAGACATTTTTGTATTTTTACGCTTGTGGAACAGCTTTTTGACGACCAATATTATATGAAACAGGCTTTGGCAGAAGCCAAAATAGCTTATGAAAAAAAAGAAGTGCCTGTGGGGGCCGTAGTTGTGATCCAGCAAAAAGTAATTGCTCGCGCTCACAATCTGACAGAACAACTCCACGATGTCACGGCCCATGCTGAGATGCAGGCCATTACCTCTGCGGCTAATTTTTTGAATGGGAAGTACCTCAAAGGATGCACGCTTTACGTAACAATGGAGCCTTGTGTGATGTGTGCGGGAGCGCTCTACTGGAGTCAATTGGAACGCATTGTTTTTGGAGCCGCAGATCCTCACAGAGGATTCCGATCGGCAGGGGTAGCCCTTCACCCAAAAACGGCATACACTGAAGGCGTTCTTGGAGCAGAATCCAGTTCGCTCATTCAACAGTTTTTTGCAGAAAAAAGGAAATAAAAAAAGCGCCACAAAGGGCGCTTTAACAGTCTACATATATATTTTATAAAAGCTTAATCTGAGAAGCTTGCTTCCCTTTCTTACCTTCTTCTTCTACATACTCAACTTTGTCACCCTCATGGAGTGTCAACCCATCAAGGGCTGTAACGTGAACAAATACATCATCACCTGACTCATCGTTCGTAATGAAACCAAATCCTTTGGATTCATTGAAAAATTTAACTGTACCAGTCATTATTAATATTTACAAATTTGACGCAAGTTACATCAATTAATTGTGTGATGGTTATTTTGCAGGGATTATTCGTTCTTTTTTTTAGATCGCATCCGCTGCATATTTTCCGGAGTAAGGGTATAGTCAGAAAGCGATTTCCCTTTCCAGCGATGGAAAAGAAAGAGCGGAAGGTAAATAAACACGGCTCCCAAGACAGAAAAACCAATTATTTTTTCACCCATCGCAAAATCTTGAATACGAGTATAAAAGCCAAAGACAAGCCCTCCCAACCAACTCAAAAATAGAATTTTCAAAAGGAGTTTCATTCAGAAGAATTCGGTTGAATATTAAGTCCCAATTCGTCTAGCTGCAGCGGATCAATAGCTGTTGGCGCATCAATCATAAGATCACGGCCACTATTATTTTTCGGAAAGGCAATATAATCACGTATGGTTTCTTTTCCTGCTAAAATAGCAACCAAACGGTCGAGACCAAAAGCAATACCACCGTGAGGGGGAGCTCCGTATTGAAAAGCATCCATCAAAAACCCAAACTGTGCTTGGGCTTCTTCAGGGCTAAAACCGAGAAGGTCAAACATTTTTTGTTGCAATTCTGCATTGTGAATTCGAATAGAGCCTCCCCCAATTTCATTTCCATTTAGGACTAGGTCATAAGCATTGGCTTTAACTTTTTTAGGGTCGGTAGCTAATAGGTCAGCTTCTTCTGGCTTGGGAGCGGTAAAGGGATGATGCATGGCGTGGAAGCGCTGGCTTTCTTCGTCCCATTCCAACAGGGGAAAATCAGTAATCCAGAGTGGAGCAAATACCTTGGGGTCTCGCAGACCCAGCCGTTCGGCTAGCTCCATCCGCAAGGCGCTCAGTTGTCTACGCGTGCTTTGAGCTTCCCCTGCCATTACTAGTATCAAGTCACCAGCTTGAGCGCTAGTTTCACTAGCCCAAGCTTTAAGGTCTTCAGTGCTAAAAAATTTGTCAACCGAAGATTTGAAGCTACCGTCTGCGTTGCATTTGACCCATACTAAGCCAAGCGCTCCAATTTGAGGACGTTTCACCCAATCAATCAGCGCATCAATTTGTTTCCGTGTGTATTCTGCTGCTTCTGGAACAGCAATGCCGACGACCAATTCTTGACTGTCAAAAACTCCAAATCCCTTTCCTTGAGCCATGGAATTTAATTCGGTAAATTCCATCCCAAATCGAATATCTGGTTTGTCATTTCCATACCGACGTATGGCTTCATCGTAGGTCATTCTAGGAAAAACACCAACGTCTTCTCCGAGGAGAGATTGAATCAAGTGTTGGGTGAGTCCCTCAAATTGGTTAAGAATGTCTTCTTGCTCTACGAAGGCCAGCTCACAGTCAATTTGGGTAAACTCGGGTTGTCGATCGGATCGTAAATCTTCATCTCGAAAGCATTTTACTATCTGAAAATATTTATCCATACCCCCCACCATAAGTAACTGTTTGAAGGTTTGAGGGGATTGAGGTAAGGCATAGAATTCGCCTTTATGCATCCGAGAGGGTACCACAAAGTCACGAGCTCCTTCAGGAGTGGACTTGATCAGATAGGGGGTCTCAATTTCAATGAATCCTTCGCCTGAAAGATAGTTGCGGACGGCTAAGGCGACTCTGTGACGAAAAATGAGGCTATCCTGAACAGGTGTTCGTCTAAGGTCAAGATAGCGGTATTGCATGCGGAGTTCTTCTCCTCCATCGGTATCATCTTCAATGGTGAAGGGTGGCGTGCTAGAGGGATTCAGTAAGGTGAGTCGATTGGCGAGGATTTCTATCCCTCCAGTTTTCATATTGGGGTTTTTAGACTCACGTTCAATAACTTCTCCTTCTATTTGGATGACATATTCACGCCCCAATTGTTGGGCCTCTTTGAAGACTCTCCTTGGACTGCGTTCTTCATCAAAAATAATTTGAGTGATCCCATAGCGATCACGAAGATCGACCCACAACATAAAGCCTTTATTGCGCGTTTTTTGGACCCACCCACTAAGGGTTACTTTTTGGCCAACTTCTGAAAGGCGCAAGGCACCACAATTGGTTGTTCGAAGCATAGTAGTATCTAATTCTCCGCTAAGGTATTAAGTTCTTTTGGCTTTCGAAATGCCTGTATTCGTAATTTCAATCGATAGATTAAAAAGAAAGAAGCAGGTACAATGACCAATGTTAGGAAGGTAGCAAAAGTTAAGCCAAAGATCACTGTCCAAGCTAGGGGACCCCAGAAAATTACGTTATCTCCCCCAACATAAATATTTGCATCCCATTCGCTCATCAATGAGAAAAAATTAATATTGAGCCCTGTGGCAAGTGGGATAAGCCCCAGAATAGTAGTGATGGCTGTGAGTAATACAGGGCGTAAGCGAGCAACCCCTCCACCAATAATGGCCTCTTGAACTTCATCTCTAGGAAGCAGTTCTTGAAATGGAATCCCCAAATCTTCTTTTCGTCTTGCAATCAATAGTTGGGTATAGTCAATCAAAACTACTCCATTGTTTACCACTATCCCCGATAGCGAAATTATTCCCATCATGGTCATCATAATAACAAAGGGCATACGGAAGATACTAATCCCATAGAGGACTCCTGTGAAACTCAAAAAGATGGAAAGAAGGATAATCAATGGATTGGAAATGGAGTTGAATTGTAGAACCAATAAGAAAAGAATTAGACCCAGAGCAGTAAACAAGGCGCCTGTTAAGAAATTCATATTGGTTTCTTGTTCTGCAATTTCTCCTGTAAACTCATAGTCGACTTCTGCTGGGAGTTGAGTATACCCTTTGAGACTTTGTTTGATATTATCCACAACCTCATTGGCATTATATCCTGCTAAGACAGCCGAATATAGGGTAACGACTCTGCGTAAGTCTCTGTGTTTGATTGCGCTAAAAGAAGTAGTGTTTTCGAGCTGGGCTACAGCACTCACTGGAACTTCTTTAATTCTACCTGTGGCTTGATCTCGGAATACGATATATTGATCTAGTAAGATGGCGGTATTTTGGCGCTCCTCCTCATCAAATCGAACATTGATATCATAGTCTTCTCCATTTTTCTTATAAATACCTGCTTTTTCACCAAACAATGCGCGTCGCAGTTGTTGGCCTATTTGGCCCGCTGTAACTCCAAGCCCTCCTGACTTCCGGCGATCAATTTCAACTGCCAAGCCCGGTTTGCTTTTGTTCACATCGATTTTAAGCTCCTCCACACCTGGGATATTTTCTAGGTTGAGATAGGCACGTATATTGTTGGCCTCCTGAATGAGTTGATCGTATTTTTCTCCACTGATTTCAATATTGACAGGGTAACCAGCAGCGGGTCCTGCCCCCATTTTTTCAACAGAAATTGCAATACCTGGAAATTTATTTTTTAGTGTTTGTTGTATTTCCATTCGCATGGTCTCTGAAGACAATCCTCGTCGGTATTTAAATTCCGTCATGGTCAAGGTGATCTTGGCTTTGTGAGGCATATCTTGATCTCCACCACGATCCGTTTCAGGGTTTTGTGCCCCTGCTCCGACAACAGCGACATTGGAATCGATCATGAAGTTAGTATCTCCTTCTCGATACTTGTCCTGATCAATCACTTTTTTAACTTCCTCTTCAATGCGTTTTGCGGTAGCATTGGTTTTTTCGATAGATGTTCCCTCAGGATATTCCGAGTAAATTAAAATTTGTTGAGGTTCATTTTCGGGGAAAAATTCAACTTTTGGAGCTGCCAGACCTAAGATAATGAATGAGGAAAAGAGCAATCCTATCGTTCCAAATAGGAAGAAGTAGGGCTTGCGCCCTGTGAGAGCAAATGTCAAAGCACCCCGGTACCATTTTTCCAAAGAGACCAGCGTATTGTCTTGAAAATAGACGGCCCATTTTTTAATAAAAAACTTATATGCCCAGAATAAGGCAGTGGTGAGCAACATAAGAGTTCCTAGGGCGCGAAGTGTACCTACGTTAAAAATCAGGAGTACACCCAGACCGCCTAGAATAAATGTTAAGCGCCACAAACTTTTTTGGGTCATTTCGCGATCACCTACTTCCATGAATCGGGAAACCAAAACAGAGTTAAAGAAAATAGCCACAAAGAGAGAAGACCCCAATACAATTGACAAAGTCATAGGAAAGAAAATCATAAATTCTCCCATTAGGCCTGGCCAAAAGCCAAGGGGTAAAAATGCGGCAATGGTGGTTGCTGTAGAGATAATGATGGGATAGGCAATCTCACCAATCCCTTTTTTAGCGGCTTCGATGGCATTCATGCCATCTTTTTCCATTAGGCGATAGGCATTTTCAATGACAACAATCCCATTATCAACAAGCATTCCCAAGCCCATAATAAGACCAAAGAGCACCATAGTGTTGATGGTATTGCCTAAGAAGTCTAGAACCATAAAAGACATAAACATAGACATGGGAATGGCAAAACCGACGAATAAGGCGTTGCGGAATCCCAAGAAAAACATCAAAACCGTAATCACCAAAAGCACTCCAAATATTATATTATTGGCCAAATCACTTACGATATTTTTGGTAGTATTCGACTGGTCGTTTGAAATCTCAATATCAATGCTGGAAGGAAACTCATTGGCAACGGTTTTGGAAATAATCGCCCGAATTTGTTCAACGGTTTGAATTAGGTTTTTTCCACTTCGTTTCTTAACGTCCAATACCAGTGCTTTTTTCCCGCTGGACCGTGCAAAAGAATTGATTTCTTTTTCTTTGAAACGGATGTTTGCAATGTCACCTAGGTAAACAGTTCCGTCTTGGTTTTTAATAACCACTTCTGCCAAATCCTCTGGAGCTTCAATTTCTCCTAAAACCCGAATATTACGACGCAATCCATCCCCAACAATATTCCCCGCAGAGATGGTGCTGTTTTCTCTTCGAATGGCATTGATAATGTCGTCAAAAGAAACTGTAGCTGCAGAAATCTTCATTAAATCAACGGCTATTTCTACTTCGAAATCCTGAACGCCACGAAGCGCTACTTCTTTTACTTCAGGCATTTGTTCGATTCGATCTTGTAATAATTCACCGTAGTACTTCAACTCTTCTATAGGAAGGTCTCCTGAAAGGCCAATATTGAGAATCGGAATTTCTTCGGAAAGACTAAATTCAAAAGCAGTAGGCTCAATTTTAGCACTATTAAACGTAGGCCAATCGGCCGATGAGACTACATTGTCAATTTTGTCTTGCACTTGGATTTTAGCGCTTTGTTTGCTGATATTTTCATCGAATTCTACAGTAATCAAAGAAAAATTTTCTAAGGAAGATGAGGTGATTTTGACTAGATTCGATACTCCTTTGAGTTGCTCTTCCAGAGGATCGGTGATCAATCTTTCCATGTCTTCGGCGGTATTTCCTGGAAAAACAGAACTTACGAAGACTTCATTGGTATTGATCTCTGGATAGTTTTCCCTGGGCATATTCAAATAGGCTGAGATCCCTAAAAAGAAAAAAAGACCGATTATTACAAAAATGACCGTAGCGTGATCAATGGCCCAAGAGGAGAGTCCGAATTCTTTGAGTTTGGATGATTTTTTCATGCGCTTCGAGCCCTTTATGAATTAATAATTTTGATGCGTTGCTGGTCTTTGGCTAATCGGACCCCTTCTTGAAGGATTCGATCCCCAACTTGAAGTCCTTTAATAATTTCCATGGCATTATTGGACTCGATTCCTGTTTCAACAAATGTTTTTATGGCCTTATATGTATTGGGTTCCCCCTCAATATTCTCTAGCAAAAAGACATAGCTTTGTCCATCTTGGTTTTTCAAAATATTTTTTAGTGGTACCAACAAGGCCTGAGAATTGGTGTAGTCATTTAGTAGAACCTGAGCCGTCATGTTGGGTTTCAAACTCCCTTCTTTATTGTCCAATTCTATTTCTATTCGAAAAGAACGATTGTTGGGATTGATATAGTTTCCTACCAATGAAACTTTTGATTCCCATTGTTTTCTGAGAACAGGAATAGTTACTTTGGCTTCGGAATTGAGCTGGATGTTGGGCAAATGGATTTCTGGAATTTCTCCTGTCACGTGCATTTGATCCAAGTTGACAAAACGCAATATAGGAGTCGCCCCTGGAGCAAGGTTAGCTCCTTTATCGGCGATGATATGATCGACAATCCCATCAAATGGAGCTTTGATGAGGGTTTTGGCCACCTGATCTTTCATTTGCGAAACGCTTTTTTCGAGTGTGTTGTAGTTGGTTTTGGCTTGGAGGTATTGTATTTCTGAACCAATTTTCTGATCCCACAGTGTTTGTTGTCTTTCGAAGGTAGTCTTGGCTAGGGCTAGCTGTAAACGCATTTGTTCGAGTTGATCCTGCAGTCCTCCATCACTTAGTTTCACTAGTGCCGTTCCCTTTTTAACACGCTGTCCTTCTTGAACATAGATAGTTTGTAACAATGCTGGAATCTCGGGGTAAATGACCAAATTTTGATCGGTATCTATGGTTCCCTGAAATGCAACATAGTGTTTGAATTCTTGGGACTCAAGAATCATATCGGTGCCTAATAATAATTTTTTTTCAGCATCTTGACTTCGGATGGCACTGTCTAACTTGTCAATGTCCTGCTTGAGTTGGTTGAGTTCCTTTTGCTTTTTTGTTTTCAACGTTTGTAAGTCGGCCAAATTGCCATTTTTCATAAGGCTGTTAACATCAGCAGGGGCTTCTCCCCCGCATTGGGTTAAGAGTACGAGGCTGAATAGGATAAAATTCTTTTTCATGGTATTTAATTCGCTGTATTGGTGAGGGTTTCAAGATTTGTTTTTGCATCAATAACTGCTTTCATCGATTGCAGAAATTGATTTTGAGTGGTATACAATTGTTGCTGTGCTTGTCGAAGGTCAAAGCTACTGCTAAGCCCCTCTAAGTATTTTATTTGATTCTTTTGTTCAATTCGCTCCGCTAGCGCCAAGTCTTTTTTTGATGTTGTGTAATTCTTTAGTGCTAAATCCATTTCGTTGACGGCCATTTCCAATTCGATAGCCAGCCGATTTCGAGTATCTACCAAACGAATCTCGGCTTGTTCTAGTGACAATTTTGCTTTCTGGGTGTTGGAAGATCGAAGCAAGGAACTGAAGATAGGAACTTCCAGATTGATTCCAAAAAGGGAAGACCCAAACCATTTTTGGTCGGGATCGGTAAACGTAAATTCGTTGGAATTTCCTGTATAAGTACCACTGATGAAGGCGGATAGCTTGGGGAGTGCTTTAGATTTTTCATAGCGATAGAGCAATTCTTCTGAAGTGCGATCATTTTCAGCAAATTTCAAATCGAGGTTGTTCTCTATAGTGAGCACCGAAGGTGCATTGGATTCCAACATCTTAAGTGCAACCAATTCTTCTAACGATTGCTCCAATGTTATTCGATTTTCTTCGGGCATCCCCATGATCCACTTAAGCATACTCATCGTAATATCCTGTAAAGTGTTTGCGTAATCAAGTTGAGTGGCTATTCTTGAAAGTGTGAGTTCCAATTGCTCAGCATTTTCTTCTTCTGCCAGTCCATTGGCTATAATTTTTTGAGTTTCCTCAAGTGTTTTTTTGATGTTGGATTTGTTTTTGGCTAGAATGGCCGCATTTTCTTGAGCAAGCAGAACCGTTCCATAAGCATCAATAATTGCTTTTCGAATTTCCAAACTTGTCTTATCATAGCCCAATTCTGAGATTTCTAAAAAAATTTTAGAAGCTTGCACCCCCACAATATAAGAGCCATCAAATAACAGTTGATTCATCCTCACGCTTCCAATCATATTTTGAGTGGTTCCGAAACGCAATTCAGAAAATTCTCCTTCCTGACCTCCAAAAAATTCAGCAGGGACAAGTGAAACAGGGAGTTCCAGAAAATTTTGATAATTGCCAGTAACGCTGATTTGTGGCAACCCAATGGCAATGGTAGCCCAACGTTCTTTGTAGGCTTTCTGAATTTCAAGACTGGCATTTTGAATGTTGGGGTTGTTGGTCAATCCGTATTCAATGGCCGCATCCAAATTGAGGACTGTGGAAGTTTCTTGTGCCGCTCCACTAAAGAATAGAGCTAGGTAGACATAAAATAGGGTTTTTTTCATTGGTTTTTCTGGGTATTATATTTTTCAAGTAGTAGGGTGCCTTTGGGAGTTGCTATAGCACGAACATGGTAATCGAGATAATTCTCAAGAAGTTGATTGGGTTTGTATTCTTCAGCTGGAAAGAGCTCTGGATTGCGCAGTCCTTGCATGCCATTGAAATACAAGCGGGTGATTAATTCAATGTTTATGCTGGGCCTAAATAGCCCCATCTTAATACCTCGTTTTAGACTTTTTTTAAACCCTTTGCCCATAACATTCAACTCCCTTTTTTTGAGTTTAGCATAAATTTCAGGGTAATATTTTTGGAGTTGAAACTGTGGAGATTGACTGGAATTGGCCATGTGTTTAAGAGCTATTTTTTTTATTTGAAATAACCCTTCTATGGGGTTGGTCTCAATTTTTTGAATGTATTGTATTTTTCGAGCAATTTCATCAAAAACAAAATCTACGCAAGCATCGACCAAATCAGTTTTGTTGTCAAAATGCTCATAAATAGTTTTTTTAGAGATTGTTAGCGTTGTAGCGATATCATCCATAGTGATGCTCTTAAAGCCGAACTGGATAAACTTGTCGCTCGAAGTTTCTAAAATCTTGTTTCGCATAGTAATTTCATCGCAAAAATAATTAGGAAACTTTGAATACCAAAGAAGTTTTTTACGTTTTTTCTTCTGTTTGGAATTGTCGTATTTTTGAATTGAATGAAAGCATTAAACGCATCAAAATCTCTATTCCTTGCCTACATGGAGAAGGAATTACCGAGAGAATCCCCACAAAATCTATACGAACCGGTTCGCTACATCATGGGATTAGGTGGCAAACGTATTCGCCCTCTTTTAGCATTGTGGGCTTGCGAAGCTGGAGGTCAACCTCAGGAGAAGGCCTTGCCTGTGGCCATGGCCGTAGAAGCCTTTCACAATTTCAGCTTGATTCATGATGACATAATGGATGAAGCCCCCATGCGGAGGGGTCAAGCGTCTGTTCATCAAAAATGGAATAATAATATTGGTATCCTTTCCGGCGACGTCCTCTTGGTTTGCGCCTACCAATACCTAGCCGCATATGAAGACACCATATTCAAACAATTGACGCAAACCTTTAGTGCGACTGCCCGATGGGTCTGTGAAGGCCAGCAACTCGACATGGATTTCCCACAACAATCAATTGTCAGTCTTTCCAATTACCTAGAGATGATTGAAAAAAAAACAGCTGTGTTACTGGGAGCCAGTCTTAAAATGGGAGCTATTGCCGGAGGAATGAGTTTGTCTGCTTGTGAGTCGTTTTTTGAATACGGAAAAAATATAGGAATCGCTTTTCAGCTTCAAGATGATTTCTTAGATGCTTTTGGCGATCCAAAAACCTTTGGGAAACAACTTGGAGGAGATATTATTGAAAACAAAAAAACATTTCTCTATTTGTATGCCAGCACCCAACTAAAGGGGGCAGAAAAGGAATCACTAGAGGCCCACTACAGAAGTCAGCCCAAAGATGCTCTGAAGAAAATTGAAGCGGTCAAAGCACTGTTTGAAAAAGCCGATGCAATAAAAGCCATAAAAAACGAAATGGAAACATATTTAGATCGAGCTTTTGAAGCGTTGAACACCATGAATCTTGCCGATAATCACAAACAACGCTTTTCGGAATTGGCACATTATTTGGTACAGCGAGAAATTTAGAACAAACGTTTCCAAAAGGCTGAAATAAACCATCGGATTGGGAAAGAACGCATAATAAGGAGGTCTTCCCAAAAACCAGTTTCGTTACTTAGAAATTTGAAAATTCGCTGTACTGGATTTTTCTGGAACATTAAACTAAATAATTCACTGCCTCGTTCGTTATAACGCGCCAAAACATCTAAAAATAGCATATCGTAATACTCAAACTTAGAGGATTGGTGAAATCGATCTAAGGAAGCTTTTGACTTTAAAAACTCAATCAATCGGGCTGTCTCGCTTAGCGTATTTTGAAAGGTGTAGCCAGTACTGGCCTTGGTCCATCCTCCTGCAGTACCAATATGCAATAAACTAGAAGTATTGTGTTGATGAAAAGGGTATACTGTCATGGGGATACTGCCTTGTTCGCGTTCTTGAATTTCGTAGGAAGTGACGCCCAGTCTTTTCAAATAGTTTTTAATAGCCGTTTCATATACCTCTTTAGAAAGCAGTGTGGAGGAAAAAAAGGTGTCTTCCAACAATGCTTTGTTTGCGCTAAATGGCAAGATATACATGAAACGAGTAGCCTTGCTTTCTGGCACATCGAAGTCCATAAAAGTGATTTTATTTGAATCAAAACAAGCATCCGTTGTTTTGACCACCCACCCTACAAAATGTTGCTGCAACACGGGATATTTCTTTTGATTTTTCACAAGGCTTTCATGGTAAATACTCGAAAAAACTTTCTTTCCCACCACGCTTCCTAGCTCGGTTTGGACTAGGGTACTTTCCTGCTGGTTTACAAACGATGAAACACGAGTTTGCACCCATTCCATTTGTGGGTTTTTTTCCAATCGTGGACGAATATGATTGTAAAAATCAATACCACGAATCATTTTGTAGGTGTAGGGCTGAAAATGCAATTCTTGGCGGTGACTTTTGGAATTGAAAAGACCTTGCTCCCACCGATGATATACGATTTCTTCCAAAGGGCCTGACTGTTTTTCCCAAAAAGCCCAAGTACGATCGTTGGTGTTTTTTGGGGCAGCTTCAATTAATAAAACACTATGGTTTTTGAAAAAGGGATCTTGATTGAGTCTGTAAGCAAATAATAAGCCTGCGGCTCCCGCTCCACAGATCACTACATCGTACTCTTTCTTTTTCATAAGACCCTCCAAAAATAGCGAAATAGCCCCAATTCACTGTGCATTTATTACATTTGCGCAAAATGTAATTCTCTTGGAGCCAATATTTGAATTTTTTAGAAACATACCGCCTATATTGGGAGCGTTGTACGCTACTGTATTCACTTGGGGATTGACAGCTCTAGGAGCTTCTTTTGTTTTTCTTTTTCGAAGTATGAATCGAATGGTTCTTGATGGGATGCTTGGCTTCACAGGGGGTGTGATGGTAGCAGCAAGTTTCTGGAGTCTATTAGCTCCTGGAATCGAGATGAGTCCTGGTGAGGGATTTGTTAAAGTGCTGCCGGCAGCTTTGGGCTTTGTTTTGGGAGCCCTTTTTATTTTTGGGTTGGATAAAATTCTTCCACACCTACATATCAACTTCAAAGAAAGTGAAGGAATCAAAACCCCTTGGCACAGAACCACGTTGTTAGTATTGGCGATCACCCTTCATAATATTCCAGAAGGCTTGGCTGTAGGAGTGCTTTTTGGTGGGGTTGCAGCAGGTATTCCAGAAGCTACTATTTCAGGAGCCGTTGTGTTGGCTTTGGGAATTGGGATACAAAATTTTCCTGAAGGAATTGCGGTTTCTATGCCCCTTCGTCGCCAAGGGATGAGTCGATTTAAAAGTTTTTGGTATGGTCAGCTCTCAGCTATTGTTGAGCCTGTTGCTGCTGTCATTGGAGCGGTTGCGGTTACTTTCTTTATGCCCATTTTGCCTTATGCTTTGGCTTTTGCCGCAGGAGCTATGATCTTTGTGGTTGTTGAAGAGGTAATTCCAGAAACCCAATTGGATAACTACACAGACATAGCGACTCTTGGGTTTATCGGTGGTTTTGTAGTTATGATGACATTAGATGTGGCCCTGGGCTAATCTTTAGTAAAAGAGTTCCATCCTTGGGCTTCAAGAGGAATCGCTTGTTCCAAACCATTAATTAAGTAACACGCTTCTTGTTTGTCAGTAAAATGACCAATAATACTGAGCCATGGATGGTTTTTAACTTTGTCATATGCAGATTGAGGGACGGCCATAAGCAATTCATAATCCTCTCCACCATTTAACACGACCATACTGCTGTTTAAATTAAATTCATCGCATATCGAAATGACCTCTGGATCGATGGGAAGTTTTTGCTCATAGAGATGACAGCCCAATTGACTTTGCTTGCTAAGATGACGTATTTCTGAAGATAGACCGTCACTGATATCGATCATGGCATTGGGAACCAATTCCCATTCTTCGAGTAATTCTATGACATCCTTTCTGGCTTCGGGTTTCAGTTGGCGTTCGATGCTATAGGTATAGGATGACAGGTCAGGTTGGGATTTTGGGTTTACTTTAAAGACCGCTTTTTCTCGTTCTAGGATTTGGAGTCCAGCATAAGCACCACCTAGATCTCCACTCACGACAAGCAAATCATTGGCTTGAGCACCGTTTCGCTTTACGATTTTGTCTTCTGCAGCCTGGCCTATCGCGGTTATAGAGAGAGTCATTCCGCTGGTGGAGCTCGTGGTATCACCACCTATCAGATCTATTTTGTAGTATTGACAGGCCAAATGGATTCCTGCGTAAAGTTCTTCTAGCGCTTCTACAGTAAATCGATTGGATACGGCAATTGATACAGTAACCTGAGACGGCACTGCATTCATGGCGTAAAGATCTGATATATTAACAACAATAGCTTTGTAGCCTAAATGCTTTAATGGCATGTAAGACAGGTCAAAATGAATGCCTTCCACTAATAGATCGGTAGTTACTAAGGTAACACCATCCGAATATTCACATATTGCGGCATCGTCACCAATTCCCAACCTTGAACTAGAATTTTGCAATTCAAAGTCTTTAGTGAGCTTTTCTATCAAATGAAATTCCCCTAATGTATCTAAAGAAGTCCGAGCTGGACTTTTATCTTCTAACATAAGATAAAAGTATGACCCTTTTTTGTAAGTTTG
>DQCR01000064.1:0-26828 GCA_003533785.1 Flavobacteriaceae bacterium
CCACAAGATGAGATTTCTTTTAAGGGTCGTATAAGACGACTACGTTGATAGGTCACAGGTGTAGAGGCAGTAATGTCTTAGCCGAGTGATACTAATTACCCGTAGGCCTATCGTAGAACTTTTTCTTTGAAATAGGTTTTCTGATCTTCTTCTACTGATTTGTTTTTATTAGCCTTTTTATGGCGTGTCAATATGTTTTGTTATTAGGTAGTGCACAAACGCTACGACAATTAAGGTGGCTATAGCAATGGGGCTCACCTCTTCCCATCCCGAACAGAGAAGTTAAGCCCATTAGCGCCGATGGTACTGCCCTCCGGTGGGAGAGTAGGTCGCCGCCTTCTTCGAAACCCTTACAGAAATGTAAGGGTTTTTTTATGCACTAACGTCTCCGTATATGAAACGTAGCGTGTATAAAGACACTTCATATTTTATGTGACAGAAGTCTTTTTCTATGGGGATTAATTGAAGGGCATATTTTTTTAATTTGGAAATTGTAGCGCGAGCGATTCCAAAGCTTCGGAACGAACATTTTGATAGCAGGCCACCCAAGCTTCTTGGTGGGGATTGTGAGCCATTTCGGCCTCGGCCTTTTTGGCGGCGGCTTGGGACTGCCACACCACGATATCGGTATAGCCTCCTTTGAGGTTACGATGCTGTGTCCAAGAGACAAAGCCATGGAGAGGCTGCATTCAGTCGGTACGAACCTTTTCTGTGAGAGCTAGAAATTCCTTTTGGTCGAGCGTTGCGGGCAATTCATAGTGAATAATATCGGTGTACATAGGACTAAGGATTTGGGTTAAATAAAAACCCCTCTCGGGGTAGAGAGGGGTAAACAAAAACTAAATCAATGAAAAAAAGCAAAGTAAGTAGGTTAAATCATTTGGCTTTAGTGTTGTATATCAGTTGATAGGAAAACAGGCTGGGCGTGTAGGGGGCAGGGGTGTCTTTTATAAATAATCTGAGCACTAAAAACCTGAAAAGCTCAAAAAAGACAACGCCCAGCGGCGTTTTCCAAAAGTTCTTAAATCCGCAATAACAAACAACTTTATAGAAAGCTTCTGAGTAAAATGAAAAACTCGATTTGGGATTTAAAAACATTTTTTTCGTTTTGATAGTGCTAAAGTCAAGCTTTCTTGGAGTCCCTACAATGGCTGGGTAGCGAGTGTTGGAAATAAAGTAATAGGTGGTTATAGAAATGTAATATCTGGTTGGACTATAGAAGGCTGCCCAGTAAAAACCCCAGCAATATACTAATGAATTTGGCTGCATTAAAGCGATGTCCTTCGCTAGTTTCGAAGATGATGGTGGTTGCGATGTGGAGAAGAATCCCTACCACCATACCGGTTATTGGTAATAAAATGGCGGTTCCGTTCAGAAGCATACGTGCTCCAAGCATTCCTCCTAGGGGAGTGACAAGCGCAAAGCCCGCCAAGGGTAGATACAAGGACTTCCAGTTTTTGGATTGGAGTTTGAGTACGGTGAACAACGCCACCGTGATTGGAATCTTGTGAACAAACATTCCCCAAGCCAGCTGCGGATAGTTGCTTAAAGGCATGCCCTCTGTAAAGGCATGAAGCCCCAGACTCAGCCACAGCAACCAGGGATATTTATTTTGCGCAGATGGATGGGTATGGCCGTGCTCCATGCCTTTGGAAAAGTATTCCAACGCGATCTGGAAGAGAATGCCCCCAATGACCCAATAGCCCACTGTGAAATCCTCAGCAGCGAATAGCTTGGGCAGCAGTTCAAAAAAAATGACAGACAATAAAAAAGCTCCGCTAAATGCAAGCAACAATGCTTGACTCACCTTTTGTCTATTGACAAGGAGGTGGGCTAGGAGAACCCCTGCACCCACGCCCATGAATGGAAGCCCAAAGAGTAAGGTTGTATAGGTCATTAATATTGGATTGCGGGCGATAAAAATAGCGTATTTTTGGCCTAGAAATTCCCTAGATGGACAAAAATTTGACGTTTCTAGCCAAAACCTTTTATGGTTTTGAACCCCTTTTAGCGAAAGAATTACTGGCTCTGGGAGCACGTTCCATTAAGGAAGGGAATCGGATGGTGACCTTCGAGGGGGACTTGGGTTTTTTGTACAAAGCGAATCTCGCCTTGCGCACCGCTTTGAAAATTTTGTGGCCCATTCATCGTTTTGCTGCTGCCAATGAAGAAATGCTCTATCAGGCACTCTATCGCTTTCCGTGGGAAAACTACCTGAGTGCAGAACAAACTTTTGCTATTGACAGTGTGGTGTTTGGGGATCTCTTCACCCATTCCCTCTATGTGAGCCAAAAAACCAAGGATGCCCTGGTCGATCGGTTTCGCAAACAAACAGGAAAACGCCCCTCTGTGGACCCCCATCAACCGGATTTAAAGATTCATATACACATATACAACCAGCAAGTCACTCTATCGCTGGACGCTTCTGGAGAATCCTTGCACAAGCGAGGCTATCGGAAAGTGACCAATATTGCTCCCATCAACGAAGTTTTGGCGGCGGGCATGCTCCTTCATTCGGGCTGGGAAGGCAAGACCGACTTTTTGGACCCTATGTGTGGCAGCGGTACGTTGGTGATTGAAGCTGCGATGATGGCCGCTCAAATTCCAGCCAACATCAATCGAGAGTATTTTGCTTTTGAACGCTGGGCCAATTGGGATCCAGATCTGTTTGAAACCATTCGCAACAGCTTGCTCAAAAAGGTGATCTCCCCTGGCATTCAAATTTTGGGATCGGACAAAGCGCCATCGGCCGTTCGTAAAGCACAGGAAAACGTGGCACAGGCCAACTTAGAAGAGTTTGTCAGTATCGAACGCCAAGATTTTTTTCAAACCCAAAAACCTTCCGAAACCCCATTACATTTGGTAACCAATCCTCCCTATGGGGAGCGACTGGAAGGCGATATCAAGGCGCTGTATGAAAAAATAGGAAATACCTTCAAACAACATTATCCCAATACCCAGGCTTGGATGATTACATCCAATCTAGAAGCCATGAAAAGCATTGGCCTTCGCCCCAGCCGTAAAATCAAACTTTTCAATGGAAAACTAGAATCACGCTTGCTGAATTTCCCCATTTACGCTGGAACGAAAAAGATTCATAAGATTCCAAAGGATTCTTAACGCTGTCGCGCAAGGCAATTTTATATTGACAAGGAAGGAGTCAATCGGCCTGAAGTTCCTTGTCTTTTTTGCCAAAGCGAAAGGGAAGGGCATAAGTGAGGGTGTAGTTAAACCCGACACTAAAATTATTGTCATCGGTGACTTTGTTGAAGCCAGGAATGTAGAGATTGGCAAAATCTTCAGGAACTGTTTCACCCATAAGGACATTTAAACGAAGACTGAAGCCGGTGTATAAATTATTGGCGAGTTCCACTTTGATACCCGCAACAATCTCAAACCAATTGGCACTCAAATCAGGTCGGGGTCCGGTGGCATAGCCACTGGAGGTGATTGCGTCGTCGAAAAAATGATCGGTAGTATACAAGAGGTAATTATTGACATTCAATTCATGAGAGCTGCTTGCAATTCGAAAACCGATATAGACTTGGTTGTCCATGCCCTCCCAGTTTTCAAACATATTGTAATCGATCCCGATTTTGATATAGTTTCCCTTCACATCAAAATTCACTTGTTCCGACTGCATGGTGCGTTCTTCCGTTCCCGCTTCTAATGCGATGTAGAGATTGTCGGTTATATTGAGGTCCGTAACCAGTTCAAAACTCGAATATTCATCGTCAATTTGGGTGCGAATGGGTCGGTATAGATCTAGCCCTGCTCGCAGCGTCATGGGACGTTTGCGAAACTTCTTTTTTATAGAAAGGGTATCCTGTGGGAGGACTTCAGCTTCTTGAGCTTGCAGCGTTTCCCAGGAGATCAATCCACTAATGATACAAAGCCAAATGCACAGTTTCTTCATTGCTGATGGTGTCTTGTCGAATTTCGAACCCGAGAATCCAACTGTTGGAAGGGTCGCTTTGGGCGACCGATTGTTCGTTTAAAAAATACGTTCCCCGAAATCCACAAGCCCGATTGATGTATTCGTCTTTGCGTTGGTAGGTGAATTGGATGAGGGTCTTGCTCTCCGTATCCGTTCCTAAATTGGTTGTGAATTCAAATTCAGTGAAACTTTGATCCTGTCGGAGGGGGAGTAAGTATGGATCGCTGACGGGGAGGATGGAGTCGATGCTCAAGGATTTGATTTGGAGTCCTTGCACTTCTTTGCTGAGTTCTGGATTTTGTGCATCTACAAAGCTGATATTCAAACGCGGTGTGGGAAGCGTTTCTTCCAAACAGATGTCATCTTTTTCACAACTGTAAAATAGACTGTAGAGACCGAGCATAACGAGAAAAAGTGTGGGGAATGACCTCATAATCGTACCAAAAGTACAACATTTTCTACATGCTGGGTTTGTGGAAAAAGATCGATAGCTTGACTCAATTCAATTCTATAGTTTGCTTTTAAAAGACTCAAATCACGCGCCTGTGTAGCACTATTACAACTCACATATACGATTCGTTCGGGTGCCAATTCCAAGAGCTGTTTCACTACTTTGGGGTGCATTCCGCTTCGAGGTGGATCGGTGATGACAAGCTGCGCTTTTCCATGACGAGAAATAAAACCTTGATTGAAACAGTCTTTCATGTCGCCTACTTCAAAAGCTACATTGGTAATTGAATTGTTTTTGGCGTTGACTTTGGCGGCTTCTATGGCTTCGGGTACGGATTCAATTCCAATAACTTTTTGACACTGATTGGCTACATATTGAGCAATGGTTCCAGTTCCAGTGTACAGGTCGTAAACAATTTCATGGGGCTGTAACTGGGCCATTTCTTTCACCAAAGAATAAAGCCTTTCGGCCTGTTCAGAATTGGTTTGATAAAAGGACTTGGCGGTAATTTGAAAGGTTAAGTGTCCCATTTTTTCTTGTATGTAATCTTGCTGTGTATAGGCCTGTATCTTTTGATCGTAGAGACTGTCATTCGCCTTGCTGTTAACACAGTAGAGGAGGGAGCTTATTGCTGGAAAGGCACCGAGAAGCGCCGCCAAAAGGGCGTCAATTTCTGTGGGATCGTCATAGAAAAACTGCAACAAAACCATCACTTCCCCCAAACGGGTGGTTCGAATGAGTAAAGTACGCAAAAACCCTTCTTGGGACCTGGGGTTAAAAAAACTAAGATTTTGTTCCAAGGCGTAGTGGCGTATATAGTTGCGAATCGCATTGGAGGGATCTGCCTGTAAATGACATTGGTGGATGTCTACCACCTTATCCCACATACCGGGTTTGTGAAAGCCAACGCCTCGGCGTTCTATTGGAGTGTCTTGAGCAATTTCATCGGCGGTCAACCAGCGTTGACTGGAAAAAGAAAATTCCATTTTATTGCGATAGAAGTAGGACTTGGGTGCCCCTAAAATAGGTTTTGTGTGCTCAGGTGTTACTTTCCCTATGTGTGTGAGGTTGTGGGCTACTTCTTTTTCTTTAAAGTGTAGTTGGGCTTTATAATCCAAATGTTGCCACTTGCATCCACCACACAAACCAAAGTAATCACAAACGGCTTCTACTCGATTGGGTGAGGATGCCTCAATACGGTCTAAGCGTGCTTCCCAGTAGCCCCGTCTTTTGCGAAAAGCGGTGGCTGAGACGATGTCACCCGGTACAGCACCCGCCACAAAAAAGACTCGACCGTCCTGTTTCCCAACACCCATTCCTTTGGTATTGATGTCCACAATTTCTAGATCTTTCAGTACGAGGTTTATTTTTTTTCTCCCCATGCGGCAAAAGTAGTGCTAATGGGAGTTGCATCAGATAAATTTGTTGATGAATTTGTGATATCTTTGGAGGAGACGCAACGTATAAAATGTTATATTGACACAAATATCATTTATAAAGTTATAAATAAAACATTATGGAAGTACAACAAGCCAACGCAACCCAATACCATCTGGATTTAGAAAAGGAACACGGAGCACACGACTACCATCCTTTGCCAGTCGTTCTTGCGAAAGGAGAGGGCGTTTACCTGTGGGATGTTGAAGGGAAGAGGTACTATGATTTCCTTTCAGCCTATTCTGCTGTGAATCAAGGGCACTGTCATCCAGAGATTGTAGCCAGGCTCCAAGAACAAGCTTCCACATTGACATTAACTTCTAGAGCTTTCCACAACAATCGTTTGGGAGAATATATGGCTTACACTACCGAATACTTTGGTTTTGAGCGTTTGCTCCCCATGAATACAGGGGCAGAAGGGGTGGAAACAGCGATAAAAATTACCCGAAAATGGGGATATACTGTAAAAGGGGTTCCAGAAAACAAAGCGCAAATTGTTGTTTGTGACAATAATTTTCACGGACGCACGACTACGATTATATCGTTTTCCTCCGATGCGGGCTCAAAAGATTATTTTGGCCCCCATACAGGTGGTTTCCTCCATATTCCTTATAACGATCTGGAGGCACTAGAAGCCGTACTCCAAACCAATAAAAATATTGTGGGCTTCTTGGTAGAACCCATCCAAGGAGAAGCAGGGGTCTACACTCCCGACGAAAATTTTATTCGTGGCGCCCGAACACTCTGTGACGAATTCAACGTGCTGTTGATGGCCGATGAAATTCAAACGGGAATTGGACGAACAGGATCGCTACTGGCGGTTTGTGGCAACTGCAGTTGTGAAGGACATTGTGAAAAACAGCCCGATACCTACACGCGTCCCGACCTGTTGATATTGGGGAAAGCCCTTAGTGGTGGAACCTATCCAGTATCTGCCGTTCTTTGTGATAGCACGATCATGGATGTGATTCAACCTGGACAACATGGGAGCACCTTTGGTGGAAACCCTTTGGGAGTGACCGTTGCCAAAACAGCTTTAGAAGTCATTCGTAATCAAAAATTGACACAAAATGCCCGTCGCTTGGGAGAACGCTTTCGCACCGCAATGCAAGCTCACATCGAGTCCCATTCTATTGTGACCTTGGTTCGAGGAAAAGGGCTCTTGAATGCAATTGTAATCAATGATAGTCCAGACAGCGATACCGCATGGAATATTTGCCTTCGCCTAAAGGACAACGGATTGTTGGCCAAACCCACCCATGGAAACATTATACGGTTTGCTCCTCCCTTAGTGATGACCGAAGAACAACTCGATGATTGTATCGCAATTATCGTAAAAACTTTGAAAGAATTTGAGTAAAACCCACCTTCTTCCTTAAGTTTACAGTATGATGCAGGTCTATCTTGATAATGCCGCGACCACTCCTATGCGATCGGAAGTGATTGCCGCTATGTCGGAATCCATGAAGGGATGTTTCGGAAATCCGTCTTCACCTCATGGATATGGACGCGAAGCCAAAGCCTTTATCGAGTCGGCACGTAAAAGTATTGCACAGCTGCTAGGAGCAGAAGCCAAAGAAATTATTTTCACTTCAGGAGGCACCGAATCGGATAATATGATCCTTCGCTCAGCAGTGAAAGACTTGAACATATCCACCATCATTTCTTCCAAAATAGAACACCATGCGATTCTCCACACCTTGGATGCTCTTGAAGAAGAAGGAATCCAAGTGAAGTATGTTGAACTCTCTGCTTCAGGACACTTAGACTTAGACCATCTCGAACAGCTTCTTGAGGAAGACAATACCCCTACGCTGGTGAGTTTGATGCACGTCAATAATGAAATTGGAACGATACTAAACCTCGAAAAGGTAGCTCAGTTGTGCCAAAATAACGGGGCCTATTTCCATACCGATGCCGTTCAAGGGGTGGGCCATTTCAAATTTGATTTGTCCGAAATTCCCATACATTTTATGTCTTCTGCGGCGCACAAATACCATGGTCCTAAAGGAATTGGATTTTCCTTTATTCGGAAGAACACTGGGTTGCATTCATTTATATATGGGGGAGCACAAGAACGTGGACTTCGTGCAGGAACCGAAGCGGTTCACAGCATTATCGGCATGCACAAAGCCCTAGAAATTGCCTATGGAAAGCTTGAAGAAGAACAGACTTACATCGAATCCTTAAAAAAACACTTCATCAAAGGGATCAAACGAATTTTTCCAGAGGCTCATTTCAATGGTTGTTGTGATAATTTAGACCAAAGTACTTATACTCTAGTCAACGTTGCCCTACCCTTTAACTCGGAACAAAGTATGCTTCTTGATTTCCAACTGGATTTGAAAGGGATTGCTTGCTCCAAGGGGAGTGCTTGCCAGTCGGGGAGTACTAAGGGGTCCCATGTTTTGAATCAATTACAAACTCCCAAAGGGACGGCTTCCTTGCGTTTCTCTTTCTCTAGCTTCAATACTGAAGAAGAAATTGATTATGTTTTGCAAACTCTAGAGGCTTTTGCACTGGAAAAAACAGCCTAGCTACTCCACCAGATTGTATTTACGGTAGATTGTTGCTTGATAAAGAGTTCGGTTCCCCACTCCATCTTTGACTTCGAGTTCCAGCTTGTGTTCGGCCGCTTCAAAGGTTTTGTCGCTAAAGTCGTAGGTAAGTAACTTCAATTTGGGTTCGTATTCAAAGAGAATCCAATGTCCATTCAGTGTTCCTCGATAGGATTGGATGCCGCTATCGGAATCATCGATACGGATTTTGAGATAACGAAAGCGAGACAGCCATTGTCCTTCTTTAAAATTCACGGGCTCTACAAGGGGGTCAATACGGTCTCTACCCAAATGAAACCGTCCTCCTTCTTTAGTTTTAGCTTCCCAACGTTCCTTATTTTTCTGGGTATTCAAGAATGAAATTTCTCCTTTTTCGTTGGTTCTAATAATAGCTGTTTGGGCTATTTTGAGGCTGTCTCCTGAAGGAGGAGTAAAAAAGACTTCAAAGTCTTTACGAACGGGCACCAGAGGCAACTCTAGGTCAAGACCTGATGGGCTCGGCTCACAGCGAATAGCAGCGGGATTAAAAAAACTTTCTTTAGAGAAATAGACGCCTTTCTTGCCAAAATCAATTAAATAATCTCTTTCTGGGAGAAGCGAGTGAGTGCTAGCATCAACTTTATAAGGCCCAATAGAATGCAGGCTTTGTTTCCCATCGATATAGGTTTCCAAATAAGACCGATTGCCTTGAAAGTCAGCAATTACTATTTTTAATTGATAGGATTTACCTTCTTGGATGGTAACTACCCCATCTGATGGCACATCGCTTAAAAAACTCAATTCACTGTGCTTGGGGGTAAAAAGTTTGTAGATGCGTCTCTTATTTGTTTTCAAGAGTGGGTAATCAATAAAGAGCGGAATGAATTTTTGATCCTTAAAATCAATTTGATCCAATTGATACGAATAGACGGTTCTCCCGTTGAGAATCAATTCGACTTTGTATATTCCATTGCGATTGTAACTAAAATCCTGTCGATCAAACATTCCCAGCCCAAAACCAATTTTCCCCTGGGTTTGAATGAGGTCGGTTCGATAAACACTATCGCTCATTTTCTGTAAGGGTACCATATGATATAGGGTTTCTTTTTCATCAAACAAATAGAGCTGCCGCAGTTGAGGGCGTTGGGTATCCTTCACCGGAAGTCCCATACGGAGGGGATTGAGTGGGCGTTGCGTGTCCGAATCTCGAACTTCAAAATGCAAATGAGGGCCAAAACTTCCCCCAGTATTTCCAGAGTAACCAATCAGTTCTCCTTGGGTCATAGTCAACTCTCCTTTGCGAAGAAATTTTTGAACTTCAAAAGTTTGTTTTTCATACTGGATTGATTTGATGAAGGATTCAATTTTTGGAGCGAACTTTTGGAGGTGAGCATAGACAGTGGTAAGGCCATTGTTGTGTTCCAAATACAAAGACTTGCCATACCCAGTTGTGCTCACTCGAATTCTTCGAATGGATCCCTTTTCAACCGCATTTACTTTTAATCCTTGACGCCCTTTTGTTTTGATATCCACTCCTGCATGAAAATGACCTCCTCGCAGTTCAGCAAAATTTCCAGAAAGGGCCAAGGGAATCTCAATGGGCACCCCTAACTGAATCTCATTTTGGCTATAGAGACGGCTTCCACTCAGTAAAAGCAGCACAATAAAAAAACCCTTTGATTTGATAGTGATACAAAATTCCAATAACAGGGGCTTCAATGTTTACAGTTATGTTAAAATTATGAAAACGCCATAAGCGTTGTTAAATATATGAAATCGAATTGTTACTTTTGTTAAGTAAGTGCTTGTCATAATCGACTGAGACATGGATCAAAAACTGTTACTCCTAGAAGAAAAAGTAATTGTCCTTTTAAATAAACTAAAGGACAATCATTTACAGATTCAGAAGTTTGAAAGTGAAATGATCACTTTGCAGGAGCAACACAAAGATTTACAAGAAAAACATGTAAATGTTTCTCAAGAAAACGCCTCACTCAAAGTTGCCAATAGCTTACTCGGCAGTAACGAAAGTAAAGCCAATACAAAACGTAAACTGAACAGCCTAATCAAAGAGGTTGATCAATGCTTATATCAAATTGCAGAATTATAGTCAATTATGAGTGATACAATCAAAATCAAGTTGACGATTGCCAATCGGGTCTATCCCCTAACGATAGCACCCAGTCAAGAGGCTGCCTTGCGCAATTCCGCAAAGAAAATAGAAAGTATGATTAAGCAACTTGAACAAAATTATGCTGTACGAGATAAACAAGATGTTTTAGCCATGTGTGCTCTACAATACGCAGCACGTGCGGAAAAAAACGAAGTCCAACCTGAATCTGGAGGTGATAATGCCCTCAAGACTCAAGAATTGATTGATCTCATAGACGTCCACATTGCGACTTACTAACGTTCTTTAACATAGTAATACAATACTGCCTGTATTAGTACTTTTTTTGATAAACTCAACGAAGATTTAATTCGAAGAGGTGAGTCACTGTTGTAAAAGCAAGCTGCCTAGAGCAGATCCTTGAGCAATGGGGTAGCCTCAAACTTGTTTATATGGAGTTTATACAAAACTCAACGCTAATACAGGCTTTTTTATTTTGAATCAATATGGAAATATATATCCCATACCTACTTGCTGCAGGGGCTCTTGTTGTTGGTGTTTTTGCTGGAAATTTTTTGCAGCGAAGCAAAGCCAATGGCATTATCAAGCAGTCAGAAACACGTGCCAGCGATATCATCAAAAAAGCACGTCGTGATGGTGAAAACATTAAAAAAGATAAAATTCTTCAAGCCAAAGAGCGCTTTATCGAGCTCAAAGGGGAACATGAGAAAGTAATTTTTCAGCGAGAGAATAAAGTTTCTGAGATTGAAAAGCGTCTGCGCGACAAAGAATCCCGCCTATCTAGCGAATTAAACAAAAACAAGGATCTCAATCGAAAATTGGATGCTCAAGAGGAACAGTTGAAACTACGTTTGGAAAAACTGGATAAAAAAATGGAAGTGGTCTCAGAGACCCAGAAGCAAAACATAGAAAAACTAGAACAGATCGCAAACTACTCAGCAGATGAAGCCAAAGAAGAATTGGTCAATTCCCTGAAAGATAAAGCGAAAGCTGCTGCCATGGAATATACCCAGCAAAAGCTGGAAGAGGCTAAACTTACCGTTCAACAAGAAGCTAAGAAAATCATTATTAACACCATTCAACGGATTGGAACTGAAGAAGCCATTGAAAATTGTGTGTCTGTTTTCAATATTGAGTCGGATGATGTCAAAGGGAGAATAATTGGTCGTGAAGGGCGAAACATTCGCGCTCTAGAATCGGCTACCGGAGTGGAAGTGATTGTTGACGATACTCCAGAGGCTATTATCCTGTCTTGTTTTGATCCGGTGCGTCGGGAAATTGCTCGATTGTCAATGCACAAGCTAGTGAGTGATGGGCGAATCCACCCAGCTCGAATTGAAGAGGTGGTCCAAAAAACGAAGCGTCATATTGAAAATGAAATTGTTGAGGTTGGCAAACGTACGGTGATCGACTTAGGGATTCACGGCTTGCATCCTGAATTGATTCGGATCGTAGGACGAATGAAATACCGCTCTTCTTATGGACAAAACCTGCTCCAACATTCAAGAGAAGTCGCCAAGCTTTGCGGTATAATGGCCGTGGAATTGGGACTGAACCCCAAACTGGCCAAACGTGCTGGTTTGCTTCACGATATTGGGAAAGTTCCAGAAGAAGAATCCGAAAGCCCCCATGCATTGCTTGGAATGGAATGGGCTGAAAAACACGGTGAGAAAAAAGAAGTGTGCAATGCCATTGGTGCCCACCATGATGAAATTGAAATGACGTCATTATTTTCTCCCATTGTTCAAGTGTGTGATGCCATATCTGGCGCCCGACCTGGTGCCCGACGTCAAGTGCTCGACAGTTATGTGCAGCGACTCAAAGACCTAGAAAATATAGCCCATGATTTTGATGGGGTTAACAAAGCCTATGCCATTCAAGCGGGTCGTGAACTCCGTGTTATTGTGGAAAGCGAAAAAGTAAGTGATGACCAAGCGGCACAGTTATCCTTTGAAATTTCACAGAAAATACAAACAGATATGACCTATCCTGGCCAAGTGAAGATCACTGTAATTCGAGAAACCCGAGCGGTCAACGTGGCGAAGTGATCCCTACAGGCCCAAAAGTAGATAGAGTCCTCCCGCGGCAGCACCTCCCAAAAAAGGACCGAAAATAGGCACCCAACTATATGGCCAATCAGCTTCTTTATTTTTTCTTGGCAACCATTGATAAATTAATCGAGGGCCGAAATCCCGTGCCGGATTAATGGCATAACCAGTATTGCCACCCAAACCCAAACCAATAACCCATACTACAATTGCAATTGGAAGAGCATCCAAGGCTCCCAAACCAAAATTAGTCACTGTACTGCCTTCTATTTGAATGTTGGGACTAGCAATCATGAGGGCAGAAAAAACCAACACAAAAGCCCCTATGGCCTCAGCGAAGACATTATTTTTATAATTTCGAATGGCAGGGGCTGTGCAAAAGGTACTTCTTACTACTGATTCCTCTTCCGTTGCTCGGTAGTGATCAATGTAGGCGAGATAAGCCAAAAAACTACCACACATAGCACCCAATAGTTGAGCGATGATATAACCGCCAACCCATTCCCATGAAAATTTTCCCGCTACTGCCATTCCAAGGGTTACGGCAGGATTCAAATGGGCACCACTGGATTGACTGGAAACAAAGACACCTACAAATACTGAAAACGCCCAGGCAGTCGTGATCAACATCCATGGATTTTGATTATAGGCAATGGTTTTTTTGAGATTGACATTGGCGACCACTCCTGTACCTAGTAATAGGAGAAGTGCAGTTCCTATAAATTCTGCCAAATAGGGTTGAAGTATCATAAATATCTTAGTGTATTAGTGTTTGAAACAGGATTTAAATAAAAACAAAAAAAAGGTTTTAATCTTCCAAAAAGGTACTGGATTTTCTGTAAAAAACAGGAACTTTATCACAAACAAGCCTGCAATGTTGAAAGTAGAAGTATGCGCTACCAGTCTCCAATCCATTCGCCACGCCCAAGAAGCGGGTGCTGATCGGATTGAATTGTGCTCAGAATTGACCCACGGCGGGATAACCCCTTCCTACGGATTTATCAAAGAAGCCGTTCGTTTAAGTTCACTTCCAATACAGTGTTTAATCCGACCTAGATCGGGTAATTTCATCTACAACGAGGATGAATTTCAAATCATACTGGAAAACATACGAATGGCAAAACAATTGGGAGTTGCAGGTATTGTCTTGGGATTTCTTACTCCGAAAAATGACGTTCATTGGGAACAACTTCACCAAGCCCTAGCTTTTGCTAAGCCCTTGGAAATCACTTTTCACAGGGCCTTTGATTTAGTTCGTACACCTGAAGAGGCACTGGGTAAGTTTATCGAACTGGGAATCAACAGGGTACTCTGCACAGGCCACCCTACACAAGCGGTTGAAGGAATCGAAACGCTAAAACGATGGAAATCAGTGACCCTAGGTCAAATTGAAATACAACCTGGAGGTGGGATAAATGACCACAATTGCCATTGGTTTGTTACCCATCGTTTTGAAAGTGTACATTTATCGGCTCAAATAAAAACGAAACAGGGGGCACCCGATTCCAATGAGGCTATTTGGGAGCAACCGAAAGAAATCGCTGATCTCGAACTATTGAAAAAAGTGGTTGCCATTTGCAAACCTTAATCCTCTGATTGTTCTTGCTTGGAATTGTATTTGAAAAAAAAGTTGGCCCAGATTAATTTTGACCAAGCATTGATGTAGGAATTTAAAATGAGAACGACCCCAACAATCCATAGAAAACAATGAAGTACTGAAAAAGGATTACTCGACAGCCAATAGACTAAAGTAGTTGCCATCATTAAGAAAACTCCCAAAGCATAAGAAACATACATTGAGCCATAGTAAAAGCTAGGTTCGATTTTAAACCGGGTTTTACAGTTAGTGCAACTTTCTCGAACCCTGATGAGTTTGAAAAAGAAACGAGGTTGGGTTTGCAAAAACTCCCCTTTGTGACAAACGGGACATTTTAGTCTAAAAATATTCAGGAGCGATTTCATTCGGTTTCTATAATGCTACTAAAATAATGAAGTTAACGTGACCGAGATCGACTAATAAAAATGATCTTTGTATAAAACGTTTCGTTTGAAAGAATTTTATCGTGCGATTCAATACATGCTTCTAAGCACTGGCTTGTTTGGGCTGATGAACGCGCTGGTCAAAAAATTTATTGATTATCCCACCTTTGAATTGATATTCTTTCGTTCGGTTACCTCCCTTTTTATTGCTTTTTTCTATCTAAAATATTTCACTATTCCCCTGTGGGGAAATCAAAAACAATTGCTCCTCGTTCGGGGTATTCTCGGGACGACCTCTATGGTCTTGTTTTTTCTCTCTATTCAGTATATTTCTTTGGGTTCGGCAGTGACCCTCCGCTATACAGCTCCACTATTTGCAGCTTTTTTGGCGATGCTATTTTTAAAAGAAAGAATTAAACCGCTTCAGTGGCTTTTTTTCGCCGTTACATTTTCGGGTGTTTTTTTGATCAAAGGGTTTGATCCTTCTGTATCCATGGTAGGATTCTCCATTGCCATTTTGTCAGCAGTTTTTTCTGCAGGGGTATACATCTTGCTGAATAAGATTGGCCAGGGAGATCATCCGGTGGTGGTCGTTTTTTATTTTATGTTGTTAGCTAGTTTGATTGGTCTGCTAGGCATATCGCTAACGAATTGGAAGACGCCCAGCATCAACGATGTACCCGGTTTATTTATCCTTGGAGTATTGGGCTTCTTGGCTCAGCTATTCATGACCAAAGCTTTTCGAGCATATGAAGCCAACATGGTGGCTCCGTTCAAATATGTAGAAGTTTTTTTTACCCTGTCTTTCGGGGTGTTTTTATTTGATGAAACCTATACTTTTTTGAGCTTATTAGGGATTTTTTTGATTATTGCAGGCTTGGTGAGTAATATTGTTTACAAATCAAAAAGTCAAAAATAGCTATCTTAGTGTGCTGAATGCAACTGACTATGTTTAAGGATCTAAAGTATTTACTCGCTTACAGCATACCCATAGTGACGATAATATCCCTTTCACAAAGAGGAGTTTGGAGCTATGCTACTGTATTATATGCTTTTGTTTTGATTCCCATTTTAGAAATTATTTTGGCAGATCGACAGGCAAGCTACTCGGAAGAAGAAGTAGTGGAACGAAAAATCAATCCTTTGTTTGATTGGTTGTTGTATGGGAATATACCAATGATTTTTGCGCTTTTGATGTGGGGGCTATGGGACTTATCTAATGGAATCTACCAAACCCATGAGATGATTGGGAAGGTATTGTCCTTAGGAATCTTGTTGGCGACCAATGGAATTAATGTAGCTCACGAACTAGGCCATCGAACGAATCAAACGGAAAGAAGTCTAGCCAAGTTATTGCTCTGTCCCTCTTTGTATATGCATTTCTATATTGAACATAATTTTGGACATCATAAAAATGTTTCAACACCAAACGACCCTGCCACAGCCTTACGCCATCAGAGCGTGTATTTTTTTTGGATACGTTCGGTAGTCGGACAATATTTAAACGCATGGCGCCTACAATGGCAATTGCTAAAAAACCAAAACCGTTCCTTTTGGTCGTGGCATAATGACATGCTTTTCTACTTACTATTTCAAGGTTTTTATTTAAGTATTGTTTATCAAATGCTGAGTACTACCGGGTTGGGTTTTGCAATTGCTATTGCCGTGGTTTCTTTTTTGATGCTGGAGACTATCAATTATATAGAACATTACGGACTGGAGCGAAAGAAGTTGTCCTCAGGGCGTTACGAACGAGTTCAAGCCCATCATTCTTGGAATTCCAACCACGTGATTGGACGAATGGTTCTTTATGAACTTACACGCCATTCGGACCACCACTACCGAGCCAATAAAAAATATCAAATCTTAGAGAATAAACCCGAAAGCCCACAATTACCCTATGGCTATCCGACCTCAATGGTATTGTCTATGCTACCTCCACTTTGGTTTCGTAAGATGGATCCTATCCTAGAACGCTATCAGGCTTCTGAGTAAACTTCAGATTTTAATTCCAACTTTCACAGATATCCTCATCTAAGACACGGACATGTCTTGATGAATTTTTATACATTTAGAACAACGCATCAATGAGAACCTTTTATGCATCGTAGAAAATTCATTAAAAAAACGGCCTTATCTGGCCTCTTTATACATCCTTTGGTGAATGCCAGCACTAAAAATATAACCATGAGTTCGAACCCTTTAAAGAACAACATCAATCATTCGGTTTGTTATTGGTGTTTTGAGGATATTCCCTTAGATACTTTTTTACCTCTTATCAAAGAAATGGGGGTCACATCCATTGACCTAATAGGTCCCGAGGGATGGCCAACATTGAAAAAGCACGGAATCCATTGTTCCATGTGTGAAGGAGCAGAAATCAGTCTTACGGAGGGGTGGAATGATCCACAACATCACAGAACCCTCATCCGTAACTATACTGAAATGATACCCAAAGTAGCCGAAGCTGGCTATACCAATCTCATCTGCTTTAGTGGTAACCGAAATGGCCTTTCGGATACAGCTGGATTGGCCAACTGTGTTAAGGGATTGAAGCAAATCCTCCCCTTAGCTGAAAAATACGGGGTTATCATTCATATGGAATTATTCAATCAAATCGATCATCCCGATTATATGTGTGATTCCAGTGCTTGGGGAATTGCTTTATGTGAAGCTTTGGGGTCTTCGAACTTCAAACTGCTTTTTGATATTTATCATATGCAAATTCAAGAAGGGGATATTATCCGAAGCATTCAGGACCATCACCAATACTTTGGTCATTATCATACCGCAGGTGTCCCTGGCCGGAATGAAATTGATGACAGTCAAGAGCTATATTACCCTGCCATTATGCGTGCCATTATTGACACAGGTTTCCAGGGTCATGTAGCACAAGAATTCCGGCCTACCAAAAAAAAACCGTTGGATTCTCTTGAAGAAGCTTTCCAAATCTGCGATGTGTAAGATTTGCTTATGCCTTTGTTTTTTCTTGGGTTATCATTTTTTTTGGGTGTTCAAACTCCTCAATTAAAACCCGTTACCGTAGCAGATTTCGAACGATTTATCAATGCTACCCAATACATTACCGATGCAGAACGTTACGGCTGGTCTATTGTGCAACAAGACGTGTATCGTTACACCACCGTTTGGGGGGCATATTGGTGTCAACCCGATGGGGAAAAACCACCAGCTTCTGAAAATCTTCCAGTTACTCAGGTAAGCTATGCTGACGCAGAGGCATATTGCCAATGGGCCGGTGTCCGCCTACCAACCTACTCGGAATACTGGAGATGGGTGAAAATGGATTCTCGTCCAATTCAATCCGATAATAAGGGTCCTATAGTTCCAGTGGATCGAGTGAATATTGTGGGGAATGTCTGGGACATTACCCAACCCGAGGAGAAAAATGCCCCCATACGTCTGGCGGGAGGTTCTGTATTTTGCTCCCCAATGACCTGTCACGGAACCGTCTCAGATCGCGAACTTTATGTGGATGCCCAAACGGCGAATATTCATATTGGGTTTAGTGTGGTTCTTAACCCATAAAAATCAGCGGTACCATTCTACCTTGTCTTGCCATGGATTTGGCATTCTTTGCGGTGGAGGACCTTCAAAATGTCCCAGATAAAAAATTCCCAAGCAGATTTCCCCTCTATTAAAAGGGACAAAATGGACCATTTGATCACTGTAGGAGGGCGAACTCCAATAGCCGCCCAATCCCATTTCGGTTGCTTGCAGCCACAGATTTTGAACAGCCATGGCCGTAGCAGCTATTTCTTCCCATTCTGGAACAGTGTCTTTGGGATCCCGTTGCATGCCTATAAGGATTACCGCACCAGATTGGTTGACCTTCTCCACAATCTTTTGTTTTTTGATTTGTGAAGGTTTTTTGGCTGTACTGACATAGGCTTCTGCCATGAATTCGCCCAAGGCTTGCTTTTTGGCCCCTTGCATAACCTTAAAACGCCAAGGCTCTGTTTTACGATGGGTGGGGGCCCAATTGGCAGCTTCCAAAAGTGTGGCAATTTCTTTTTTAGTTACTTCCTTTTCGGAAAATTGAGCAGGGTAAATGGAACGGCGTTCGCTGAAACTATTTTTCATACAATTGGCAATAAACAAAAAATCACCCTATGGGTGATTTAATTTGTAGCGAGAGGGAGACTTGAACTCCCGACCTCCGGGTTATGAATCCGACGCTCTAACCGGCTGAGCTACCTCGCCATCGGAGCGCAAATATAAAATTAAAATGACTAGCAAGCAATCCGTCATTTTAATTTGTTGAGTAATGGAAAGTATCAACGAAGTTTTTTATATATTACCCAACTCAATCAACGCACGACCATGAATCAAAAGAAAGCCTTTTCTGTAGAGTTTGATTTTCACGCCTCACCACAATTATTATTTCAGTATTTGAGTACCCCTTCGGGCTTAAGTGAATGGTTTGCAGACAATGTCAACTCCAGAGGCGAAGATTTTACTTTTATTTGGGATGATGGGGAGGAATACGCCAAACTATTATCAAAAAAAGCCAACCAAAAGGTACGTTATCAGTGGCAGAATGATGAGCCCGATCAAGAAGAATATTATTTTGAGTTTGTTATTGAGGTAGACGCTATAACCAAAGACGTTTCTTTAATAATTAATGATTTTGCAGAAGAGGAAGAAATAGAAGAGTCCAAAATGTTTTGGGAAAACTCGATCAGTTCGCTCAAACAAGTCTTGGGATCTGCCTAACTTTACTCCATGATTCGATACAACGGCAAGGGCTACTCTAGCTGGAAAGAGGCCCCGGTGGAACGTTCTTCGTTTTCACAACTGGGTGCTCAGTTTTCCATTCCTATCTACTGGAAAGGCAACCAACCATTGCTATGGGAAGAAACCTATTTCTATTGGATGTCGAGTTTGCGACGGTGGCGCGTTCAAATTCCAATGTCTCTAACCCCCGATTATTTAGAAGCGCAAGTACGTGCTCTTGGCATTAGCATAGCAGCTGATGAGATACAACTTTTTGTACTGACGGCTTTCCGTGAACTTGCACCCAAAGCTGACAGTCCGTTGACTCCCCTAGGGTGGGTCCTTGAATCCAGGGGGATATATGCACCTAGTTCCATCGTAGACACGTATGAAATTGAACTGTTTAAAGACCTGTATCTCTCCGAGGATTATTTCGCTACGCTTCCTGCTTCTCACCAAACCCAACGCGATTTAGCACAAATCTATGCCTATGAAAATGGCTATGCCGATTGTCTGCTGCTGAATACTCAAAAAAACCTGGTTGAATCGGCTCAAGGATCGTTGTTTCTTTGGATTAATGAAGCGGTTGTTTCGCCCGATCTGGCTTCAGGTTGTAGGGATTCAGTTCTCCGCGCTGCTTTTATTAATGCATTAAAAAAACAGGCAAATATATCAGTGGCTGTTCGGCCCGTTTCCCCTTTTGAATTACAAAATGCAGAAGCCTTACTGATTCTTCCTCCATTTACAGGAGCAGCTAGTGTGACTCGGTATCGAAAAAAAATATATATGAGTAGCGCACTTCAGGATGTATTGACCGATTTCTGGACAAAACTTCTCTAGTTGTAGTTGGGATTTTCAGGGGCATTGGACCACAAAATATATTTCCCCCCTAGAGCTACCATTTGCTTCCGCCAAAAATCCTTTTTAACCTTAGCAATCAGATTGTTTTCATGAGCATTGGGAATAATGACCCAAGAGTTGGCCGCAACTTCTTTACTCAATTGTCCCTGATCCCATCCCGAGTACCCCAAAAAGAAGCGAATGTTTTCTGATGTAATGGTTTTGGAATTAATTAGAGTGAGAACCGTAGAGAAGTTCCCTCCCCAATACAACCCACTCTGAATAGGGATACTATTTTCAATCAAATCAGGACAATTGTGAACATAAAAAAGATTGTCAGGTTCGACTGGGCCTCCGAAATAAAGTTTAAAATTGAAGCGAACCCCATCCAGCACATCTTTGAGTTTGTAGTTCATGGGTTTGTTAAAAATAAACCCAAGCGTACTATCTTCTTTATCATCGGCAATAAGAACGACGGAGCGGTGAAAGTTTTGGTCTCCGCAAATAGATGGTTCTGCGACAAGAAGAAGTCCTTTTTTCATGTTCTCCCATACAATGTAACAAACTTTGGATTCAAAACATAAAAAAAGACCCCCAGAGGAGGCCTTATGCTTTAAACGTAAAGAGGCATTAATTCACAGAGCTAGATAATTCTGCACCTGCTTTAAACTTTACGACATTCTTCGCTGCAATTTTGATGGTAGCACCTGTTTGTGGGTTTCTTCCTTCTCGTGCTGCTCTTTTAGAGACAGACCAAGAACCAAAGCCAACAAGAGAAACGCGCCCGCCTCCTTTAAGTGTTGATCCTACATTACCTAGAAAAGATTCGAGTGCCTTTTTTGCGGCTGCTTTAGAGACGCCTGCATCCGCTGCCATAGCATCAATTAGTTCTGTTTTGTTCATAATTAAAAAGGTTTAATGTTTCTACAAATTTAAAACCTTTGCCCAAAGACCAAAGCGAAAGCCCTATAAATACTGGGTTTTGTTGATAAATCTGCGTTTTTGTTAAAAACCACGCACAATTACCCTACTTTTTTTGTTAAAATGGTAACCATTCAAGAGATCTTTTGCGGACATCCTACGTTTATTAGGCATTTGTAGCTGAAGACATACGATCCATCCATCGGAATGAGCTATTTTAATTTTCTTATTATCAATTACAATCGAACCGAATGCTGCTTGGTGGGTTTCGATGCTTATCGATACTTCAAAAAGTTTCATGACCAAGATTTGGTCCCCATCTTCTACTTCTGACCAAGCTCCGGGATAGGGACTCATTCCCCGAACAAAATTTTGAATCTGGATGAGGGGTAAATGCCACGGGATTTTAGTATTTTCTTTGTTGAGTTTGGGAGCTTGAGAAAGGCTGCTGTTATTTTTCTGAACTTTGGGACTGAGTTGTCCTGCTTGGAGTTTTTCTAATGTTTTTACAATCAGTTTACTTCCAAGTACTGCCAAGCGGTCGTGAATACTTCCTGCTGTGTCGTCTTTCTGAATGGGAATAGATTCCTGGAGAAGAAGTGCTCCCGTATCAATTTTTTCATCAATAAAAAAAGTAGTCACACCGGTTTGCTTTTCCCCATTAACCAATGCCCAGTTGATTGGGGCTGCGCCTCTATATTTGGGAAGCAGGGAAGCATGAAGGTTAAAAGTCCCCTGTTTGGGAAGAGACCACACAGCTTTTGGGAGCATGCGAAAGGCCACTATCACTGCCACATCTGCATTGATTTTTTCTAGGGTTTTCAAGAATGGTACATCTTTCAAATTTGAAGGTTGGAGCAAGTTTAAGTCTTGCGAAATAGCATACTCTTTTACTGCGGATATTTTGATTTTTTTTCCTCTACCTGCGGGTCGGTCAGGGCTGGTTACTACCCCAACAATTGGATAGGCCCGCTTGTGCAACTCCTGTAAACAAACTACTGCAAATTCAGGGGTACCAAAAAAGAGAATTCGTGGCTTCATGATTTTTTTAGTTCCCATTGATAGTTTGTATTCTGCGTTATATGACCCACGGAGGCCCACTCGTGCAAAACTAGCACAATATTCTCTTTTGAGTAAGGGAGATGTTGCACCAACCTGTCCGAGCTCCAAGGCTTTTGCTGCAAACATTCCGTGAGGTCCTTTTTCAGTGCTTCAAGATTCTCGTTGGGGGTTTGTCCACAGCTAACAGCAGTACAATCCTCGCATGAGCCCACTAATTTTTCTCCAAAATAAGCCAGCAAACGCTTTCTTTTGCAATAACCTTCTGAAGAACAGAATTCATATAAAGCGTCGATTTTTTTCTGTTTCTGTTCACGCCTTTTTTTCAAACGATGGATTATGGGAGCCAAAATATAGGGTTCTTCTCGCGCATGAAGCCATTCCAGACAACTATCGTTCTTGATCCAACTGAGTTCCAGCCAACCGTCTGTATGAGCCTCCTTGAGATATTTCACGATTTTTTTTTGCGAAAGCCCACTTGTATTTGCCAGAAGTTCAAAATCAATTTCTTGGTTTTGCTGCAGTATCCGAGGATAGACTCGCCATAGATGCTGAAAAAAATCGGTTCGCTTGTTACGGGTTTTTAACCAGATTCCTATTTCTTTAGAATTTGCTAAAAAGCGAAGACTTACTTTTTCGCGATAGAGCGATTGCCATCGCCAAAGTCCTTCCCGATCTAGTACTTGAATGGCCTGCATTGTCTTGGCTCTAGAGAGCCCGTAGTGTGTGCAGAATTCATCAAAATTAAAATAATAGGTAGCTTCATTGCCCTCTCCATAGGCCACTTGCAAATGATTGCAGATACATTTGTAGAACAGCGTTAATTCTTTTTTGGCGGGGAAGGCATTCAAGAATTGTTTTTGTAACGAATCAAAATCATTGTATGCCCAAAACAGGGTGGCCGTTGCCGATTTACCGTCTCTTCCTGCTCTTCCCGTTTCTTGATAATAATGTTCGATACTTTCGGGAGGGCTCATATGGATTACTTGCCGGACATTGGATTTATCTATTCCCATTCCAAAGGCGAGCGTGGCAACCATGATCCGTGTATCTTGCTGTAACCAGCTTTCGAGCCGCTCTTTTTTTTCCACTTCATCCAAACCGCCATGAAAAAAGGCAACTGTATGTTGTGTTTTTAATTGTTGGTACAGAGTTTCTGTTTTATTGCGAGTTCGACAGTAAACGATACAAGGTTCTTCGTCTAGGGATAAACGCTTTAAAAGACCTCCAACTTTATCGTTTGTTTTTTCAATGCGATACTTCAAGTTGGGTCGGTTGAAAGATGCTCGATGTAAAACGGGGTTTGTCAACGCCAATTTTGTCTTCATATCTTCCAAAACGGCAGGAGTAGCAGATGCAGTCAGTGCTAAAAGAGGAACGTTTGATAAACGCTCTCTAAAATCTTTAATGGCTAAGAATGCCGGGCGAAAGTCGGGTCCCCACTCCGATACACAGTGGGCCTCATCAACTGCCAACAGGTGAATAGGAAGTCGAACCAATCGTTGTGCAACGTCACTATTCTGCAAGCGTTCTGGAGAAAGAAAAAGGATCTTATAGGGACCATAATCCAAATTGTCCAATTGATCTGTGAGGGATTGTCCAGGAGAGGGACGTTCCAGCATCATAGCAGGAATTTTTTTTTGCTTTAGCTGAGCCACTTGATCTTGCATTAAGGCGATTAATGGACTGACAACCAAAACAATTCCTTCTTTCATCAGTGCTGGAATTTGATAACAAATCGATTTTCCACCGCCAGTAGGCAGTAAACCAAGAGTATCTTTACCTTCCAGTACCGATGAAATTATTTCTTTCTGAAAGGGTCGAAAGCGATCAAATCCCCAATGTTTTTGTAACAAAGTTTCGGCTGATATCATTGAAGTAAATATTTCTCTAATTCGTCAACGCGTTCTGTGAGTGTTCCTTTATTCAATTCAAAAAGGGGGAAAGACATTTTTGAATAGGCATCCCAAAGGGCCTCAGAAAGTACTCGTGCTTGTTCAAAGTTTTCCATTCTCTGTTCGTCCTTACAGTAAATGGTCTCCCAAGGGGGCAAAAAGACGACCCGGTCGTATGGGTAGTTTTTTATATTTAAGTCTAAAGAATCAGACTTTTCACCCATAACATTAAGGTATGCAATTACATCGGGTAGGCCTCGATCAAAAAAGACCCAAGGATGAGGATGGTTTAGTGGGAGACTGTGTGCCGCAATATATTGTGCAATACGTTCTTCAATCAAGCCCTTGCTGAAAGCTAGAGGATTTTCCAAAAAAAAGTTCTCCATTCCCCTTTTTTTTCCATCATCAATCAGTTGCCTAGAAAACTCCTCATAGCAGAGGTGTCCTTTTTTCTTTAAAGCAGCTATTAAGCTGCTTTTTCCAGAACCCGGTCCACCAGTGATGACCACTTTGAGATTTCTTTCCATAATCATTTTTTAGGGCCTATTTGAACCCGTATATTTGAAAAAAATACCAGGAATGCCAACCAATTCCAATACTGACAACTATTACGAACAGTTTCTTGAGAAATTGATTGATTCACAGCCATGGCCGGGACCCTATCTCTACAAATTTATAGTTAAAAAAGAGAGTCCCTACCTCGATGCGATTAAATCTTTTTTTTCGGAGGAAAAAACGACATGGACTGAAAAACAGTCCGCTAAGGGTTCTTACAGAAGTTTGACTATATTAGCATCAGATCAAACGCCAGAATCCGTCGTAGCAATTTACAAGCAAGTCAATGAATTCAAAGGCGTTATCATTCTTTAAAGAACACTTGTGTTTTCCATAATTTATCTTTTATGATACCCTTACAATACAATACAGATCGCTCCCATTTAATCATCCCAGAATACGGACGTCATATCCATCAAATGATAGATCAGGCGGTGGCTGAGACGGATCGTGAACAACGGAATAAATTGGTAAAAGCAATCATTGGCGTGATGGGCAACCTGAACCCGCATTTACGTGATGTTCCTGATTTTCAGCACAAACTTTGGGATCAACTCTTTATCATGTCTCAATTCGAATTGGACGTTGATGCTCCCTTCGAAAAGCCACAACAAGAAGTACTTGCGCAGCGCCCTGAACGACTAGCCTATCCCAGTAATAGTCAGAAATACCGTTTTTATGGGAACAATATCAATCATATGATTGAGGTTGCTAAGAGCTGGGAAGAGGGCGATATGAAAGATGCATTGGTTTTTACGATTGCCAACCACATGAAAAAATGTTTTTTAAATTGGAATAAAGACACGGTCGAGGATGAAGTCATTTTCACCCATTTGGGAGAACTGTCTAAAGGGGCTTTGAGTGTAAAGGCGGAATTACTTCCATTGACTTCCTCAGCTGACTTTTTGAAGGTGAAATCGAAAAATGGGAACGGTCCCAAGTCCAATACGACAATGAAGACCAGAAAACGAAATAACCGTAAACGTTACTAAATAACCACCACAGACTATGGGAAGCTTTAAAATTGAAGGAGGGCAGCCCTTATCAGGAGAAATTGAACCACAAGGGGCTAAGAATGAAGCTCTACAAATATTGTGTGCGGTATTATTGACTGCTGATCCGGTTATTATTCATAACATCCCTGAAATCATCGATGTCCAAAAGCTGATTCAGCTTTTGAAAAAATTAGGTGTCAAAGTTGAAGCAATGGCTTCCAACAGCTATCGTTTTCAAGCTGACGCAGTTGATTTGAAATTTTTGTCCTCTCCAGCATTCAAAGAAGAAGGCAGAGGTCTGCGCGGTTCCATTATGCTCGTGGGCCCCATGCTCGCCCGTTTTGGTGTTGGTAGTATTCCTCGTCCGGGCGGGGATAAAATTGGTCGACGTCGATTGGATACCCATTTCGAAGGCTTAATCAAATTGGGCGCAGCCTTTCACTACGACCGTGAAAACTATTTCTATACCGTAAAAGCGAAGCAACTTAAGGGGAGCTCCATGCTACTAGACGAAGCCTCTGTGACAGGAACAGCTAATATTGTGATGGCAGCCGTCCTTGCTAAAGGAATAACAACGATATACAACGCGGCATGTGAACCCTATCTTCAGCAGCTTTGTTTGATGCTCAACCGAATGGGAGCCAAGATATCGGGGATTGGTTCCAATCTATTGACTATAGAAGGTGTAGAGCGCCTCCAAGGAACAGAACATCGCATCCTTCCCGATATGATCGAAATAGGTTCTTGGATTGGATTGGCCGCCATGACACAAAGTGCTCTTAGAATCAAAAACGTACAATGGGAGTTTTTAGGACAAATCCCTACCGTTTTTAGACGATTGGGAATAGAACTAGAAAAACAAAATGACGACATCTATATCCCAGCTCACACGAAAGGGTATGAAATACAGAACTTTATAGACGGTTCCATTCTAACAATAGCCGACGCTCCTTGGCCAGGTTTTACTCCTGATTTATTAAGTGTCATTTTAGTCGTTGCCACACAAGCCCAAGGTGAAGTACTCATCCATCAAAAAATGTTTGAAAGCCGTTTATTTTTTGTCGATAAACTTATCGATATGGGAGCCAAAATTATTTTGGGCGACCCACACCGTGCTGTTGTCATTGGTCATAACTTCAAATCTCAATTGAAAGCTACCACAATGACTTCTCCTGACATTCGTGCAGGAATCTCTTTATTAATAGCCGCCCTCTCTGCCAAGGGGACGAGTATTATTCACAATATTGAACAGATAGATCGAGGTTACGAACGTATTGATGAGCGACTTCGAGCCATCGGTGCGAAGAT
>DQCR01000064.1:27256-56997 GCA_003533785.1 Flavobacteriaceae bacterium
TATATAAGCATCCCACTCCTTTTTTGTAAGTTCCTAGATCGAAAAAATCCAATTCGGGATGGCTCAGATCACAAAGAAGATAAATAGTAATGGCTTGCTTTCTTGCGGCAAAACCACCGAGAAACCAATCGCCCTCTCGACCCGATTTGTAACGGTAACGATATTGGCCATAACCGAGAATACTACTGCCCCAAAGGACTGCTTCTTTGCGAGTTAATTTTTGAAACAGTTGATCGAGCCAGCGACAATCTTGTTGTTTTTGTATAGGAGTTATTCCATCAAGATAAGTGGCAACCGATCCTTGAGTAGGTCGGGTCTTGTTTTGCTTCATGTCTCAAAATAATAAATTACCTTCTTTTGGAAACCTTATTGTTGCTGATATTTCTTTGACGACTACATTTAAATCGGTCAACACCTTCACCTCGTTGTTGCCTGTGTTTTGTTTTTCTTCCTTGAACCCTTTCCCGCCACATTCTGAAACTACTGGGCTTCATCTCTTTTCGCATCAAGGTAATTACCTCTTGCTCTCTGAGGCCAAACTGATCTAAAATAGCATCAAAAGGGGTTCGGTCCTCCCATGCCATTTCAATGATACGGTCGCGTTGTAATTCCGTGAGTGTACTTTTCTTTTTCATATTCAATGCTGTTTCCTTGGGTAGGTTTTATTGTATACTATTTCGATTGGGTAGGGTGTGTCTTTGCAGGATTCTACGGCTTTCTTTACGGACCAAATTATTTTTTTGAAGGTTCCATAGGATATCGCTCGCCCTTTTTCGGCTTTGCTCTAACTTGACAATTGGGGCTGGATAGGTTTGTCCAGGACGGAAACGGTATAGTACTTCTTCCATAGGCGTGATGGTCCAAGGTTGATGAACCATAGGAATGGGTAGTATTTGAAGTTCAGGCACCCACTGTTTGATAAAGTGGGCGTGGGGGTCGTGTTCCAGGCTATTCTTTACAGGATTATAGATTCGAAGGGTATTGATTCCTGTTTCACCGGCCTGCATTTGAATTTGGGGAAAGTGAATTCCAGGTTCAAAATCTAAAAATTGTTGCGCTAAAAAGGCAGAACAAGCTTGCCAGGGTTGCCACAATTGATGCACAAAGAAGGAGACTACTAAGGCGCGCATTCGAAAATTAAGGAAGCCTGTGGCTACCAAACACCGCATCGCAGCATCTACAATGGGAACTCCAGTTTGACCTTCTTCCCAAGCGCTAATTAATTCGGTTTTCTCTGGCTTCTTTAAGGCATGAAATCCTTCATTGATGCTGACAAACTCCATACGGTGTTCCATTTCAAATTTTTGAATGAAGTGGGATTGCCATCGAAGTCGAGATCCAAAGGCTCGAAGGGGAAACCGTTGCACGTCTTTTTTTTCGATTTCACTTTGCAGTCGCTGAAGCACCTGTCGAATGGATAGATTGCCATAGGCGATATAGGGAGAGAGTCGACTGCAACTTCTTCGTGCCAGATCGGGCTTGGAAATGTGCTTTTGATAGCCCGTATACCGCTCTTTGAAAAAAGAATTCATATAGGTGTGGGCGTGTTGTTCCCCTCCAGGTTGTCGTTGAGGGTGTTTTGAAGTTTGCAAGGAAATAGATTTACTAGTAGACCGAAGTGTTTTTATTTGAGAATGGGAAAAAAAGTCATTGGCTTTAGCTTCTAAGGCAAGCAGGGGTAGGTTCATCAATTGCTCCCAACGCGAAAGCCATTGTTTTCGGTGTTGCATTCCTCTGAATACTCCTTGTTGCTGGTATTCTTTCCAAGGAAACCCTTTCTTTTTGCAATACCAAGCGACTTGCGTGTCTCGTTCATAAGTGACTCTTAATCCAGTCTCTTGATGCGAATACAGTCCCTTAATCTCGACGTTTTCTTGTAAGCCTTCAAGTATTTCTAGGAAATTCCCTTTGAAACTTACTACAGCTGTTTTATAACTAAGTAGCTGGCGGTTGAGATCGACTATGGATTGTTTGATAAAGTCCCAGTGCCGATTGGAACAGTGGGGTTCTTCCAACAAGATGGGTTCAAAAACATAAAGCAGAAGTACTGGCCATTGTGCTTCAAGGGCTGCATTGAGCGCATAGTGGTCTTGGAGTCGCAAGTCTCTTTTAAGCCATACAATGCTGACGGGAGGTTTAAAAGTCATCGGGATTTAGAAGGATTTTTTCTGCTCTTTCTTTGATGGCTACCATCTCTTCTTGCGGAATTTTTTCCAATAAGCGCAACATCATTGCCATTCGATTATTCTTGGAAAAGAATTGTTTTTTATCATCGAGGAAATTCCAATAAAGACTATTAAACGGACAGGCATCTTCACCGGTTCGTTTTTTAAGATTGTATTGACACTCACCACAATAATTACTCATCTTATTGATGTAGGAACCCGATGAAACGTAGGGTTTGGTGGCTACAATCCCTCCATCAGCCCATTGACTCATCCCTCGTGTATTGGGGAGTTGTACCCATTCTATAGCATCGGCATAAATGCCTAAATACCAAGCGTCTACCCGATTGGGGTCTACTTGGGCGAGTAATGCAAAATTGCCGGTTATCATCAACCGTTGGATATGATGGGCATAGGCATTGTCTAGGGAATTTTGAATACTGTTTTGCAAGCAATTCATCTTGGTGTTTCCGGTCCAATAAAACGCAGGTAGGGGGTTGTGATTTTCCAATTTATTTTTTGTCGCGTATCCTGGCATTTCTTTCCAATAAATCCCTCGCATATACTCTCGCCATCCCAGTATTTGTCTCACAAAACCCTCTACCTGTGACAGGCTGATAGAATCAGAATGAAGTCGGTAGTATGCAATAACACCTTCCATAACTTCTAATGGATGCACTATTTTAGCATTTAGTGCAAAGGAAATTCGGGAGTGAAATAAATTGATTTCTTCTGTATGCATAGCATCCTGATAATCGCCAAAGTGGACCAACAGGTTTTCGCAGAAATAGTCCAATTGCTTGAGGGCGGCCCCTCGATGGGTAGGATATAAAAAACGATCATAATTAATGGTCCCAAGTGTTTTAACGCCCTCACTCTCTAAGAGTGCAACCAATTCTTTTATGTTACTGTTGTCAGGGACAAAAGCGTCTGGAATTTTTGGATTTCCTTTCCATTTATTTCGGTTATTTTTGTCAAAATTCCATTGCGCTCCTTCTGGTTGACTTCCGTCCATCAAGAGGTTGTATTTCTTACGCATGTAGCGGTAGAAAAATTCAAGGATGTATTGTTTTTTACCCTCAAAAAAAGTTTTTAATTCCACACGAGAAGTCAAAAAATGTTCGCTTTCAACGCAATGTGATGGAATAGATAAGCTTTCACAAAAAACTTTTAATTGTTGATCTAAACGATATTCATCGGGTTCTTGATACTCAAAGGCGCTGGCTTTTTTTTGATTAAAAATCTGGATTAGATTGTCGCAAACCTCTTGCTTGTTTTCGGGGGCATCCAAGGACAGGTAGATTACTTGGTGTCCATGGGATTGTAATGTTTGGGCAAAATGTCGCATGGAAGCAAAAAAAGCGACTACTTTTTGAATGTGATGTTTTACATAGTCCGTCTCTTGCCGCATTTCGAACATGACATAGCAGACAGCATCATCCACATTTTTATACCAACTGTGCTGTTCGTTTAATTGATCGCCAAGGATGAGACGTATGGTCATGGAAATAAGGTGGTTTGAAGCCATTGTTTTTGAAACTTCCCATTGGAATCATAGCGTTCGGCTTGCCACGCCACATCAAATTTTCGATCGCGTGGATCATTTCCCACTCCAGCCACGTACATCCAATTCCCATAGTTGCTATGAACGTCGTAGTCCAACAGAAGGGATTCAAAGTAGGCAGCGCCCATTCGCCAGTCCATACATAGGGTCTTGGCAAAGTAACTGGCTACATTTTGCCGTCCCCGATTGCTCATCCAACCAGTTTGTTGCAGTTCTATCATGTTGGCATTGACAAAAGGTTCTGGTGTTTGTCCATTGGCCCAATCAATGAAAATTTTAGGATCTGTTTTCCACTCATAAGAAAGATCCAGTATTCCTTCTAGGCGAAATATTTTATTGTTGTGTTTTAAAGAAACATATTTGAAATAATCACGCCAAATCAATTCAAAAATGAGCCAATAGGTAGAACTGTTCTTTTGAATTTGCTTTTCATAGTCTTTCACCGCCCAATAAATGGAGCGGGGTGATAGCGATCCGTTGGCCAACCAGGGAGAAAACTTCGAACTGTAATCTAATCCAACCAGGCCGTTTCTTGTATTCTTGTAATAAGATAATTTTTTGGACGCCCAAAAATAATGGTGTAACCGCTCTTCGGCCGCTTTACTTCCCCCTCGGAAAGGAAAAGCGCTTCGTTTATCGTTTATCGGTTCTTCAAGACCCATTTCGCTCAAGGAGGGAAAAGGGGAGGGAAGGGGCCAATGTTTTTGTTTTTGGCATATTTGTGGCGGTGAAATTAGAGGTCGAACGTGGCTTTCTTTCTCACACTTTTTGCGAAAGGCGGTAAATACGTTGGGCGTTTCTTCAATGGAGAAGGACAAATCATCAGGATGAAAAAGAAATTGTTCTTTTCGTTGAACGATCGTCACAGTTTGATCTATTTGTGATAAAACAGCAGCAGCAACTTCGGCTTCTTCTTCAGTCCATTCTTCTTGAAAATAAAGAGCTTTGATATCCAAACGAGCTACCAATAGGGGAATGCTATCTTCTGGGTGTTTACGGTCAGTATAAAGAGGGATATTGAGTGTTGACAATTGCTTTTCCAGATCAACAAGGGTTTGAATGAGGAATTGCGCACGGTATTTTTCTGTTTTTTTAAACCCCCAATCAGTATCCTTAAACAACCGAGGATCAAAACTAAAGTAAGCCACTACAGATTCGTATTTTTCGGAAGCCTCTGCGAGGTTTTGATGGTCTAGTGTTCGCAAATCGTTCCGAAACCAAACCAGTGCTGTTTTATTTATTTTTTGCATCGCTTACTGCAGTATTTTACTTGCTCCCAGTCTTTTTCCCATTTTTTTCTCCACTGAAAAGGGCGTTGACAAGTGGGACAGATTTTTTGGGGTAAGTGCTGCTTGAGAACTCTTTTCATTATTGAGCCAGCGCTGTTTTGTAGGTTGTCAAACAGCGTTCTCTGGCAGTTTTATGTTCTACAATGGGCTGGGGGTATGTCAACTCTTGATAGTCAGGAACCCATTTTTGAATATATCTTTGTTCTTTATCGAATTTTTTAATCTGCTCGGAAGGGTTGAAAATTCGAAAATAAGGCGCTGCATCAACCCCAGATCCAGCCACCCACTGCCAATTTCCCACATTGCTCGCCATTTCATAATCCAGTAGCTTTTCTGCAAAATAGGCTTCTCCCCATCGCCAATCGATGAGCAAATGCTTGCAAAGGAAACTCCCGACTAACATCCGAACTCGATTGTGCATAAACCCTGTAGCATTCAATTGTCGCATGCCAGCATCTACTAAGGGGTACCCTGTTTTTCCTTGGCACCAATATTCAAATTCTTCTTCGTTGTTGCGCCATGGAATACGGTCATACTGTGGTTTGAAACTCTTGTTTCGGGTGTGGGGGAAATGCCAAAGGATTTGCATGAAAAACTCACGCCAGATTAACTCTTTAAGAAAGGTTTTGTTGGATCGGCTTGCGGCTTGGTGAATCAAGGTGCGGATACTTACTGTACCAAATCTCAGTTGAGGCCCAAGTCGTGACGTTTGGTCGAGCGATGGAAAATTACGCGTGGCCTCGTAAGCATCGATAAGTTCATTCGAAAATTGATATTCTGGTTGGCGGTGTCCGCTAGGCATGAACCCCAGAGCCTCCAAACTGTGCATTTCGGGTTCACCAGCAACCAATCTGTCTAATAGATTTTGGGAGGGTACTTCGATAAGGCCTTCAGCTTCAAAACGAGCCAGCCATTTTCTGGAATAGGGAGTGTAAACAACGTAGGGTTTCCCATCGTCCTTAACAACTTCATCTTCATGAAAAATTACTTGATCTTTGAACGAGTGAAATGGAATGGCCTGTTGCTCAAGTAGTTTTTCAATTTCGGCATCTCGTTCACGACCGTAGGGTTCATAGTCTCTATTGACATAAACACCTGAGATCTCGTGTTCTTCCAGGAGTTGTGAAAAAATAGCCTTGGGCGTCCCGTGATACGTTCTCACAGTACATCTGTTCCTCTTCATAGCATCGTTAACACGACCCAAGGCATGTATAATTAGTTCCAATCGACGATCTGTCTTGGGCAGCTTTCCCAAGATGTTGGTATCGAATATAAATAGGGGCAAGACGGGTATTCCACTTTGGAGTGCATTGTACAGGCCTGTATTGTCTTTGACTCTCAAGTCTCTCCTGAACCAAAACAAGCTGACCTTTGTCATCCATTTACGTTTTTAATGTCCCTATGCCGCCGTCTATTTGTATAATTTGTCCCGTCATCCATCCGCTTTTCTCACTGAGTAAATAAGCAGTGGCTTCCGCTATCTCTTTCGCTGTTCCAACTCGCTGAAGGGGATGGCGCTCTCCCGCTTTTTCCATTTTAGCCTCGTTATTTAAAAACTTATCGGCCAATGGTGTATTGACCAAGGAAGGGGCAATGCAATTGACACGAATTTTGGGTGCCCATTCGGCTGCCAAAGAACGGGTAAGTCCTTCTAATGCTCCTTTGGCAGCAGCAACCGATGCGTGAAAAGGCATTCCAGTTTGTACCGCTACTGTACTGTAAAACACCACCGAAGCATGGGTAGTGGCCTGCAGGTTTTTTCCCAAGGCCTGGAGGCTTTTAATCGCCCCCATAACATTCAAATCAAAATCTGCTTGAAATGTTTCTGGTTTCAAACCCTTGAAGGGTCGAAGATTGATGCTCCCCGGGCAATACACAAAACCATGCAATTCAGGCAGTAAAGAAACATCTAATTCTTGTGACATAACATCATAGGGAATATGGGTGCAATTCTTTCCCACCAAAGATTCCGAAGTTCGGCTGGCTACAAATACGTTGTGATCCTCAGCTAATTGCTCTACTAAGGCAAGGCCAATGCCCGAACTCCCTCCTACAATGAGTATGTTTTTCATAATCAATCTTTAAATTCTCCGAACAACTCGATGAGTTTTAGATATCGGTAATTAAATATTTCCTTCAACTTGGGCTTCACTAAAATGGGGTGCGCTATGCGCCCCAATACCCCCAAAGGAAGTTTGTAATCTACAATGTCTTCCATCGCAACGCCACCAGGAATGGCTTTGATAAAATGTTTGTGATGCCACAGGCTATAGGGTCCAAACCGCTGTTCATCTACAAAGAATTCTTTGTCCTTGACGTGGGTGATTTCAGTTACCCACTGGGTCGGTATGCCTCCGATAGGAGTCACCCTATACTGGATAATCTGACCAGCAAACATTGTACGATCTGCACCACTTATAATGTCAAAGCCCATATAATCTGGAGTGATGGTTTTTAGATTTTTTGGATTGCTAAGAAAATCCCAAGCCACATCAATGTTAATGGGTAAGTTTTGATGGGTATGTAATCGATAGATTTTCATACAAGCAATTTTAAGTAAAGATACAAAATGTTTAACGATATAAAGATTTTATTAAACAAAGTTTTTCACTTTCTCAAGTGAACAAGAAAAAAAGCAGAACAAGGCATTTGAACCAAACGAGTGGAAAGCTGTATTTTTACAAAAATCAATACCATGAAAAAATTTATTTACAGTGCTTGTTTGTGTGTTTGTATCTCGATGAACGCACAGCTCCAAACTCCTGAATCCAGCCCAGCAGCTACCTTGATGCAGACTGTCGGTTTAACCGACTTTACTGTAAAGTTTTCACGTCCCTCAGCCAGAGGGAGGAAGGTCATTGGGAATCTTGTTTCCTTTGATCACAAATGGCGAACTGGAGCCAATGACAATACAACCATCCAGTTTACGGATTCTGTGAAAATTGAAGGACAGCCCCTCGCTGCGGGAACTTATGCCCTCTTTACTCAGCCCGGTGAGCAGGAATGGGAGATATATTTCTATACTGATACTGACAATTCAAGGGTTCCCAAAAAATGGGAACTAGACAAAGTTGCAGCAACCGTGAAGGTGACACCCAAACCCACTGGAAAACTGGAAACATTTTCTATATGGTTTTCCGATCTCACTTATAACGATGCGCATTTGAATTTGGCTTGGGAGAACACCAAGATATCAATGAAGGTTGAGGTGCCCACCGATGCAAAAACCATGGCAAGTATCAAACAAGTAATGAATAACGATCCTAAGGAGCGCGACTATTATGAAGCTGCGGTCTACTACCTACAAACGGGCCGTGACTTGAAGCAAGCCAAAGAATGGGTTAATAAGGCGGTATCGATGAATGACAACACCTATTGGTATTTTCGGCAACAAGCCTTGATTCTAGCCGGACTCAATGAGATGGAGGCCGCAATAGAAGCTGCTAAAAAATCACTGGTACGCGCCGAGAAAGCGGGAAATTTGGACTATGTCAAACTCAATACCGACTCCATCGCCGATTGGTCAAAATAAATTAATTGATTTCCTACACTTTAAAACCCTTACCGTTTGGTGGGGGTTTTTTGTACCAATTGAATAAGGAACGCCAGCCCAATTGTTAACAGGGCACCAATTGCGTTGAGCCAGAGGTAACCAAACCAGTTTTGGGAATAGATATACAATATGCTGATTTCTGACAGGATAGCACCCCAAAACACCGCTTTCCCTTGAATGGATTTAAAAAAGAAAGCCACTAGGAAAATTCCTAAGATGGTTCCATAGAAAACGGAACCGATGATATTGACCAATTGAATTAGGTTTTCGAATAGGTTTCCAACAGAGGCAAATCCAATCGCCAACAATCCCCACAAGAGGGTAAATCCTTTAGCAGCCTGAACATAGTGGGTTTCAGTCCTACCCGGACGATTGCGCTGATAGAGATCTACGAGTGTAGTGGCAGAAAGAGCATTCAATTCCGAAGCGGTGGAGCTCATAGCAGCGGAGAATATCATAGCCAACAACAATCCGATAATTCCCACAGGCAGGTGATCCAGAATAAAGGTGATAAACACAAAATCTTTATCGTTGACGGTCAGCCCTGCATCTGCTTTGAGAAGCAGTTCTTTAGCTGTATCCCTTTGGGTGCGATTTTCTTGACTGTATTTTTTATAGGTATTCTGCGTAGTTGTATTAGAGGTAAAATCTTCAGTCAATAACAAAGCGGTAATAGCTTCTTGTGTTTGCTTATTTTTTTCTTGAAGTTGGGCAAAGGGTTCCGCTTGATCAGTTCCCCTGAGGCGTTGTTCAGTTTGGGGATTGAAATGAAGAGGCGCTGGTTGAAATTGGTAGAATACAAAGACCATTACCCCGACTAAAAGAATAAAAAATTGGAGGGGAACTTTGAGGAACCCGTTCATCAAAAGCCCCATTTGACTTTCCTTAAGAGATTTTCCAGAGAGGTAGCGTTGTACTTGGGATTGGTCAGTGCCAAAGTAGGATAGGGCAAGAAATAGTCCGCCGGTGATGCCGCTCCAGAAAGTATAGCGACTGTTGGTATCAAAGCTAAAATCCAGTACGTTTAGTTTGCCACTAGCCCCAGCAATTTTTAGGGCTTTGGTAAAACTGATACTTTCTGGGAAAGCAGATAAGATGCTAAAAAAAGCCACAAAAAGGCCTAAAAAAATCACCGTCATTTGCTGCTTTTGAGTCACATTCACCGCTTGTGTGCCACCAATCACTGTGTAGAGAATCACTAATAAACCAATCCCTATAACTAAGCCCCGTAGGGGCCAACCCAAAATAACACTTAAAATGATGGCTGGGGCATAGATGGTAATCCCTGCCGCCAACCCGCGCTGTATTAAGAAAAGAAGGGCAGTAAGCGTACGCGTTTGCCAATTGAACCGCTCTTCCAAAAATTCATAGGCGGTATACACATTGAGTTTGTGATATATAGGTAAGAAAAAAAGACAGATGATAATGACCGCAAAGGGCAGGCCAAAATAAAATTGAACAAAACCCATCCCATCGTGAAAGGCTTGTCCGGGTGTGGAAAGAAAGGTAATGGCACTGGCTTGGGTAGCCATAACCGAAAGACCTACGGTCCACCACCGGCTTTGATTGCCCCCCCTCAAATAACTTTTAATATTTTCTTGTCTTCGATTTTTCCATATCCCGTAGCCAACGATCCCTAGGAGTGTTGTTATTAAAATAAAACCATCGAGTGTACTCATAGACCAAATTGATTCATAAACCAACCCATGCCCGCCCAATAGAGTAGGTTGATTAGAATTACATAATAATAGATGCGTTTGTTCATGGTTAGAGGTGGATAAGATTTATGAGCAGCCGATAGGCTCCTGGAACTCCAGCAGGGAGTTCACGGAAAAAGCTTAATCCAGTATAGACCACTGTCCCTTTTCCATAAGAAGCAATAAGCAGACTTCCCTTTTTTTCTGTTTCAAAAGGATCGTTCATGCCTAGCAGGGGTGTATAACGTGAATCCCATTTGTCGGCAAAATAGAGCCCGCGTTCTTGAACCCAACCCTCAAAATCAGCCGCGGTTATTTTGTGAGGATGGTTAAAAACAGGATGTTTCGGTTCTAATATTTTAACGGGGCTGCGTTCATTGGTAACCCGATCTCGTGAGAGATTAATGGAATAGGGAAGGATTTTTTTGGTTTTCAATCCTCGATTGGTATTGTATTGAACAACAAGCGTTCCGCCTTGATGGGCAAAGTCAAAAAGGAGCTCATTTTTGTATACCAAAGATTCCAACACATTAAAGGCCCGAATCCCAACAAATATCGTGTCAAATGACTGAAGCTTATCGGGAGTCATAGTATCCAGATCAATTAATTCTACCGCCAACCCAAGAATCCTAAGGCTTTCTGGGACCAAATCACCCGCTCCCATGAGATAGCCTACTTTTTTTTGAGTAAGGTTAAGTTGGAAAGGGACCAATTGGGTATTACTGGGTTGCGCAACATATTGCTTCGGGATATGTGCGTAGTTGATTTGTTCTACGGCATACACGGGATCCACTTTTTCATTGTTCTGGAAGACTAAGGGGAATAGCAGTTCCTTTTTGGCTTTTGGAGTGGGTCGGATCGCAAAGGAAAGAAGTTTAGAGCTACCCCGTTGTTCTAAATTGATCGTTTTTTGGGAGGTTGTGCTGGTCCAACCCGTTGGAATTTGAAGGTTAACTTGACCAGAAAAACTCTTGCCGTAATTGGTGATTTCTACCAGTACGTCTTGTTCTTTTTGATTGGGGAATAATTGCACTTTCTTTTTAAAGGCAACACCCACTTGGGGCAACAGATGAAAAGGAGTAACTACCTCTCCCCGAACCGGATCCGTAACTCGATATTGAATAGGAATACCATAGACAATTGAAGTTCCATTGATTGCCACCTGAACGGGGAGTTGGAGGGCCGGTGTTTCCGGTTTTCCTCGCCAATTCTCGTTGTTGATGGTATAGGTTCCTTGACTTCCTTTTTCAGTGAGCCAATAGGGCGTGGTGAGGGTAGGGCTCAATTTTTTTGAAAGGGATTGGCGATAGGCTTCATTCTTGATCAACCGATGATTTACTTTTTCATCACCAACACTTACGATTTCAATACGATATGCAGATTGTTGCACTGCGTTAAAAGAAATCTCGATTTGCTCTCCTTGGGTAGCGTAGGGCAGGGAAGCATTGAACTGAAGGGTTAAGCCTACACAATCTTTAATCAATTGTTCTACGGCTAATTTTTTTCGGATTTTCCAGACCGATGTTTTCAGTACACTGATCGCGTTATGAATGGCGACGAGTGCCTCAATACTTTTTGAGGGATTGGTAAAGTCAAAGTCATCCAAAGCACGCGTTACCAAATCGCCTATTTTATCTCCTCCATTCACCCGATTCCACGAAGTATTGATTCCCTCGAACGGGTCGTTCCCTTTGGGTTGGTCTCCATTGATCAACTCAATATACTCTTTACGGCTACCCAATTGAGGAGCGGCTCCAAACCCTTGCGATTTGTGAGAACTTCGACTTGCCGCAGCAATGGAATTATTGGAACGGCCTGTAATCGGGCTGTGGGTGCCTATTTCGAGGGTAAGAAAAGTTGATTTGTCAATTTGATTGAAGCGTTCTCTACTACCATATCGCCACCAAGAAGTGTTGTAGAATTGACGACGGGCTTGCCAAATTCCTAGCGTCTTCAGCTGATCAGGATAGCTATTAGGATTAATGGATAATTCAAAAGCTTCGAAACCCAATTGTGCCGACGAAGTATGATGGCCATGGGTAGTGCCTGGTGTTCTGTGGTCGAATCGATGAATGATAAGGTCTGGCTGAAAAGCTCGAATCTGAGCAATCACCTCGCCTAAAAGTTGTTTATAATTCCAAATTTGGAAGGTCTCTTCTGGGTGTTTGGAGTAGCCAAAATCTATAGCAGAGCTAAAAAATTGTTGCCCTCCGTCAATTTTTCGAGCTGCAAGCAATTCATTGGTTCGTATGACACCTAGTAGTTCGCCCAGTTCGGTTCCGATTCGATTTTGACCGCCATCACCACGAGTGAGAGAGAGGTAGGCAGTTTCTGCATGAACTTGGTTGGCAAAATATGAAATTAATGCGGTGTTCTCATCATCAGGATGGGCGGCTAAATAAAGTACGGATCCTAAAAAATTTAATTTTTTCAGATCCTCATATATTTTAACAGCTGATTGGGCCTTTACCTCAACCAGGCTGAGAAATATTCCAAGGAGAATAGCTACTCTCATGGGTGGGTAACCAATTTTAGGGAATCTCTGTATCGTTCATCTCCAGGCGTATTGAGCTGCCAGTAGGGCAGCTTTTGAGTCTTCATCCGAGTGGCGATACTGGTATAGACTTCCCCTTTTTCTGATCGATCGACCCAACCTTCAATTCGATGAGGATGTTGTGTTTGAAAATGGATACTCAGTGTTCGGCCCAGGCTTTCAAAGTCAATTTCATAGGTGGAAACTTCGCCTTCATTTCGAAGTTGAGCCGTTACAGGTACTGTTTTGAGTGGCCAATGATTCAATCGGATTAGTTCCAGACTTGGGAGTAGGGCAAAAGTACCTAAAGGTAACTTATCTGGATTCAAGCGGACTCGATTCCACAGTTCGTCTTCTGTCATTGTATTTTTTGACAAGCCTATCTTCTGATCGGCTTCCCCTTCAAAATAAGAATGGCTTTGAATGTTAATTTGACCGCGTTGATTCAATTGCAAATAGCTATGCCCACACCACTCCTGAAGGGAGGCTGAAACTTTTGCTAGAAAGGGCTCCCATTCGATATAAGTAAAGCTACTTGTCATAACAGAATAGGGATAAATACCAGTCAAAAATTTTTTTTGACGGTTGAGTTTTAATACGGGTTTTACTTTTTTTGTTTTTTGATCGGCTTTCACCTGAGTGTTGGGGTAGAAATCTTCTGTCACATAAATTAACACGGCTTGTCCTTCCCGCAAAGCTCCATAACGCGATTGTTTTAATTGATAAGAAGAAATTTCGGCATTCCCGTCAAACCAATAATCTTTAAAAGACTGAGAAGGAATGGAATCGCTTTTAGTTAGAGCACCCTCTGTTGGTGTACAGCCTTTTTGACCCAAGGCGAATACGAGAATAATAAGTAGATAAAATTGTTTCATGATTGAAAGAAAGATACTTTTTTCCATGGCTTTCATATTGGCTTTTGTGAAAGTTTATTAACAAGTTTTTCGTAAAATTGAGCCATCGGTAGCCCCACTACATTAGTGTAGCTCCCTTGAATAGAGGCAATTCCAATAGTTCCAATTCGATCTTGAATCCCATAAGCACCCGCTTTATCCATTGGACCACCAGAGGCAACATAGGCTTGAATTTCATGTGCTGGAAGGGGATGAAATCTTACCTTGGTACTTACTGTAATGATTTCCCAATCTTTGGCCGTCAGAAAACCTACTGCGGTAATCACTTCATGGGTGCTTCCAGAAAGCGAGTGAAGCATTTGTTCTGCTTCTTTTATTGACACAGGTTTTCCAAGGTATCGGTTTTGATGCCAAACGATGGTATCGGCTGTAATAACCAATTGTTTTGCTCGAATGGAATCCCGAAAGGGAGCAGCTTTCGAGGTTGTAATGTGTTCCGCGATAGCAGCGCCTTTCAAACTTTGAGGGAAGGTCTCTTCAACTTCTTTTTTCTCAATACGAAAAGGAAGTCCGAGATCAGTCAGATATTGTTGTCTTCTTGGTGAACCACTAGCGAGAATCAGCTCATAGCCATAGGGATTTAAAGAGGATTTTTCAATCATTTTTAGCACTGTTGAATTGTCCCCATTTCCCTTGCACTCGAAGCACTTGTTCTAAAATATCACGAACACAACCAGCACCTCCTTTTTTAGGTGATACATAGTCTGCCATAGCAAGGACATCCGCTACAGCATCATTCGGACAGCAAGAAACTCCTACTTTTTCCATAACTGGAATATCGGGAACGTCGTCACCCATATAAAGTATAGTGTCTGGGGAAATTGAATAATTGTCGAGGAGATCTCGAAAAGCTTCTAGTTTGTGATGTGCGCCCATGTAAATGTCAAAGACACCTAAGGCTTTGAGCCGGTCGCGAACCCCTTCATTGGTTCCACCCGATATGATGACTACTTTCAGCCCTTCATTCAGTGCGCATTTAAGGGCATATCCATCCTTGGTATCCATCTGGCGATACATTTCTCCTTCGGTGGTAATGATGATTTTTCCATCGGTCAATACCCCATCTACATCAAATATCAAGGTAGTAATTTGGGCCAATCGTTGTTTATAGTTTGTCATTGAATTGTTTTTGGATGGCATGGGAAAGTATTCTATAAATTTCTCTATGTTCGGGGTTTTCGATGTGTTTCAAGTGTTTTTCAATGACCGTGCTGTCATTTCTTCGAGCGGGTCCAGTCTGAGCTGATGAAGGGGCCATTTTATGAACTTTTCTTGCAGTTTCGTCAATAAGAGGGAGCATGACCTCGAAGGGGATATTATTTTTTTCACAGATTTCGGAAGCAATTTGATAGAAATGGTTGCTAAAATTATTGACATAAACCGCCGCCATGTGAAGTTGCAGTCGCTGCTCAGAAGACATCCAATGCTGTTTTGGACTAAGGCTGTCTGCCAAAGCTTTCAGGTGAGAAGTTTCGTTATTAGTCTCTAGAAAAAACGGAATGGATTGAAACTCTATTTCTTCACTTTTAGTAAGGGTCTGTAAGGGATAGAGTATTCCTTTGTCTCCTTTGTTTTTTAAATCCCCCATAGATACAGTTCCTGAACTATGAACGGCCATACCATCGGCAGGCAGGTTCATGGAAACACTAGTAATCTCACGATCGGGAATGGCCAAATGGTAGACATCGGCTTCACGAATCTGGGAAAGACTCTGTATGATAGAAATACCTTCTCGATTGGATTGGGTGCTCGATCGGTTTAGCCACTGAGTCAATTGAACATCCGAGTGGTGGCACCAGGTCTTGAAGAGGTGCGATCCTAAATTTCCAGCTCCGATCAAAGCAACTTTTAGCATGTTCAAAAATAGGCATTATATGTTTTTGTATCTTTATAAGAACCTAAACTCTTATTATGAATTTTATACATAAATATCTTTTTGGTATATTTTCCTCGCGAGTCCTAGCTGTGTTTTTTTTCTGGATAATTTGCATATTTATTGCGGCAGCTAACTTGTGCTTTTTGTATTTGACACCCTCAATTCCGCAAGTTGGATTTTCAATAGCTATTATTTTTTTGCCCATCATGCTTTTGGGGGTAATGATTTCAAATATTTACAATAAAAGAATTGATCTTTGGGTGCTTTTTGGGATCATTTTTGAATCCCTACTGCTTCTTTATTTATGGAGTCAAATGATATGAAAATAATTCCTGTTTTTCATGGAGGTGTTCTATCTTTGTACATGATGATGATGATGTGTGCTTAATGAAAAAGTCCCCTATTGAATTTCTTTCTTCCAACCGTCTTACGGCCTTTCTATTCTTGGCTTTTCCGGCGGCTATGGCAATGGGTACTTTTATCGAAAGTTGGTACAGTACAGACACAGCCAAAATATGGATCTACAATGCTTGGTGGTTCGAAGCCTTGATGGGCCTTCTAATGATCAATTTTATTGGGAATATTTTTAAGTACCGGCTTCTTCGAAAAGAGAAGTGGGCCATTCTATTGCTTCACCTTTCTTTTATTTTGATTCTCTTTGGTGCATTTATCACGCGTTATATTGGTTACGAGGGTGTGATGCCTATTCGAGAAGGGGAGACGACCGCTTCTTTTTTGTCTGAGAAAACCTACTTGACCGTTTGGGCAGATGGAGAAATTGATGGCGTCCCTCAGCGTAAAAAATTACAAGATGCGCTCCTTTTGTCCGAGCATGCCAACAACTCCTTTCGTTGGGATAATGACTTTAATGGACAAGTTTTTTCGATATCCTATTTAGATTATGTGGAAGAAGTTGCCGAAGGCTTGGTCTTGGATCCCGATGGTGAGCGCTATTTGACAATTGTTGAAGCCGGAGACGGTACCCGCCATGAACATTACCTGAAAGAAGGCGAGGTAGCTAGTATTCACAATATATTATTTACACTTAACAACGCCATCCCTGGGGCCATTAACATTCGGTCTGAGGCGGGACTTCATTATATCGAATCACCCTTTGCTGGGGGGTTTATGCGTATGGCCGATCAGTTTCAAGGAAGCTTAGAGTCGGGAGTGGAGCAGGAATTGCAACTTCGTTCGTTGTATAGTATTCCCAATTTTCAGTTTGTGATTCCCGATCCTCCTTTGCGAAGTAGAATTGATCTAATCCCTAATGAAGCGGGAGGTCAAGAAACCAATCAAGATGCTTTAAAGCTACTGATACAAACGGCAGGATTTTCAGAAAAAATCACCTTATTGGGGGGGAAGGGCAACAGTTTTGATCCAAAAAAAATAAGTCTGGGAGGGATAGATTTTTACTTGCAGTATGGCTCATTACCCTTGACCCTTCCTTTCTCGATTCGATTGAACGACTTCATCGCAGAAAAATACCCAGGCACCGAAAGCAGTTATTCCTCCTACAAAAGCAAAATCACCGTTGAAGACGAGTCTTCTTTTGACTATGATATATTCATGAACCACGTCCTAGATCATCGTGGCTATCGGTTTTTCCAGGCCTCCTTTAGTCCCGACGAAAAAGGGACAGTATTGTCTGTCAATCACGATTTTTGGGGTACCTGGCTAACCTATACCGGCTATATATTACTCTACTTAAGTATGATGGGAATTTTCTTTATTGGTAAAACACGTTTTAAAGATCTTTCAAGAAGCTTGGTAAAAATTGGAGCTCAAAAAGCACTTGGGCTAATTTTATTCTTAAGTGTAAGTTCTGTAGAGGCTCAAACTCATTTGCACGAAACTCCTATAGCTACTTTTAATTTTGACTCCTTAGTACAGGCGGATGCTTTTGCGGCTAGCCATGCCGAAAAATTTGGATCGTTAGTAATTCAAGATGCTGGCGGTAGGATGAAACCCGCCAATACGTTTTCCTCCGAATTATTGCGAAAAGTAAGTAAATACGACACTTACAAGGGGATGAATTCGGATCAAGTATTTCTTTCGATTCTGAATAATCCTGCGGTTTGGTACAATATTCCCATCATTTATCTGAGAAGAGGAAATGATAGTCTGCGAAAAATAACAGGGGTTTCCCCTACTTCCAAATACGCTCCTTTAGTTTCCTTTTTTGACAAGGAAGGAAATTACAAAATCGCTACACAGTTAGAACAGGCCTATCGTGCGGCCGTCCCCAATCAATTCCAAAAGGATTTTATAGAGGTTGACCGACGCGTCAACTTATTGTACTCTGCCTTGGAAGGGAAAATTCTACGAGTGTTTCCCATCCCCAATGATTCTAACAACAAATGGGTGAGCTATCCAGAACTGGATGAGACCCCTTTTCAAGGGACCGATTCACTTTATGTACGCAATGTATTGCCCTTATACTTTCAATCGCTTCGTCTGGCCAAGCAATCGGGTGATTATGCCCAAGCCGACGAGTTATTGGAAAGTCTTCACGGTTTTCAGAAAAAATTCGGAAATGAAGTACTCCCCTCTAAGGATAAAGTCAAAGCGGAAATTCTCTACAACAAGTATGATATATTCAAAAAACTTTTCAGTTGGTACCTGTATGTAGGCAGCTTGTTTTTTGTGTTTCTACTCATTCAAATTTTTTATAACAATCGTTGGATTCGTGGACTCAATACATTTTTTGCAACATCGGTTATCCTCCTTTTTGGTTTGCACACCGCAGGTTTGATTGCTCGGTGGTTTATTTCTGGACATGCGCCGTGGAGTGATGCTTATGAGTCGATGATATATGTGGCTTGGGCAACCATGCTTTTTGGATTGTTGTTTGGTCGCAAGTCCCAGCTTACGATTGCAGCCACTGCTTTTGTCACCTCTATGATTTTGATGATTGCGCACTGGAATTGGATGGATCCTGCGATTGCCAACCTTCAGCCCGTGTTGGACAGTTATTGGCTGATGATCCACGTTGCGGTGATTGTTGGGAGTTATGGTCCCTTTGCTTTGAGCATGATTATTGGAATTATTTCTTTGGTTCTCATGCGCTTAACTACCGAGAAAAATCAGCGAAAATTAAAGTTGAATGTAAAAGAATTGTCCATTGTCAATGAATTGTCATTAACTGTGGGCTTGATTATGCTCACTATTGGAAACTTCCTGGGCGGTATGTGGGCCAACGAGAGTTGGGGCCGGTATTGGGGTTGGGACCCTAAGGAAACATGGGCTTTAATCAGTATTATGGTCTATGCTTTTGTCTTGCACATGCGATTGATTCCTGGGTTGCGTGGACGCTGGTTGTTTAATCTAATGAGTGTGGTTGCTTTTGCTAGCATCCTTATGACCTATTTTGGGGTCAATTTTTATCTAGTTGGATTGCATTCTTATGCCAGTGGCGATAAAGTGATCACTCCCAATTTTGTTTATTATTCCATTGGACTTGTCTCTCTTTTGGGATTGATTTCTTATTTTCCAGCCAAGAAATATTACTAATAAAATCAAAGCCATGTTACAAAAAACAAAATGGTTGGCCTATTCTATAAGTGGACTTCTCACCTTTGGTTTCGGTCTAAGTCTGCTCGGAGAAGCCATTTTACAAAAAGGAGCGTCCTCCTCCTATTGGGGATATTGGGGGACGGTTGCCATGGTAGTTACCAATACAGGGGTATGTCTTATTGGGCAAGCCGTGATTGAGAAAATAAAATTAGAAAAAGAGGCCTAAAAGCCAGCAAGGAACTCGTCTTCGTCTTTACCTTCAGCGATGAGAGTCAGGGCCTTCTCGACAACAGCATCTACTCGACTGGAGTCAAAACCCAATCCAATTACCATTCGTTTTAGCAACGCCTTTTCTGAATCGTCAGCAATTTGATCCGCATAAACCATTCTTGTTAGATCGTAGAGTCGTTCCAAACGTACGGTTTCACTCGATGGAGGATTGATAGGATAGTTATTTGGATCCTCGATGATATCGGCAACTTCATCCTCATTGATTTCAAGATAAATAGCCAGTCGTTTGATAAAAGCTTCTTCCTCCGGTGTAATAACATCATCGGATAATGCGACTCGAACAATGGCGGAAAAATGATCTCGATTGCGCGTTTTAAACCCTTGTGAATATAGATTGGAAATTGACATATATAGTATTTTAATCAAAGATAAAAAACAGCTCATTGCATGAATTAAAAACTCAAAAAATCTTTGAGAAAAATTTATTTTATTGACTATCCCAACAGCATAAAAAAGATTTTTCCATTTCCTTTTCCGTTTTTTTTGTGCATCTCTCTGTCAGTTTAAAATTAAGAGTTTTGGTAGTGCTGAGAATTTACTAACTAATGACGTCGACAGCAAAATAATTTTTGAAATAACTGTGGCTTGGTATCTTTTAGAATAGCTATTTTTGGCAAAAATAAAGAATGAAGCTCCACATTTGTGATGAGATGGCTCCCCTGAAAAGAGTCCTATTGGGACGGGCTGATCAACTAGGTCCTTTACCCCAAATTGAGGATTTATATGATCCTAAATCTAAAGCACATTTACTGGGTGGAACCTACCCCAAAGAAGCACATTTAGTGGAAGAAATTGAATCTTTTAAAGCCGTATTTGAAAAATACGGTGTTGAAGTCATGCAACCGGAGTCTTTAAAAGATTGCAATCAAATCTTTGCGAGGGATTTGGGTTTTGTGATTGATGATGTTTTTGTCCAATCCAACATACTCCCTTTGCGAGAAAGAGAATTGGAGGGCTTAAACGAATTGCGTACCGAATTAACTCCTTCTCAACTACTTTATTTAAATGAGAGTGTTCATGTGGAGGGGGGAGATGTGATTCTCATGGGAGATCATATTTTTGTGGGTATATGTACCCGACCTGACTATGCGAATCTCATCACTGCAAGAACAAATAGAAATGCATTTGAAGCGTTGCAAACTCATTTTCCCCACAAGCAATTTCATTCGATCGAATTGAATAAATCCGATAATCCTTATTTGAATGCCTTGCATTTGGATTGTGTTTTTCAACCCGTTGGGCATAATTTGGCTATCCTACACCCTGAAGGCTTTGCAAATCGAAAAGAATACTTGGTGCTTAAAGGTTTTTTTGATGAAAAAAATATATTTGAGATTTCAGCAGATGAAATGTTTGAAATGACCAGTAATGTATTTTCAATAGCCCCCGATATTGTAGTTTCAGACCCATTATTTGATCGATTGAATCATTGGTTAAAGGAAAAAGGAATTACTGTAGAAGAAGTCTCATTTAGAGAGACAGCCAAGCAGGAAGGACTGTTTCGTTGTTCTACCCTTCCTCTCGAAAGACAATCTCTATGAAAGGATTCACTTCTTGCGTATTAATGGTTCGCCCTGTTGTATTCTATAAGAATGATGAAACGGCAGCTAACAATTATTATCAAAAAAGGGACTTGTCTCGGAGCGTTGATGAAATTACTTTGGCTGCTCAGAACGAATTTGATGCTTTAGTGGTTCGATTACAATCGGTTGGGATAGAGGTCGTTGTTCATCAAGACACGATTGAAACTATCACCCCCGATTCGGTGTTTCCAAACAATTGGATTTCTTTTCATTCCAAAAATAAGGCGATTTTATATCCAATGTATGCTCCCAATCGACGCTTAGAAAGGAATCCAGAAGTGATTGATACCCTTCGCAAACACGGCTTGTCTATGGATGTGATTGCTGACTATTCGCCATGGGAAAAGGAACTACATTACCTAGAAGGGACAGGAAGCATGGTATTGGATCGGGAAGCGCATGTGGCTTATGCCGCCATTTCGGAGAGAACAGATCCCGATCTATTTGTTCATTTTTGTAAAGAGCAAGGATTTGCCCCTATCGTATTCCACTCCTACCAAAGCGTGGGAGGCAAGCGATTACCAATATATCACACCAATGTCATGATGAGCGTGGGGCCTACCTTTGCAATCATTGGACTACAGACATTGGATCATTCAGAAGAGCGTAAAAAAGTGATTGAAAAGCTAGAAGAAACTGGAAAAGAAATCATTGATCTAACGGAAGGTCAAATCAATCAGTTTGCTGGTAATATGCTCACTTTACTCGGAGATGATGGCCCTGTTTTAGTTATGAGCTCGTCTGCTTATAACAGTTTGAATCCAGAACAAGTAAAGCGCTTAGAAAAACACGCACAACTACTTCACAGCCCACTGACCACTATTGAATATTGTGGTGGGGGGAGTGCTAGATGTATGCTGGCAGAATTATTTTAGACTTTAGGCGCCTGCCATTCAAAAAATTGCAATTCAAAATAGGGCGCTGCCGCTAGGAAGTGGTCCATCAAATCGGCCGCAATTCGTTCGTAATTCACCCAATTTTTATCTGAACTGAACGCATAGATTTCTAGTGGTATTCCTTGTGCTGTGGGATTGAGTTGACGACACATCAAGGTTAATTTTTGATTCAAAGCGGGATGGTGTTCCAGATAAGATTGTACATAATTTCGGAACAACCCAATATTGGTTAGGTTGCGTCCGTTGATCAATAATGATTTGTCTATTTTTTGCGTTTTATTTTCGTGGTCAATCTCGATATTTTTAGCACTGATGAAATCAGCAATTCGTTCTATTTTATTCAGTTTTTCTAAATCACTATTGGTTAAAAATCGAACACTACTACTCTGAATAAGCAATTGGCGTTTGATTCGCCTTCCTTCAGATTCAGCCATCCCTCTCCAATTAACAAAGGCATCTGAAATGAGTTTGTAGGTTGGGATAGATGTAACGGTATTGTCAAAATTTCGAACTTGAACGGTCGACAAACTAATTCCGATGACATCTCCATCGGCATTTTGGTTGGGCATACTGATCCAATCACCAATCCTGACGGTGTCATTGACAGATATTTGAATGCTTGCAACAAATCCAAGTAGGGTGTCTCTAAAGGTTAATAGAATGACAGCAGAGAGCGCTCCTAGTGTGGTTAAATAGGCACTTATTGACTTGCCCGTTAGTACAGAAAGAATGGCAATTCCACCTACAAACCAAACAACTAGAAGAATAACTTGAAAATAACTGTCCAGTGGCTTGTCCTTAAGCGAATTCACCTTTTTCAATAATTCCTTAACGGCGTTAAGAATGGCCCGTATCAACAAGAGAGCAATAAGAACTTCCAAGGCCTTAAGTATCAGGACTCCTTGCGTACCCAAATAAACTCCATCTTCATAGAATTCCTCGGCAATCCATAAAAGAAAGAAAAGAGAGGGTAAATAACTTAATAGTGTAGGAACTCGATTGCGAATTAGTAAATCATCGAATTGGGTTTTGGTATTGCGTGCCAATCGGCGGAATAAATTGTTCAAAAATAATTTGACAATCCAAGCCAATATCAACCCAAACAAAACACTACCTAAAAAAATCCCCAACACACTGAGGCTATCGGCCCACATTTGATCGACACCTTTTTGTGTGAGAAATTCCGCGAATCTTTTTTTCATGATATATAAAAAGAAATATACCCGATAAAGGTACAAACTCTATTTACAGTAATACAACGACTAGTCTGTAACTATTTGAGAGGCGACTATCCTGATCTTATCCAATAATGCAATCAGGTGTTTGATTTGAGTTTCAGGATGAATAAGAACCACTCTCAAGTATCGCTTGTGGTTCATTTCACACGAGGTAATATAGAAATCGCCCGTCTCAATTAATTGATAGCGCAATTGGAGTTGGAAAGCATCTGACGGATTTTTTCCTTCGTAACGGAAGCAAAGGATATTTGATTCTGGAACATAAGGCGCATCAAAATCGGCTTGGCTTTGAATCAGCTCATAAAAGTCAAGGGCCAATTGATAGCAATGGTCTACATAGTCTATTATTTTCTGTTCGCCCTCGAGCGCAAAAGTCCAAAAAAGTTTAGTTCCTAGAGCTGACTTTGTACACTCTACCGTATAGGGCATGGAATCCATTCCAACTACTTCATGGGGATGGAATACATAGCTTCCTTTCTGTTTGAAATTATTGAATTGATGCCATTGGTTTTTAAACAAAACAGCTGTACAAAGGGCAGGGACACGCATCATTTTGTGAGCATCCCAAATTAACGAATCTGCTTTCTCTATTCCTTTCAAATGGTTTTTTTCTTTATCTGAAAGCAGCGCTACCGCTCCATGGGCCCCATCAACATGATACCAGAGCTTATTTTTTTCGCAAAACTGTCCAATGGCTTCTAAAGGGTCGTAGAGTCCAGTCGAGGTTGCACAGGCATTGGCCACTACTGCCATAATACGTTTGCCTTTCTTGGTTTCTTCTGTGTAGACGCTTTCGAGATCTTCAATTATCATCACTTCATTTGAATCAACTTCTACGGGTATATAGGCCTTTTGTCCCATTCCCATGATAGATATGGCTCGTGCGATAGAGTAGTGGGAAGTGCTTGGTCCAAGGATGACTAAGTCGGAAGGAGTGCCTTCTGTCCAGGCCTCCGGAGCTATCGCTGCTCTAGCAGCAGATAAGGCTGTCAGGTTGGCTACAGAGCCTCCATGAGTTAAAACCCCACTTCCATTGTCTGGATATCTATTGAAGTCGGTATAGTTACTTCCTTTGAACCATCCCAGTTTATCCAACATCCAATGGATCATAAATCCTTCCAGAGCTCCTCCAGCAGGGCCCATTTCGTACAAAGAAGAAGGATTGTTTGCAGTACCGTGAATCCAATCTGGAATACCTGATATGGGATGCGGAACTGCAACTTGATGCCCCATATAATGAGGATGGTGAAGGTGGTTGGTGTTTTTCAAGTAGGTCTGCGTGAACTCTAGGACTTCTTCTTGGTTTTTAAAGCCCGCCCGGAAGAGTTGTTCAGTATTCAGGTCCTTAATCAATTGACTCGGCTCTTGCTGTTGAAGCACCTGAGTTTCTAATTTTTGACTTCTATTGACATATTGCGCGAGCATTTCTCCAATTTTGGGTACCGTTGTTTCCCAAAAATTATGGTCCGCATTTTTCATCTTCCTTTGCCTTTTTGTAAAGGTACTTTTTATCGCCAAATAATTTAGCCTTTCCAGGTCCCTCCATACCGATAAAAGGGATTTTCATGTTTTAAGATTTCTGTGCATTGGCTACAACAAAAACGCCAATCTTTCGCGGGAGTCCATTGGACTCTATACATTACCGTAGCAACGGATTGGCATTTTGCACAAGATTTTGTTTTCACACCTACTGGGTCCGAAAAGAATAGACACCGGATTTACTGGTGTTTCCGTTTGAATCAACAGCAACAATTTCCCAATAATAGGTTTGATTTTGTTGGACAGATACTTCAGTATTTGTCGTAGTTGCTTGATAATTTAGCTCAGTTACAAGTGTGCTGCCATTATCGGTATCCATACGAACTTCAAAATGATCCAAATCGTTGTCCACGTCACTGGCTTCCCAAGACAGTTGAATTACTCCATCTACAACAGTGGCGGTAGAACCCGATTCAGGCGTCAATAATTCGGGAGGAAAAGGAGCGTAGTTTACCACACCCTCAGACGCCAAATAAAATTTCCAACTTTGACTTTCACTGGGTAGAGTCTCTGGAGCACCAATGGCTTTTACTAGCCATCTATAAGGTATCCCAATACCCAAGGTTACAGATTTATTTATGGTATTTGATTGAAAGGTTTGGGTCTGATTGTTTTCTAAATTGGTAATCAAAAGATTATAATTCTGAGCATTGCTGGCTACCGTCCATTGGAAATCAACACTGCTTTGGCTATTACTAATAGCCGTTCCATCTAGGCAAGGTTCATTGTTGGCTGGAGCAACTAAAGTAACAGTGCCCGGGGGCAAGGGAGCAGGTTCGCTTCCTCCGCACTGGACGAAAAGCCCAACGATAGAAAAAACGAATAAAATTGTTCCTTTTTTCATACTTCTATTCTTTCATTAGTTGGAGATTCTTAAGGGTGGTAGCCCCTTCAACTTTTAAGTAATAACTACCACTGGGCCATTCACGGGTTGGGAGCAGTACTTTTCGGTTTTGTTCCAATCGTACTTTGGCTTTATAAAGTATGCTTCCAAGGGTTGTAAATACGGTGATTTGTACTTGAGGGTCGTCTCCTCCAACATAGAGATAACTTTCTTCCTTAGCTGGATTAGGGGCAAGAACAACTTCAGATGAATTGAAATATTGTTTAGAGAATGCACCTTGACAGTCAAGACCTGTATCTATAACAATAGTATTAAGTCCTTTTTTGAGTTTGATGTCGACCGTGTTGCTTTGAATCTGTTTGGTATATCCGTTATGGGTTACATTATAAACATTTCCTCCTGTTAAATCGTAAGATACTTGTTGTTTATTGGTTGAACTACGGCTATAGACTGTCAATGGTTGTGGGTCTTGAATATCTATATCGAAGCAACGTTCAAATACGGTTTGATCTACCCCTTCCACCGTCACACAAAGCTGATACGCACCACCGCCTAATTGTGAGAATGTAGTACTGTCTCCAGTGAGTTGCCTTGTGATGTCACTAGCACCACTCAGCTGCACATTGTAGGTGTAATTGGTGTCATCAACAGTTAGGGTAATTTCATTCTCCCCAATACATTTTTCCCTTTTTAATAAGGTGAAATTGGAAGCGGGTAGCGTAAAGATTGGGCACCCCTCTAAATTGACTCGCGTACCATAAGGAGTGTCTGGACAAATATCGTAGGGATCCCATACACCATCTTGATCCGCATCGTCAGACACGTCACCAATTCCGTCGCCGTCGCTATCTTCCTGACCTGGATTGAATTGTAGTGGACTATTATCGATGAGGTCTTGTATGCCGTCTCCGTCTGTATCTTGTAGTACTGTAGCGGGAATCGATTCAATTTGTAAAACTTTAGAATCGTTCTCAGGAGCAACTAGACTGTTCTGACTAACGATGACAGGAATTCTGGATTCTCCATCTTGCATATTGATGATTTCTACGTCGACTTCATAGACATTATCCCTATTGGCATCCTGTGGGTTTTCAAAGTCAGGGGGAGTGATGAAATCCAAATAATCTTCCCCGGCTTCACTGTTTTTATTCTTTTCGCCAGACTTAATCGTAAACTTATTGGCGTCTGCTCCACCTGAAATTCTCTTTCTTACTTTCCATTTACCCACTCCTTTAGTAGTTGTTTTGAAAACAGGATTGAGATATCGTTTATATGCCTCAGATTTACCGGTACTTTCATTGGTGTCATATATTTCCACTGAAAATCCTTTTTCAACTTTGGCATTGGATATATCATTTACTTTGATAATGGCATTATACGAGCTAGAAACATTACCATCGGAGGCTGTAAATACCAATTGGTGCGATGCTTTATTTTCGTAGTCGAGAACACCCACTCGATAAAGTTGATCTCCTCTTAGCTCGAAAAGACCTTCAGAATTACCTCCTGTGAGCGATAAATTAACTGCACTTCCCTCGGGGTCCGTTACATTTATTTTACCCAAAAATTTATCGTATTGATTGACTGCATCCGAATCATTTTCATCCACACTGATATTCACTGGATCAAAATATGGAGGCAGGTTTTGAGTTTCTTGGAAAACTTGGACTGGAATTTCAATAAATAGATCACAATCATCCGCTTTCGAATCCGTCACTTTTAAAGTTACGACCGCAGATCCTGTATTGTTTTGAGTGAAATTAAAAATTAGATAATTACCCTCTATACTTGCCAAAACAATATTATTGTTACTACTCAAAACTGAGAATCCAATTGCTTCTGGAAAGTCATCCTCCACTAGACTGCTGATGTCAATAATCTTATCGGAAGCCCCTTGTAAAACTTCTACAGGAGGGATACCACCCACCAAAACTGGACAATTGTTTTCAGCTTCTTGACTTTTCTCTTGAATGACTACACCCAATGTATAATTAGAATAACAAAAAGGGTTTACATCATTCACACTAATAATCAGATCTGTAGTCCCCGATAGATCTGGATTGGCGTAAACCGAAAGTTTACCATCTTTTATTTCAGCGTTCGCTAAACCGGTATTTGAGGAGAATACCTCAAAGTTTAATACATCACCTTCTGGATCAGTAAATAAATCAACAACTGAAAAAGTTTGTAAAATTGGAGAAAGCTCGTCAAATACGATTGGACTCAAAGAGCCAGTGAGTTCGGGACAGCGATTGTCGTTGATATCAATAATATCGCTGTTGCTTAGTCTTATTTCAATAAAGTTGGTGACAAAACAGAATCCAAAGGGATCAGAAGCTGAAACCTCAAGTATGACCAGGTCTGGGATATTTTGCTTGCTAAAGACGGTCAATTCGTTTTCAATTAAATTGAAATCGACATTCACATTTGAAAACAAATAGGCCGAATAGGAAAGTTTATCTCCGTCTGGGTCTTGGAAAAATTCATTGAGATTGATACTAACCTCCGAAGTTGTTTCATCCAATGAAATAGGGGGTATATCCCCAATCAATTCGGGGCAGCTATTGCTGGTGACACCTTCACCCAATACTTGTACTTCGAAAGGAATATAAATTTCACAAAGGCCAAATTCATCTTTGACTCCAATGGCAGCGGGTGTCATCCCAACTTGGTCTTTGGCTTCAAGAGTAAGAACCCCTCCTTCAATGCGACTTTCCACCAAATCATTGATAGCTACAGCTCCCATGAGTTCAATACTTTCGCCATCTATATTGGCAAAATAACTACCGTATTCAAAGCTGATGGATTCACCTTTTTGAAGACTAACTAGGAAAGGGAATTCTGCTTTGAGTATGGGACATTCCGTGTTTTGGAGTCCTAAAGGATCATCAATATCAATGTAGAGAGATAGTATTTCAATACAATTCGAATTTTCATCATTTATCTCAATAAATACGGCACTAGAACCGGCCCCAATTTCTTTAACACTGACCACCAACTCAGAACCAAATAATTCTGCGCTGATATAATCATTCTCGGTACCTAACAAGCTGAGTTTGTAATTGGCTTGAATCTGTTGATTGAGATATTCATCAATTGTAATTCTTGCTTCTGGGGCATCCAAACTCAGAGATATTTCGGGTAACCCAGTTAATAAGGGCTGGCAATTTAATTCCAAACTAATATCTGGAATGACTTCATAAGGTATTTCGGCACTAACAATACAGCCAGGCCCACCCCCAACAGTATTAAGTATAACAAATCCAAGTCCATACTCTTTTCCAAGTTCAACAGTCAGTAAATCGCCATTCAAGCGAACAGTTGCCATCTCAGGGTTGGTATTGTAGACATCAAACCCAAATTCGTCCCCTTCGGAATCTTGAAAGTATTCTTTCAGATCATAGGTAAAAGTTTGGTTTTCTCCTTGGGGAACAGAAATAGAACCAAAAGATGAAATAGTTTTGGGACATTCATTATTCTCAAGACTTTGACCAAAAGGAATTTCTAAATCCAATAGATCTGCATTCTCACTAGAAACTAAAACTCCAATCCCAAGGGCCACTTCACAACCATTGCTATTGGAGGCAAATACTTCAACTATCGTTCTTCCCTCCTGAGTCCCTGTGGTAATGGTCAGTTGATTTCCTTCAATAGCCGCAGAAACAACATCAGGGTTTTCAATATTTAGGCGGTAGATTAGAGTTTCATTATTGGGGTCAGAAAAGAAAAATTTTAAATCAAAAGTTTCTTTAATAATCGACTCAGGACTAGTAACTAAGGGTTCCAATCCGCCTGTCAAAATTGGACACGTGGCAATATCCAAGGCAGTTTGATTCACTACAGTAGCAGTTTGTTCTAATGTTTTTCCTTCAATGATAACACTCAAAAAATAAGTGTTGTAGCATCCCGATTTGTTAGAGACAATAACATCAATAAATGCATCGCCTTCGATTCCAGTACTAGTAATTTGTAAAACGTTTCCTCTTAATAGCGATGCTTTTGCCACATCTGGGTTCGTAGAAAAACTTTCAAATTGAATTTCATCCCCTTCTGTAGAACTAAAGAAGCTTTTTAAATCAATTTCGAATACTTCCTCTTGCTCGTAAGCGGCGTATATAGATGGTAACGGATTGGTGTTTATTGGACAGTCAAAAGGGGGTTGAAGGGTAGATGTTACATCTAGGGAAGGCGAAGGAGGTAGTTCAATGACTAAACTCACATCACCGGTCAGTGGTTGTTCTAT
>DQCR01000013.1 GCA_003533785.1 Flavobacteriaceae bacterium
GGTGGGCTGTTGATGAATTGTCTCTGTGGAATAGCGTGAGGCAAGCCCCAAAGCAGCCATAATTTTCACAGCTTTTGCCGTTCCGATTCCATTTATTTTTATCAATTCAGAGACATTTTGACGAGCAAGTTTTTGCAATTGATGATCGCTGTTTTTTAGAAGTTTTTTCATTAATTCTACGGCGTTTGACCCTGGCAATCCTGTACCAATAATAAGAGCTAATAGTTCGGCATTACTCAGACTACGGACGCCTTGGGCTAGTAATTTTTCTCGGGGCCGATCCGAGTGATGCCAATCCTTAATGGTCAAAGATGGTTTTTTTGGGGATTTCATATTCCTGTAGGTTTGCAAAATAAGATACTGTATTTTTACGGGACACGAATATGAAATATCCACCTCAGCATCATCAAGAAGCCAATTTTGAAAATTGTGTATATCTGGCCAAAGAATACCCTTTGGCTACGGTCATTTCCTCTATAAACCAACAAATTCATAGTTCTCATTTGCCTCTAGTATATCAAGAGAATGACTCGCTTGGTGTTTTTGTTGGTCATTTGGATAAATTCAATCCTCAACTAGAGGCACTGGAAAAAGGATTAGAAGTGGAGTTGATTTTTCATGGTCCTGAGATTTATATTTCACCAACTACCTACCAAACCACCCAATTACCCACTTGGAATTACTTCAAGGCCCATTTTAAAGGAAGCCCACGCATCATTACTGATAAGGAAACTGTCAAACAAAGTTTAATCAGCATGACAGAAGTTCTGGAAGGCAACGAGCAACGATATCGTCTTGATCCCAAAAATCCAAGAATGAAAGCGGCTTTGGACTATATCATTGGCTTTGAAATTACTATTCTAGCTTGGGAAGGCAAGCACAAAATCTCTCAGGACAAACACACCAATGATCAGCTACTGGCTAAAGAAGCATTGTTTAATAAATTTCCAAATAGCAAAAAAGTTATCAATGAACTGTATCGGAATCACCAAACTAAAAAGACCCCACTCGACTAATTAAATTATCCCAATTGAGACCCCCGTAGTTACCCGAACTCATCATCAAAAGAACCGCATCTTCATAATTGTATTCAAGCAAGGATTGATGCAATTCTGTAGGATTTTCAAAAACAATTACATTCGGATGTTTAAAGGCCATTTCAATAGTTTCTTTTTCCAATAAAGGACGTTTTTTGATTTTTAAAGCTACTGGGTCATAAAAAATAAAAGCCTGATCAGCTGCATTTAATGAATTGGTGAAGGCCGGAAGAAATTCTGCATCCAAGCTGCTGTAGGTATGTAACTCTAGACAGGCAATGAGTTTTTTTTCTCCAAACTGGGTTTTCACGGCTTGCGCAGTTGCTGTGACTTTGCTTGGTGAATGGGCAAAATCTTTATATAGCCAACTGGTCTTTCCTTTGATCAAGCATTCTAAACGCTTGGAAGCCCCTTTAAAAGAAGGAATGGCTTCTACAAATTCTTCTTCACTCACCCCCACAAGTTGACAAACCCACTGTGCAGCCGACAGATTGGCCATGTTGTGACTGCCAAATACGGTTAATGGTATGAGACCCTCGTTGGTCTCGAGGAAAGTGGCTCCTTGATGAATTTGATGCGTCATGGTCTGATAAGCGGTTTTTCTAATTGTATTCTCACTCGCTAGGACCAAACGACTCACCACTGAATCTTCACTATTGTATATCACAACTCCGCCTGGCTGGATACTATTAATAAAAGACTCAAATTGGGCAATATAGCTTTCATCAGTTGGAAATACATTTACATGGTCTCTGGCAATGCCACTAACCACAGCGATTTGAGGTTGATACCACAAGAATTTTGATTGTGGATCAATTGGTGAAGAGGGGTACTCATCCCCCTCAAGGAGAACAAAGTCATTTTCTTGGGTTAAGAGGACAGAATTATCATACCCCTCCAATGCTGCACCAATCATATAATCGATTGCAATTTGATGGTAGTTCAGCACATGGAGTATCATGGCTGTAATAGTTGTTTTACCGTGGCTCCCTGCAATGACTATACGAGTTTTTTCTTTATTGCATTCATATAGATATTGCGGATAAGAGTAGATTTTTAGTCCCAATCCTTGTGCACGAACCAACTCTGGATTGTCTAATTTGGCATGCATTCCTAATATAACAGCATCCAACTCTGGCGTTATTTTTTCCGGAAACCATCCCATCTTTTCTGGCAGCAACCCTCGTTTTTCTAGTATACTGAATGAAGGATCAAATATCGCATCGTCACTTCCACTAATTTGGTGTCCGTGTTGGGCCAGTGCAATGGCTAAGCTATGCATAGCACTTCCTCCTATGGCAATAAAGTGAATTCGTTGTCCCACTATATTACTTTATTTAATAAATGCCAAAGCGCATCTTTCATCTCTTGGAGTCCTTGTTGCGCAATAGATGAAATCATAAAATGGGGTATTTCTCCAAACTGTTCTTTCATTTCTATTTGATATTCCTTCCTAAGCTCGTCATCCAATAAGTCGCACTTGGTTAATACAACTATATAATCTTTATCAATGAGTTCGGGATTGTAGGCAATGAGTTCTGCTTGAAGTGTATCAAAAGCCTGTTTTACATTTTGAGTATCCGCAGGAATCATAAAAAGTAATAAAGAGTTACGTTCTATATGGCGAAGAAAATAATGCCCCAAGCCTTTTCCTTCTGAAGCACCCTCAATTATACCTGGGATGTCCGCCATAACGAACGATTGAAAATCGCGATAGGGAACAATTCCCAAATTGGGTTTGAGGGTAGTAAATTCATAATCAGCAATCTTGGGTTTCGCTGCAGTTAAGGTAGCCAAAAGGGTTGATTTTCCTGCATTGGGAAATCCAACTAATCCCACATCAGCCAATACTTTCAATTCTAGTGTAAGCTGAATACTCGATCCTTCTAAACCCGATTGTGCGTATCTGGGCGTTTGCCTTGTCGCTGACTTAAAATGCCAATTACCACGACCTCCTAATCCTCCTTTGAGTACTATTTCTTCTTGGTTTTTTTCGGTTATTTCAAAAAGAATTTCTTGATTTTCTGCATTTTTGACTACCGTCCCAAGGGGAACATCAATAAAAACATCTTCCCCTTGAGCGCCAGAACTACGACTCTTGCCTCCTGATTCTCCGTGACCAGCACTGAAATGTTTTTTAAATTTGAAGGGGTAAAGTGTCCAAAGATTGGTATTGGCTCGAATGATAACATGTCCTCCGCGGCCACCATCGCCTCCGTCGGGCCCCCCTTTAGCAACAAATTTTTCACGGCGTAAATGAGTTGATCCGCTACCTCCGTTTCCAGAAGTAACAAATAACTTAACATAATCAACAAAATTGCCTTCGGTCATTGCAAATCAAATGCTGTCTATCAACTGGGTTAGACGTTCGCTAATTTCCTCTAAGGTTCCAATACCGTCAACCGAATGAAATTTATTTTGTTGTTGATAATAACTTTTTAATGGAGCAGTCTTCTGTTTATATTCTTCAAAACGATTTCTGATTTTTACCTCATCTTGATCGTCTGAACGACCACTAGTTTCCCCTCTTTTAAGAAGGCGCTCTACCAATACATCATCAGATGCTTCTAAAGCAACAGTAGCTGAAATATTAAGATTTTGTTTAGCTAAAAAAATATCCAAAGCTTCTGCTTGGGCTTGAGTTCGAGGAAAACCATCAAATATAAATCCGGCCGCATTTGGATTTTTTTGAACCTCTGCTTCCAACATGTCAATGGTGACTTGATCGGGTACTAGATCACCCCCATCAATGTAGGACTGTGCTAAAATGCCCAAAGGGGTTTTATTTTTAATATTGTACCGAAACAAATCTCCTGTCGAAATGTGTACTAAGTTGTAGTGTTCCTTTAGCAATGCTGCCTGTGTTCCCTTGCCCGCTCCCGGTTTTCCAAAAAATACCAGTATTTTCATGAATCTTGTAAAATATGAAGGTCAAAGATATCTATTTTGTGCCCCTTTTTTCCCATAGCGGAAAGATATCCGTATTTTTACTTTAAAATTGATGATGAGTTATTTTTCAGGGACAAAATCAATTGGAATCCTAGGAGGAGGGCAACTTGGAAAAATGCTATTGTACTGCACCCGACAATGGGATATTAAAACTCATGTCCTCGACCCGAATCCCAAAGCACCTGCGCGTTTGGCCTGTGATTCTTTTCATATTGGTGATTTAATGGATTATCAAACGGTTGTTGCTTTTGGTCAGCAAGTAGATATACTCACCATCGAAATTGAAAATGTGAATGTAGACGCACTAAAAACCCTTCAAAAGGAAGGGCTCAAAGTTTACCCACAACCCGAAGTTCTTGAGTCCATCCAAAACAAATGTGTACAAAAAGAATTTTATAACAAACACAATATCCCTACTTCACCTTTTATAAATTTTGACACCTTAGAGGCACTGAAAGAAGCTGTTCTCAAAGGCAATCTTTCTTTCCCATTTGTTTGGAAGTCGAGTCAGTTGGGCTATGATGGTTATGGGGTTCATATCGTACGAGGCAATAAAGATTTGGAAGAATTACAAGAGGGAGCTTGTTTGGCAGAAGACTTGATCCCCTTTAAAAAAGAACTGGCTGTTATGGTTTGCCGTCGTCCTCGGGGTGAAATAAAAGTATATCCATTGGTAGAAATGGAATTTCATCCTACCGCCAACCAAGTTGAATACGTGTTGTGTCCTGCTCAGGTAGATTCTAAAATTGAAAAAAAAGCCAATGATGTAGCACGGTTGGTCTCAGAAAAATTTAACCATGTCGGTCTCTTAGCTGTGGAGCTATTTCTAACGCAAGAGGGAGATATTCTTGTGAATGAAGTTGCCCCCAGGCCCCACAATAGTGGGCATTACACTTTAGAAGCAGCCTACACTTCTCAATTTGAACAACACATTCGAGCTATTCTGGACTTACCCCTAGGGAACACCTCAAACAAAGTGAGTTCTGTGATGGTCAATTTGGTAGGAAAAGAAGGATTTCAAGGACCCGTTTTCTACCAAAATATAGATCAAATATTAGGAATGGAGGGTGTTTGTCCTCATATATATGGAAAAAAAGAGACCCGCCCTTTTAGAAAAATGGGCCACGTCACTATCGTCCATCCCGAGCTTGCCTATGCACGTAAGCTCGCTGAACAAGTTAAAGAATCCATTGAAGTAATAAGTAAATAATATGGCAACAGTAGGAATTATTATGGGCAGTCAATCCGATCTCCCCGTTATGCAAGAAGCGATTGATATCCTTAAAGAATTTGGGATTGCTGTCGCAGTAGATATTGTTTCAGCACACCGCACCCCTGAGAAACTGATGGACTATGGTCAAAATGCCCATCAACGAGGTATTGCGGTAATTATCGCTGGAGCCGGGGGCGCTGCCCACCTTCCTGGGATGATTGCTTCACTCAGCCCACTCCCAGTCATCGGCGTTCCTATCAAATCCAAAAAATCTATCGATGGATGGGATTCTATTCTTTCCATTTTACAAATGCCAGGGGGAGTACCTGTAGCAACTGTGGCCTTGGATGGGGCAAAAAATGCAGGCCTTTTGGCTGCACAAATTTTAGGATCCAGCGACGCACAGCTCCAACAAAAGATGATCGCTTATAAAAAAACTTTAGCAGAAAAAGTGCATGAAAGTGCTAAAAAACTTAAATGATTAAATTTTGAACAATCCGTTACTTCTTCCCTTTGAGACCCCCTACCAAGCAGCCCCTTTCTCAAAAATTAAACCTGAACACTTTCTACCGGCCATTGAAGAATCAATTCGACTGGCAAAAGAAGAATTGGAAGAACTGCTTAGCCAACCACAGACTCCTACCTTTCAAAACACATTCCCACCACTCGATACTTTGGGCGAATTGCTCAATCGGAATACGAGTTTATTATTTAATTTGAATGCATCTGAAACCACTGAGGGAATTCAAAAAGCGGCACAGCTAGCTGCTCCCCTAGTAACAGATTTTCAAAATGCATTGCGGTTGGATTCTCGATTATTTGATCGGATTAAATTCGTTTATGAAAACACTGACAGAAGCACCCTAAATGCTGAAGAACAAACCCTGTTAGAAAAAAAATACAAGGGGTTTACGCGAAACGGAGCCTTGCTTACTGAGGCAGGGAAAAAGCGGCTGCGTTCTATTGATAGCACTCTAGCAAAGCATTCGCTTAGCTTTGGCAAGCATGTTTTAGCAGACACTCAAGCCTATTTTCTTCACTTGACTCAAGAGGAAGACCTAAAAGGATTACCCAAGCAAGTTATAGAGGCGGCTGGAATAATGGCTCAGCATAAGGGTTTAGAAGGATGGGTATTTACTCTCGATTTTCCAAGTTACGTTCCCTTTATAACGTATGCTGAAAACCGTTCTTTACGAAAAAAAATGGTTTTAGCTCATGGGAAAAGAGGATTCCAAAATAATAAAAACAATACTATTTCTTTAATTATCGAAATCATCAAACTTCGAAAAGAGCGTGCCGAATTGCTAGGATATTCTTCCCATGCTTCCTATGCTATGGAAGAGCGTATGGCTGAATCTGAAGAGCGCGTTCATTCATTTCTTTCATTATTATACGACAAGGCTGCACCGGCTGCCAACAAAGAATGGAACGCTTTGGAACAACTGGCGCAAACTCAGCTTGAAGGAGAACCTATCCAAAAATGGGATACGGCATTTTTAACTGAAAAACTAAAACAAAAACAGATTGATTTAGACGAGCAAGAATTGAAGCCTTATTTTGAATTAACTCAAGTACTGAAGGGTCTTTTCGCAATTGTGGGCCAACTCTATGGGCTCAATTTTAGTTTTTCAAAAAAGATCGAAGGATATCATCCAGATGTACAATCCTATGAGGTTACCAATGATAAGGGAGCTTTTGTTTCACTACTTTATATGGATTTTTTTCCTCGTTCTGGGAAGCGAGGGGGAGCCTGGATGACTACCTACCTATCTCAAAACAAAAAAAGGCGTCCGCACGTTTCAGTCGTTTGCAACTTTACACCTCCAACAAAGACTACCCCCTCGTTACTAAGTTTTCAAGAGGTCACTACCTTATTTCATGAGTTTGGTCATGCGCTTCACGGAATGTTAGCAAACACTACCTATGCCAGCCTAAGTGGAACCAACGTGTACTGGGATTTTGTGGAATTACCCAGCCAATTAATGGAGAACTGGTGCTTTGAAAAGGCAGCGTTGGAAGGATTTGCCAGACATTATCAAACGGGAAAAACCCTGCCAGAAAATTTAATAGTTAAACTTAAAAAGAAAGCCCAATTTCAGCAAGGATTACAAACCCTGCGTCAATTGAGTTTTGCCTTATTAGATCTATCCTTTCACAACGATAAGGCAAACGAAATTGAAGATGTAAAGGATCATGAAATGAAGGTCATGGCCCCTTTTCAAAGAACACCAAGTATTCCAGAAAATATAATATGTACAGCCTTTTCACATATTTTTCAGGGTGGATACGCAGCCGGATATTACAGCTATAAATGGGCAGAGGTGTTAGATGCGGACGCCTTTGAATATTTTAAGGAACAGGGCATTCTAAATCCTAAAACAGCTAAAGAATTTGCCTCCTCTATTTTGTCTAAAGGGGGAACTGAACATCCAATGAAATTATATAAAAGATTTCGCGGCAAGGAACCCAACATAGAGGCACTACTTAATAGAAGTGGGTTGATTAATGCTTGATGAGCCAACTCAAAAGCAACCATAAAATCGGAATCCCTTCCATCCAAAAACTTGAATAGTACGCATTCTGTGAGCTACTGGCTCTGAGCAGTCCAAACCACAAAAAACTATGGACACATAAGGTGATTTCTATAGGTTGCCATTGGGCCGCCAGTGAAAAAAAAACCGAAAGAAGAATCCCAACTGTGCCAAGGATTTTAGTTTTTAAGACCCCAAATCGTTGGGGCCAGGTTCGCAACTCAACAGCATCTGTTTTCAAATCTCGAATTTCAAATGGCAGGGTTGCACAAAGGATAAAAACAAAACGATGTGCAAATACAGAAATAGCAAAAATAAGGTCTACGGTTTGGTCAACTATAGGAAAACAGACCGTAAACAATGCCCATACTACCGCAACCCAATAAATCTTAATTTTTCTTTGATTGCGAAGATTTACTTTTCCCTTTTGAAAAGGGTAGGCATAAAAAAAACCCATCATACTAATAGCTAAAAAAACCCCTTTCTGTGGCCAAGATAAAAACCAGAAGACGAGGCAAAGGAAAATTATTAAACTCCAAACGAGTATGGGATACCGAGTGGGTAAAAAGAGATATTTCCCTTTTCTGACCCAATTATACTTAATTGTATTGTACCCCAAAACTGTCGCCGCAAATCCACAGAAATACAAAAGCGGATCAAGAGCTATTTCAAACTGAAATGAGGTCACAGCAAATAAAGAAACAACAGCCAAACCAACGTGCATGCTAGAATGAACATAAAATTCGAAAATACTACGGATTTGTTTCATTCAAGCAAAAGTATTCAAAGTGTTAATAACTCAAGAAAAGCGTTGAAAATTAATTTAGAGAGACCTAGATTTTTTATACAAAATGTTTTGAAAAAAATTAATTTTGATAGTAAATATTTCTTAAATGCATCCAGACAGTTTTGAGAGTCGCCACTTAGGCCCTAATGAACAAGAAATAGCTAAAATGTTGAATCAGCTTCAGTTGGGAAGTGTAGAAGAATTGATTGCGCAAACCCTCCCCGACGCTATTCGATTGAAGAAACCAATGGCGCTAGCAGATGGAATTTCTGAACACCATTTTCTAAAAGAAATTCAAAATCTTGCCAATGACAATCTCCACTATGACTGCTATATTGGAATGGGGTATCATCCTGCTATTACTCCGGCAGTTATCCAGAGAAATATTCTTGAAAATCCCGGGTGGTATACGGCCTATACTCCCTATCAAGCCGAGATTGCGCAAGGTCGTTTGGAAGCTATTTTCAATTTTCAAACCGTAGTTTGTGATCTCACTGGATTGCCCATTTCCAATGCCTCTTTATTGGATGAAAGTACTGCAGCAGCAGAAGCGATGAGCTTACTTTTTGCCGTTCGTAGTCGTGACCAAAAAAAACACAATAGCTGTCAGTTTTTTGTTGATACGGAAGTTCTGCCACAAACGCTTTCACTGCTGCAAACCCGGGCAGCCCCTCTTGGAATAGAATTGGTCGTGGGAGATTTGAATTCGGTAGAATTGAGTGCCAATTTCTTCGGTGCACTAATTCAATACCCTGGTAAAACAGGCGCCATTCCAAATCTCAAATCTGATATTGAAATATGTAATGCTTTAGGTATCAAGGTTGCTGTTGCTGCCGACATACTTTCTTTACTTCTTTTGGAAGCGCCCGGAAGACTAGGAGCTGAAGTAGTCGTAGGTTCTACCCAACGCTTGGGAATTCCCCTAGGTTATGGAGGTCCACATGCGGCATATTTTGCTACCATTGATGACTATAAACGTCACGTTCCTGGGCGAATCATTGGACAGACCCGTGACATCGATGGCAACCCAGCACTTCGGATGGCTCTCCAAACGAGAGAGCAACACATTAAAAGAGATCGAGCCACCTCAAATATTTGTACAGCACAGGTATTACTTGCTGTGATGGCAGGTATGTATGCCGTTTATCACGGACCCGAGAAACTACGCGCCATAGCACAACACATACATCAGATGACTGTGCGTTTGGAAAAAAGCTTGAATAAATTAGGTTTTATTCAGCTCAATACCCATTTCTTTGACACCTTATTTATTGAGGTCAAAAGAGATGTTATCGAGCCTATTGCACTACGAAATCAAATCAATATTAACTATGTTGATGAGGATCGTATTAGCCTATCTCTCAATGAAACGACAGATGAAGATAGCTTGCAGAAGATAGTAGCCTTGTTTGAAGAAGTTGCTGGAAAAACAATTGCCCTTTCGGACTCTACAACAGCATCTAGACTCCCATCAGATTTAATTCGAGCATGTGATTATCTCACCCATCCTGTCTTTAATTCGCATCATTCAGAAACAGCTTTGATGCGCTATATTAAACGTTTGGAAAGAAAAGATTTGGCACTCAACCATTCTATGATATCCCTCGGATCCTGCACAATGAAATTGAATGCCGCCGTGGAAATGCTTCCCCTTAGTTGGTCACAATGGAATGGACTTCATCCCTTTGTACCTGTCAATCAAGCTGGGGGATATCAAAAAGTTCTTAAATCACTTGTACAACAACTCAATGAAATTACTGGTTTTGCGGCTACCTCCTTACAACCCAATTCGGGAGCACAAGGTGAATATTCTGGCCTAATGGTCATTCGTGCCTATCACCAGTCGCGTGGGGATGATCACCGTAATATTTGTTTGATTCCTGCTTCAGCACATGGAACCAACCCCGCTTCAGCAGTGATGGCGGGTATGAAAGTCATTGTAACCAAAACAGATATTGAAGGGAATATTGATTGGGATGATCTTTCAGAAAAAGCCGCTCAACATGCAGAAAACTTGGCTGGGTTGATGATAACTTATCCTTCAACGCACGGAGTTTTCGAAAGTAAGATTAAAGATATTACTGGATTAATCCATAAGTACGGAGGTCAGGTGTACATGGATGGAGCCAATATGAATGCGCAAGTTGGATTGACCAGTCCTGCTCTTATTGGTGCAGATGTTTGTCATCTAAACCTTCATAAAACTTTTGCTATTCCTCACGGAGGAGGAGGACCTGGGGTTGGTCCTATTTGTGTAGCAGAACACTTAGCTTGTTTCCTTCCTACCAATCCTATAATCAAAACAGGAGGTGAACAAGGGATCACAGCAATTTCAGCGGCCCCATGGGGATCTGCGTTGGCTTGTTTGATTTCTTATGGATACATCCGTATGTTGGGTGGGCGTGGACTTACAAAAGCAACTGAAATAGCCATCTTAAACGCCAATTATATCAAAAAAAGATTGGAAGGTGCATTCGAAGTTCTTTATAGTGGAGAAAATGGACGCGCTGCTCATGAACTCATTATTGATTGTCGAGACTTCAAGGAGATCGGAATCGAGGTAACAGATATTGCTAAGCGATTGATGGACTATGGTTTCCATGCACCTACAGTTTCGTTTCCAGTGGCAGGGACGATGATGATCGAACCTACCGAAAGTGAAAATTTAGACGAAATAGATCGTTTTTGCGAAGCACTTATATCCATTCGGATGGAAATTGAAACCGCAGCTAACGATACTGTTTCGTTAGACTTGTTAAAGAATGCCCCACACACACAGCAAATGATTACCAGTGATGAATGGCCTTTCCCATACAGTCGCAAAAAGGCCGCTTTCCCACTTCCTTTCGTTACTGAAAACAAGTTTTGGCCTAGTGTTAGAAGAGTCGATGAAGCTTTTGGGGATCGTAATTTGATATGCAGCTGTACCCCTATTGAATTACTAATAGAAAGCTGATATACAATAATTTAAAATTAATCCCTATTCAAGTTATTAAATCGTTGAATATCGTAGCGTTTTTTTAAGGTCTACCCTTCATCAAATCAAAACTATGAAATTCGTTCTCGTATTATGGAAGTCAGAATCATTGGTACCGGGGCCCACATACCCAATCGAGAACATAAGAACAACCAGTTTTTGGATAACCAATTTTTTGATGCTAATGGAGAATCGATTCCAAACAACAATGAAGAGATTATTGAAAAATTTTCTTCTATCACTGGAATAAAAGAACGTAAATACACCGATCCCTCCTTAAACACTTCTGATTTAGCAGCTCAAGCCGCTAAAATTGCCATTGACGATGCTCAAATCGATCCAGAAAGCCTAGATTACATTATACTTGCCCAAAACGTTGGCGATATCACAGCCCACTCAGACCAATCCGATGCCCTACCAAGTGTTGCTTCACGGGTAAAAGCTAAATTGGGGATCAACAATCCGAAATGTGTGGCTTATGATCTCATTTTTGGATGTCCCGGCTGGGTGGAAGGAATGATACATGCCAACGCTTTTATTAAAGCTGGAATGGCGAGTCGATGTCTCGTTATTGGATCCGAAACATTATCACGCGTGACTGATCCCCACGATCGAGATTCCATGATCTATGCCGATGGAGCAGGCGCTACAATTGTAGAAAAAAGTGATTCAATTCCTGGCATCCTCTCCCATGCTACAGCTACTTTTACGTCGGAAGGAGAGGCTGAATTTATTTTTATGGGGCCCTCCAACAAAAAAACAGATGATTCCACAAAATACATCAAAATGCAAGGAAGAAAGGTCTATGAGTTTGCTCTCACTCAAGTACCCCTTGCCATGAAAGAATGTCTTGACAAAGCTGAAATCCCTATTAAAGAACTCAAAAAAATATTCATCCATCAGGCCAACCTCAAAATGGATGAGGCAATCATTAAACGATTTTATCGTCTTTACAAAACTCCTCCCCCAAATGATATTCTACCCATGAATATTGAGACCTTCGGAAACAGTTCGGTAGCCACCATTCCCACCCTACTCGATCTCGTTCGAAAAACAAATTTTAAAAATCACAAAATTGAAAAAGGGGATATTATTCTATTTGCGAGTGTAGGTGCTGGGATGAACATCAATGCCATCACATATAAGGTGTAATTAACGCCCCCATACCGTTTAAATTCTTAATTTTGAGTAGCTATGAAACTCTTCGTACACATAGGCCGCTACTTCATTATGATTCAAAAAATCTTTGAGAAGTTTACGAAATGGCCCATACTCAAAAAACTCATTCTAACTGATATTGAAACATTAATTGTCGGCTCCCTAGGTATTGTTTCCTTCATTTCCTTTTTTGTGGGGGGAGTTGTTGCTATTCAAACGGCATTGAATATGGAAAATCCCTTATTGCCAAGAAACTTAATGGGCTTTGCTACGCGCCAATCTGTTATTTTAGAGTTTGCCCCAACCTTTATATCTGTTATCATGGCAGGAAAAGTTGGCTCATACATCACTTCCAGTATTGGAACCATGCGAGTTACAGAACAAATTGATGCTCTTGAAATAATGGGTATCAATACCTACAATTATTTAATTTTTCCCAAAATCATCGCTCTTTTATTTTATCCCTTTGTGATTACTATTGCAATGTTTCTTGGGATTTTTGGTGGATATATTGCCTGCGTTTATGGAGGCTTTTCCTCTAGTGAAGAATTTATTGATGGGATTCAATTGGATTTCATCCCTTTCCATGTCACCTATTCTTTTGTCAAAACATATTTATTTGCACTTCTTTTAGCCACTATTCCTTCCTATCACGGCTATTTTTTAAAAGGGGGTGCCTTGGACGTTGGGAAGGCCAGCACCACTTCGTTTGTCTGGACCAGTGTTGCAATTATTATAGTGAACTATATGGTAACACAAATTCTTTTGACCTAATATGATTCAAGCCCAAAGTTTGTTCAAGTCTTTTGGAAACACAACCGTGTTGAAAGACATCTCTGCTACTTTTGATAAGGGGAAAACAAATCTTATCATTGGGCAAAGTGGTTCGGGTAAAACTGTGTTTTTGAAGTGCTTGTTGGGACTTCATGAGATTGATCAAGGAAGTATAAATTACAATGGCGTGTCTTTCGAAAAAATGAACCTTAAGGAGCGAACCCAATTGCGTCAAGACATTGGAATGGTGTTTCAAGGAAGCGCATTATTCGACTCCATGTCAGTAGAGGAAAATATTATGTTCCCCTTAAAAATGCTTACGGAAAAGAGTAATGAAGAAATTAGAGAACGAACCAATGCCGTAATCAAACGTGTCAATCTAATCGATGCCAATGCCAAGCTCCCTTCTGAAATCTCAGGAGGCATGCAAAAAAGAGTAGCCATTGCACGGGCCATCGTGATGAATCCAAAATACCTGTTTTGTGATGAACCCAATTCTGGATTAGATCCCAAAACAGCTATAATTATTGATAATCTCATTCAGGAAATTACCGAAGAATTTCAGATCACCACCGTAATTAATACGCATGATATGAATTCTGTGATGGAAATTGGTCAAAAAATTATTTTCCTTGAAAATGGAACCAAAGCATGGGAAGGGGATAAAGAAGAAATTTTTGTGACAGATAATAAAGCCGTAGGTGATTTTGTTTATTCTTCTGAATTATTTAAAAAGGTTCGAGCAACTTATCGAAAAAAATAACTCAAGGCATACTTTTAAAATAGGCGTTTGAAGATGCCCTTAATCCTTAAATTTTCTCTCTTTTAACCACTGCATGAGGACTAACTAAATATTTTTTATGACTTGGGAGTGCAGTGCATTCAAAGCGCTTTCTTCGTTGCGGGCCACGAATAAATTTTCTCCCATTAGTCAAAGTAAAAACCTCACCTTCATCCAATTCAAAGATATAAGTTTTGTCTGGGTTAGAATCATAGCGATGTAACGCACAAACCAAATTGAAATCCGTATCGGTTGCTGCTTTTGGATTTTTAAAGTGCGCAGCCAAGACAGCTAATAATTCTTTTGGGAAAATCTCTGGATGAAGTAGCGGCACCATTATCTCTTTATAGACTTGTTTCCATTCTGTCCCGTGGGGTTTTATTCTGTTGCCAAATTTTTCAAAAGCGATGAAATGAGCAATTTCATGGAGGAGGGTAATTAAAAACCGATATGGATTATCTGTTTTATTTAATGTGATTTCGTGTTTACCATTCGAATGTAACCGGTAGTCTCCGTGCTTACTAAAACGCTCTTTAGTGATTTTAATCCCTAAAGGCCATTCAGCCATCAAGTTTTGAATGTATGGTTTTGATTTTTCAGGTAGGGCTGCGAGTACCTCAGTCATTATTCTCTAGGGTGTACTTTTAGCAACTGGAAGCACTTTTCCATTATATAACTCATGTCCCCGACAGGCGAAGTCCAATATGTATTCACCCATCTGAATTGCTGAAATTGGAGCCTTATAGCCTGGGAAAGCTTCTTCCAACATTTCCGTCTGTACAGCCCCTAAAGCAAGTGCATTAAAAGCTGGACCTGTTTCATTATATTCTTCTGCCAAAAGCTCTGTAAGTGTAATGACAGCACCCTTACTACTGCTGTAGGCAGCCAAGCCAGGGAATTTGGAACTCCCTTGAATTCCTCCCATGCTGGTAATAGAAAGTACATGTCCTGTTGATGATATAAAAGGAAGGGTGGTACGCGTTAATTCAGCCAAACCAAAAACATTGACGCGATATACGGATTCAAAAACTTCCCAGTCCGACTCTGAAAAAGGAGTTTGTTTTAAATAACCCGCGTTGTTGACTAGAAAGTCAACACAAATATTTTCTTTTTTCAGATACTCAACATAGGGCGATAGTGACTTTGGTTGGGAGAGATCTACTGAAAAAACGGTTACGCCAAGCTCTTGTAGTGGAACTGTATTACGAGAAAGAGCGATAACATGAAGGCCTTGTTTTTGTGCTAACCGTGTCAATTCAAATCCAATTCCTCTACTAGCACCACTGACTACAATTGTTTTCATCTTACGAGTGCGATTGTTTAAACCAAGCTTAGGATACAAGCATGGTGATGGGGTTTTCAATAAATCCTCGAAGGGTCTGAAGAAATTGAGCTCCTGTAGCTCCGTCTACCGTCCGGTGATCACAAGCTAAAGTTAATTTCATCGTATTACCAATAACAATATCACCTTCTTTAACTACCGGTTTTTGCACTATACTTCCAACAGAAAGAATTGCCGAATTGGGTTGATTAATTATGGAGGTGAATTCTTGAATACCAAACATTCCTAAATTAGATATGGTGAAGGTACTTCCTTCCATTTCTGCTGGAGTCAATTTTTTGTTTCGAGCTCTCGAAGCAAAATCTTTCACCTGAAGGCCAATCTGAGGCAAAGCCAACTCGTTAGCAAATTTTAATACGGGTACTAGAAGTCCGTCTTCTACGGCTACAGCTACGCCCACATGAACGTGATGATTGTGCACAATTTTATCGTCATACCACTGAGAATTTACTTCCGGGTGGATTTTCAATGCCATTCCAGCGGCTTTGATCACAATATCATTAAAAGATATTTTAGTATCAGGCAGGCTGTTATATTGCGTTCGGAAAGCGATGGCAGCATCCATATTGTACTCAACACCTAGATAATAGTGAGGTGCTGAAAATTTTGATGCGGATAAGCGTTTGGCAATCGTTTTCCGCATTTGACTATTGGCCAGTTCGGTGATTTGTTCCACTCCTGCAGCTTGCTGAATTCCGACAGTGCCTCTGGGCTGGTAGGACTCAATATCTTTTTTGACAATTCGTCCGTGATCACCTGTCCCTTGAATATGGGATAAATTAATCCCTTTTTCAGCAGCGATTTTCTTAGCCAATGGAGACGCAATGATTCTTCCGTTAGGAGTTGGTATACTAGCAGGAGGGCTAGAAACTTCTTTTTTGTCTTGAACGGGAGGAGGGGCTGCTGCTGTTTTTTCAGAAATGCTAGCCGTCTCTGGAGATTTGTTCTCTGTGGCCGATGGTACAGATACTTCAGTTGCAGAAGCCAAAACGGCTGCCACATCGGTGCCCTCTGGACCTATTACTGCAAGAACAGCATCAACAGGAGCTGATTCTCCTTCCTGGATTCCTATATAAAGTAATAGACCCGAATAGAAGGATTCAAATTCCATCGTGGCCTTGTCGGTCTCAATTTCAGCTAATATATCTCCTTCTTGAACAGTGTTTCCAACTTTTTTTAGCCAAGTGGCAACAGTACCTTCTTCCATCGTATCACTCAAACGTGGCATTTTTACAATCTGAACTCCTTCTGGAACAGGTGTGGGAATTGTATCTGTTTTTTCCTTTGGCTCTGGAGTTGTTGATTGAGATACCTCTTCTTGACTTTCATTAACCGATGGCATTTCATTACTTAATAGAGCTGAAATATCCTCGCCTTTTTCACCCACTATAGCTAACAGGGTATCTACAGGAGCTGAAGCTCCCTCTTGAATTCCAATGTGAAGCAATTCACCTTCGTAGAAAGCTTCAAATTCCATAGTCGCTTTATCGGTCTCAATTTCAGCTAAAATGTCACCTTCCTTAATGCTATCGCCAACTTTTTTGAACCATTGGGCTACGGTACCCTCCTCCATTGTATCACTCAATCGAGGCATGTTAATCACTTCTGCCATCTATTCTATTTTATGCTTTATAAATGGATAATCATTTTGTTCATATACGGCATCGTACATAAGCTGTTTTTCTGGAAAAGGAGATTCTTCGGCAAACTTTTCACACTCTGCGACTCTCGTCTTTACCTCCTTATCAATAATATCTAAATCGTCCTGAGAAGCGTAGTTTTTTGTGAGAATGGTTTCTTTCACTTTAGTTATGGGGTCTATTTTGCGATATTCTTCCACCTCTTCTTTGGTTCGATAATGTTGTGCGTCCGACATGGAATGGCCTCGGTATCGGTAGGTTTTCATTTCCAAAAAGGAAGGCCCTTTACCGGCTCGAGCATGTTGGATTGCTTTGTCCATCGCTTTGGCTACAGCAACAGGATCCATTCCGTCAACAGGTTCACAAGGCATTTCATAGCCCAACCCCAATTTCCATATCTCCTGATGACTGGCTGTTCGAGCGACAGAAGTTCCCATGGCATATCCATTGTTTTCAACAACAAAAACTACTGGAAGCTGCCATAAAGTTGCCAAATTCAAGGTTTCGTGAAGCGATCCTTGACGGACAGCGCCATCTCCCATATAGCAGAGCGTTACATTGTCTCTTTTAAAATATTGATCTCCAAAGGCCATCCCAGCACCTAGGGGAATTTGTCCCCCGACAATACCATGACCTCCATGAAAATGGTGCTCTTTAGAAAAAATATGCATGGATCCGCCAAGTCCCATTGAAGTCCCTGTTGCCTTTCCAAAAAGTTCGGCCATCACTCTTTTGGGGTCTACTCCTAGGCCGATGGGTTGCACATGATTTCGGTAGGCAGTGATCATTCTATCTTTGCCAATTTCCATAGCGTGGAGAGAACCAGCCAACACGGCTTCTTGACCGTTGTATAGATGCAAAAATCCTCTTACTTTTTGCTGGATATAGACTGCCGCTAATTTGTCCTCAAACTTTCGCCAAAAAAGCATATCCTTGTACCATTGTATATAGGTCTGCTTGGTGATTTTCTTCATAAATCCAATTGGATAGGTTACAATTCAAATTCTAGTACAAAAATAGTTAATTAATTCCAGATGAAAGAGTGAAAAATCATTCCTCCTCAGGAAGTTCTATGCCATTCGCCAAATCAAAACTCAATGAAAAACGCAAGGTGTTTTCCAAAGGACTTCGAACCGAAGACGTGGAAAATAAATAGGAAATATCTACCTGCATTTGATTGATTAACAAACCGGCACCAAAGGTTATATATCTTCGTGCTCCTTTTTCCTTGCTTTCATTAAAGTATCCTGTACGTAAGGCCAATACATTTTGAAATTTATACTCCAAGCCAGCAGCCCAAGTAATTTCCTTTAATTCTTCTGAAAAGCCATCCTCAGCATCATTAAAGGATTCAAAAATACCTCTAAGAAAATTTACATCAGGTTGCGCATAGACACTTGTCCCTTGATCATTTATAGTTGCTACAGGAGAAGGAACAAGAAGCTTGTTGAATTCCAAATTGAGACTCATCGAGGAGTCACTATCAAAAATCCAATCTGCGCTGGTTCCGACTTTTAAATTAGTGGGTAAAAAGTTTTTCTGTCCACCAATATCATAAACCAACCGAGGCCCAATATTAGAGAGATTAAATCCACTGCGAAAACGCATGTCATTTTTACCTACTTTTCGAGTTTTGGATTGGTAAAAACCAGCTATATCCACACCCAATGTATTGGCTGATGCTGCATCACCATCGGAAGATAATTTTAGATCTGATCGGATATAACGCCCAGCTACTGACATGGCAAATTGTTCACTGAGTTTTAAAGAATAGGATAAATCAAGCGTTAACTCATTCGGGCGCTCCACACCCTGGCTGACAATTGTACCTGAAATGACTTCATTGAATTGGATGTCTCCTAAACTAAAATATTTTAATGACGTTCCCCAAGCCCCCCGCTCTCCTATTTTTTTGTAATACGTCAAATTACCCAAGAAAATATCATTGACCAACTTGCTCAAATATGGAGTGTAACTGATTCCAATCCCTTTTTCCACTTCCGAAAAAGGATATTTCGCTGGATTCCATTGTTGGGAATAGGCATCCGGTGTTGTTGAAACTCCAACATCTCCCATCCCTGCGGCCCGCGCATCGGAAGTAATTAGGACAAAAGGGACTCCAGTCACGATCACTCTTTCGTTGATTTGCCCCCAAATGATGACTGGGTATATCAACATCACTAACAAAGTACAAGGAATTGATTTGGATAAGTTCATACACCTGTAAAACGTTCAAACAAGGGTTTTCGTGTGTAAATAGCCTGTTTAAAACTACTTTTTTTAGAAATCTAAATAACCTACATACTAAGAATTAATATCCAACGTTAGATATAGAGTGAATTACTTTACATATGCTATTTGTAAATGATATTCTATATTTGTAGTAGTACTATGCACATGAAAAGATCATATCTTAAATCGTTTATTAGCCTGTCTATATTTGCCCTGCTATTGGCAAGTTGTGGAAAAAACAACATGTCACGAGGAACTGGTTGGGCCATCAACTCTAAAAGTGGTGGTTTTCAATACAATACCGATTTTGAAGAACAAGAAACAGGTCCAGGCCTAGTCTTTATTGAAGGGGGTACCTTCACCAAGGGACAGGTTCAAGACGACGTTATGCACGACTGGAACAATGCTCCTACTCAACAACATGTGATGTCTTTTTACATCGATGAAACAGAGGTTACCAATTTGATGTACAATGAATACTTAAATTGGTTAGAAACTGTATTTCCAACTCAAAATCCTGATTATCAACTTATTTACAACGGTGCGCTTCCCGATACATTAGTCTGGAGAAATACTCTTGGTTATGTTGAAGAACTAACAACCAACTATCTCAGACATCCGGCGTATTCAGAATACCCTGTCGTAGGTGTCAACTGGTTGCAAGCGGTTCAATATGCAGAATGGCGGTCTGATAGAGTGAATGAATTCATTTTAGAACGTGAAGGGTTTGTAAAAAAAGACGTCCGCTACACCGAAGTAGATGCTAATAGTACCTTCAATACAAAAACCTATTTGCAACGCCCAGAAGTTTCCTATGGAGGAAAAACAGATAGCTTAAGTGAAAATAATACCCCTCTTATCAATTCAGGGAAAAGAGGAACCGTTCAAAAAGATACGGCGACCATTAATAATTATGCGAAGATTGAGAACGGACTCTTTCTTCTATCCTACCGACTGCCCACAGAAACGGAATGGGAGTATGCTGCTCTTGCTTTGGTCGGTGATCGAGAATACAATACCTATAGAGGGAAGAAAAAATACCCATGGTCGGGAGAATATACGCGCTCAGGAGAACGAAGAACGGAGGGAGATCAATTGGCTAACTTTAAATTTGGTAAAGGAGATTATGGCGGAATCGCTGGTTGGTCTGATGATGGAGGAGACATCACCATACAAGTTAAATCCTACCCACCCAATGATTTCGGAGTATACGACATGGCTGGAAATGTAGCCGAATGGGTTTCCGATGTCTATCGTCCTATCATTGATGACGAGTATAATGATTTCAATTATTACCGAGGAAATATATACACCAAAAGCGTTATTGGTGAGGACGGGAAAGCCGAAATAGTCCCTGAAGATGAATTGGTCTTCGATACCCTTCCGAATGGAAAAGTATACTTAAAGAAAATACCAGGAAACATAGTGGAAGAAGCCATAGACGAAGAAGAAACCTTTCTGCGACAAAATTTTTCAGAAAGTGACAATCGCAACTTCCGTGATGGGGATAGAGAATCCACAAAGAAATTTCGTGATCTCCCCGATGAAAATAGTGAGGAATCCAATAAACCGGAATCCAATATGATGTACAATGCCCCCATTCATGCAAAAGTATCCTATGACGCTGAAGGGAATCGTATCGTTACGGTAGATAAATCCAACAAAAGAACCTCATTAATCACTGATGAAGTAAGAGTCTATAAGGGGGGGTCCTGGAAAGACCGTGCTTACTGGCTTGACCCAGCCCAAAGACGTTATCTTCCCCAATACATCGCCACCGACTACATCGGGTTCCGTTGTGCCATGTCTCGCGTGGGTTCGAAAAATAAAATCAAGAAAACAGCGCGCCACAAGCGTTCTAAATAATTCCAACAAAAAGGCATCTTCTAAAGATGCCTTTTTGTTTACCTATGGAAATTGCTGAATTATATCAACGTTTCTTAGCATCCCAAGGCGTTTTCACAGACACAAGAAAACCCCTCCCAAGGGGGTTGTTTTTTGCTTTACAAGGGCCCAATTTTAATGCTGATTCTTTTGCGGAAACCGCACTAGAATTAGGGGCTATCGCCGCTGTAGTATCTAAGAAAAAGGCATTCTCTTCGAGGGTGAAAGAGTTCATAGCAGTGGATGACCCCTTAATCACGTTGCAACAACTCGCCAACTATCATCGCAGACAACTCAGCACACAAATCATTGCACTTACAGGCAGTAATGGAAAGACAACCACCAAAGAACTGATGGCAGCCGTGTTGAGTAGCCATTTTAAAACCACAGCAACGATAGGTAATCTCAACAATCATATTGGTGTTCCATTAACGTTGTTGGCTATTCCTCCGGATGCAGAAATCGCTATTATTGAAATGGGTGCCAATCATCTTGGAGAGATTGCTAATTTGTCTGCAATTGTCGAACCTGATTTGGGCTATATTACCAATTTTGGTAAAGCCCATTTAGAAGGCTTTGGAGGGACAGATGGAGTTATAAAAGGAAAATCTGAGCTCTACCGCTATCTGAAAAAAAATCAAAAAAAGGCGTTTATTAATGGAGACGATGCCAAACAAATGGAATTGAGCCAGAATCTATTAAAAAGCTCTTTTGGCACGGATTCGTCTTGTGCTTTTCAAGTACAGTATGAATCCCATCCTGATGAATTAATTGTCAAAACAGCAGAAGGAAACCTAAGTAGCCCCCTCCACGGAAGCTACAACCTACCCAATATTGCAGCGGCTTATGCCCTAGGGAAACATTTTCAAGTTCCCTTTAAAAAAATTAAATCGGCTATTGAGGCTTATCAAGCCGTCAACAACCGATCGCAATGTATTGAAAATGAGGGGACGGTCATCATTTTGGATGCTTACAATGCCAACCCTTCAAGTATGAAAGCTGCTTTGGATAGCTTTTATGAACAATTTACAGAAGACCGGGTGGTCATCTTAGGGGATATGCTAGAGCTTGGTGAATACAAAGAAAAAGAACATCAAGAACTAGCTAATTATATTAAACAAAAAGAACATGAAAAAGTAGTTATAATTGGCGAAGTATTCTCTTCCCTTCAAATTTCTATACCAAACTTGGAAAAACATACTTCAACGTCTGCTTTTTTGTCTAGGATCAATCCAGCTGAATTTAAGGGGAAAAATATCCTAATTAAAGGATCGCGTCGATTGGCCATGGAACGAATTGTTAAAAAGATAACTTAGTTAAAAGATGATCTTACACTTTGATCCGTTTCGCTTCTTCAGCTGATTTGATTTTCTTCATTTTCAAGTTTTGATTCCCAAAATTATACAGAATGGAAAACTTGATTTGCGGCTGACGAAAATCCCACCGCATAATTTGGGTAAATAATTCTGATCCCATTGATGAAACTTTAAAAATTTGAGTGTCCAATATATTGTCGCCATTGAGCGTATAGGTCAAGTTTTTATATTTCTTCTGTAGAGATAAATTTAATGATCCGATTGGATCGATTCGATTGATTCCAAAAATAGAGCGAGATTGGAAAAAGCCCCATACTTGAAAAGTGATTCCATTTCCAAGAGTGAAGTTATTGTTTAAATTGAATCTGATATTTGAATTTTCGATTCGTGAGAGAGCACCATCTACTGTATCTTCTAAAATAGTTTGTGAAAGGGTTGTGAAAAATCGGGCATTCCACTGTGATATTGGATAAAATGAATAACTGAGAATGGCACTCCAAGTTTGCTGTTTGTCAATATTATCTGAAATCATTGTCAAAAAACCACTTTCGGGGTCAACACTGGGTTGAAAACGGGAAACACCATCCGTTTCATCGGTGTATTGCAGGCTGATATTAATCGATTTAAATCGATAGTCTATCTGTAAATTGTCGGTGAAAGATGCCCGTAAAGCTACATTTCCCTGAAAGGCCTGGTTGATGTCTACAAAATAAACAAAGGGTGCCATATCTGTAAAGGCAGGCCTATTAATCCGTTTACTATAAGAAAAATTTAAGTTGTTAAAGTCATTAAGCTTATAACCCAAAAATAAAGAAGGAAAAAAATTACCGTATTCGCGGTTAACCACCAATTGATTAGTCAATAAAGAAGTTAATTTTGTGTCTGTGTCTTCGTAGCGAAGACCCGCCTGAAGCGTAAGTTTTTCGCCTAGGCTGGATCGGATTTGAGCATAGGCAGCAGCAATACCCTCTTCCAATTGACTTTGATTGGCAAAATTAGCATCATATACATTATCACGAAATAGTTCATTACGGTTCATAAAGCTGTTAGATACGTACTTGAGTCCGGAAGTGAAGTTGATGGATGAAGTGAGGTCTGTTTCGAAATCCAAGGCGTACACCTCGATTTTAAATGGAGAATTTTTGGTTGAATTTAAATTCAAAAACTGATTGTTCAATCCTCCGTTATCAAGATTTATTTGATAATCTACTGGCTGATCATTATCGTATTTGAGATAATCGTAAGCTATTTGAAGCTTGGATTTCTCAGACGTTTTGTAAGAAACAGATGCCCCAATTTGAGCATTTTTCCAAAAATTGTCTTCAGAGGAAAAGTAAATATCTTCACTGTTTATTGTCCCTGAATTTTGAATGTTTTTATCTTCGGTCATACGGTATGCATTGGAATACCCAGAAACAACCGTGCCGATATTAACTTTTTCACTGAGATCCACATCATAAGAAAAGCGAAGGTTTTGAACGACACGATTGTTGTCCCTAGTCGCTTTAATAAAGCTATTGTTTTCTGTATTGTCAATTCTTATGAATCGATCGGCTTCAAAGGAAATAGGCAAATTGTTATTATTGACCGAATAGTTAAATACAAGATTGGATTTTTCTGCTTTTACATTGAAATTCAAACTGCCATTTTGAGCCAATCGTCTATCTCCTGCACTCAGAGAAGATGTAAGATTTCCATTATACCCTGCTTCTAAATTTTGTTTGAGTTCAATATTGATAAATCCTGCGTTGCCTTCCGCATCAAATTTGGCAGGAGGGGTAGTAATCAATTCAACTGTTTTAGCGTTTTCTGCATTGATTCCATTAAGAAATTGTACAAGCGCTGCGGCAGGCATATAACTCAATTTACCATTGATCATGACCTGAACTCCGCTTTTACCTAACATGGATATTGACTCATTTTGACGATCCACAATAAGGCCTGGCGTCCGTTCTAGGATATCCAAAATACTAGACCCTGCTGTAGAGGAGTCGTCTTCTAAATCGATAACGGTTCGATCAATTTCTTTTTTGTAAGGAATTTTTTTACCCACCACCTTAACGTCATTCAATTCAAAAGATTCCTCTTTCATTACAAGCTGACCCAATTTGACTTGGGAATTTGTATCAATTGAAAACGCTTTACTTTGTTCATCTTGTAAACCAATGGAAGTAGAAATAATATAGTATTCCCCTTTCAGGCCTGTACTAATCTGGAATAGACCATTTTCATTACTGATTCCTCGATCATCAGTCAATTCTCCTGATTTTGTGTATAATAAAATGTTTGCAAAGGGGACGGGCTGTTCGAATTCATCTACAATCATTCCCGATATTTTGTTCTGTGAAAAGCCAAGGAGACTAAATAGTAGTAAGAATATCGTTGGTGAAAATTGCATGTTTATGGTTATTAATGTTTAATTGCAATTTACAATTAAATTTAATATTTACGTTGGGTAAAAGTTAATCCATCTTGTAAGTACTGGTCAATTAAGTCCATGTAGCTTATCAAATTTTCCTATGATACTTCCAAGAGCTGAAGGAGGTATTCCCTGTTGGAATCTGACTTGGATGCATCTTCAACCTCAATAGGCTTTTGGGTAGGGAAGACAAACTTCATGAACTGCAATAAAGCATTCACTCTCAACCTGGATATTATCCTCTAGTAGTAATGCAACGTTTCTCTTGAATTACAGGAGCTCATTAAACAACGATTTAAAACGATTAATCCAGAGGGTAACTTCGATGCCCAAAAACTCGGAGAAAAGTATTTGTAAATACTTGAATATTCAAGAAAATCTGATTATTTGATTTTCAGCGATTCTCCATAATCTTTAGAGATTCCATAATCTGGCTCAGTTGTTAGATAATCGACATTAAGTTAAGTTGAAAGTGTAAAGCCACTGTTCAATGGGTTTTTGAAGAGTTAGCAATAATTATTGATTTTACAATGCTCTCAAAAAGCCATTTTTAGGACTTTTAGCGTTGTTTTTTGTGTTTTTAGAGCTGTTTGGGTTGAGTAGTAATTACGAAATCCTCAAACGGGATAATCAGCAGTTTTGTAGATCTTACAACAGTGCTAAAAGTGATCAAATACCAGATGAGTATAAGTCTTAATTTCAGTATGACCTATTTGATCGAAACAATAAGCGACACAACGACAAACCCCACCGATTAAAAGGGGGTGTAGTTGGGTTGGATAGCAAATTTGAAATCTATATTTTTTGTTTTGCTAAATTATATGGGAAATTGATTCCCTAATAGGTATCCAAGTAACAAACCTAGGGTAAACATAATTAACCCTTTAGCACTAAAAAACCATCCAAATTTTTCCTCCCATTCGTCAGGAATAAGATTGCCGTCTGCATCTTCAGCTTTACCCGATCTTGTTAAGTATCCTGCATAAAAATATACTCCTGAAACAAGGATAACTATAAACACAGTGGTAATTAATACTTCATTCATGATTTCGTTTTTTCCTAAGTTACCAAAAATCAGGCACTTAAAAAAACCCTCGATTAAAAGTTCCAATGGGAATCATTTATTTTTATCCAATGATAAAAGGCCATACCAAACTATTAATGTCAACAAGAATGATACTGGAATTATGAAGTAGTATTTATCTGGGATGAAATTTAGGATTTCAAACTCATGTAAAACATGAATTAGTGCGATCAAAAGGTTTAAATACAAAATTATTGCAGTTCTATTTATGTATTTGTGCATTCAGTAAAACTACAAAAACCATATAGACTTATTTGAATCAAAATTTAAATGAAATGACTGTGTTGAACAAAAAGAAAGATTCATTGCCTTGCTCGTCAATAAATGCTGTGGAACAGCCATAGTACTCCTGAGCTATTCGTGCTGATCTGGCATCTTTGTAGACTGTTAAGTCATAGAAAGCCTTTCTAGGTTGTCCCTGCTTATCCAGCACTACTTTGTCTTTTAAAAACGCTTCAGTTTTTTCCATGGAGCTTGTTGTAGTTTTCTAATGGAATATCCATTAATCTTTGGATGTATTCTTCCTTCTTCTCCTCATCAGATACCTCAGCAACCTCGATTGCCTTCTTAGTTGGCTCTAAGTACTTCCATACATGCATGAGGGCATCTACGCGGCTCCTTGGCGACATCTTTCTAAGGTCTTCTATGATCTCTTCTGCTGTAAAAGATGTGCCTACCTGACGGATGATTTTCTTAAGCTCTGTAGCCTTGTTCTTTGAGCCAATGGGTCTACCAATACTATGTCCTTTCTCAAATGGCATTATAATTTCTTCTTATTGGTTGTTAGTTTTTTAAAGATGATTGTGAGTTATGTTTGTTATGTAAGATTAGTTAGGTTCTTACAATTGCTGTGAAAGAGTCCCTGCTCCACCTCCATTTTTTCACAAGTTTTGGTTTTCTGGTGTTAATTCTAAGCCTTTAGAGCAGGGTGACTCTTCTCATTTCAAATGGCATCTTTAACGTATTGTGGGTTGGCCATTAACTGGTTATCCCTACCTCTTACAATTCGTGTGTTGGTGGCTTGTATGATCTGTTCCATGTGGTAAACTGTGATCAGATCATTTGTTTTAAAAAAGTCCTTATAAGCCTTTATAAACCTCTCCAGCTTCAGATATTGATACACTTGATTGCTTAGTAATTCAGTCACATCAATGTCTTTCAGCTCGGCTAGCTTCTTGCCTGACAGCCCCATAGGGTTTTGATCTGCAAAAACCTTCTCGATTAGTTTGTGTATCTTTAGGTGGGGACTAGGAAATAGATCACTAGGTTTAAGTGTCCAGTCGAGACTTCCAAACATAAACTTAGTCTTTGCAATGATATCTTTTTCTAGTTCCTTTTTTTTCTTCCACTCAGCCATCTTACTGTTAAATGCTTCTGAGTCAAAACTGACGAGTTTCTTAGTTGCGGCCATATCGATTGGTGATTTTTAACAGATATATGACAAAAGTATTTGTGTAATTATGTGACAAAGTTTATTGGTATGAATAATGTTGAGTATGATTTTATATATAAATAATTGTCTAAAACTTCTCTGGCATCCCTAAACTAATTTTAGGGGCATGGGTTTTAGAAAACGGTTTTTCAATTTGAACAAGGGGGAGGTAATTTGATATATAACCCATTCTCTATATCTTAGAAGTATTACTAACCATTAATCAATTAAAATGAAGAAATTATTTATATCACTTTTTTTAACGGTATTTTTTAATGCATTTACTTTTAGCCAGGACCTAACAAACCCAAAAGGAGGTGGAGTTCTTGATATAATTACAATTATTCCTGGAGATGGGTATTCCGACATGACATTTGAGGGTCAAATAAGTGGATACGGAAGCGTATATGTTGCATTTAAAGTAACATCAATTAATTCCTCCAAAAATAGCGGTACTCTTGATGGTCAAGCAAGAACTATATTAGAAAATGGAACTCTTATAACATCACCTCTTAAGGGTACTTGGAAAAGGATGGGAGCAAATCTTAAATTCTATTTTACTGATGCTGTAAATAATGGCGCATTAAACTTTGTGATATGGGATATAGAT